>NZ_JBFUKR010000013.1:0-155058 GCF_056400745.1 Rhizobacter sp. P5_A1
CGTCGGCACCGACGCCAGCGACACCGACGCCGGCCGCATCGGTACCGCCCCCGACGCGGGCTCAGGCCCAGGCGCCGGAGCCCGCCCCCGCCCGGGCGCCAACCGAGCCGGCGGCGCCACCGCCGACAACCGTCGCAGCGGCCACGCCGCCCACGCCGGAACCCGCTTCGGCCGCCGCACCCGACCCGGCGCGCCTGCTCGCCGGCGAGTCCCCCGCCGCCGGCCGGCGCCAGACCCCCGCAGCACCGACGCGGTCGACACGCACCGCCGCCGCGACGCCGGTCGCCGCCAATCCGCGCAGCGCCTGCGAAGGCCGGACCGAGTTCGCGCTGTACCGCTGCATGCTGCAGCAGTGCCAGTCGAAACGCTGGTCGCTGCACCCGCAGTGCGTGCTGCTGCGCCAGACCGACCGCGTGAACTGACCGGCGGGCTGCGCCGGGCAGGATCAGCCCCGGTTTGCGACAATCGCGCGATGACCTCGACCGACCTGCAAGCCGTGATCGCCCACATGGGCGCGGCCGCGCGCGCCGCGAGCGCACGCATGGCCGCGGCGCCGACCGCCGCGAAGAACGCCGCGCTGCTCGCCCTCGCGCACCGGCTGCGCGCCGCGCCCGAGGTGCTGCGCCGCGCCAACGCGCTCGATGTCGATGCCGCCGTCCAGGCCGGCCTGGCCGCGCCGCTGGTCGATCGGCTGAAGCTGAGCGACGCGATCATCGAGACCGTCGCGCAGGGCTGCGAGCAGATCGCCGCGATGCCCGATCCGATCGGCGAGATCACGAACCTGCGCCGGCGCCCGAGCGGCATCCAGGTCGGCCAGATGCGCGTGCCGCTGGGCGTGTTCGGGATGATCTACGAGAGCCGGCCGAACGTCACGATCGAGGCCGCGTCGCTGGCGATCAAGAGCGGCAACGCGGCGATCCTGCGCGGCGGCTCGGAGGCGATCCACTCGAACCTCGCGCTGTGGCAGCTGGTGCAGGCGGCGCTGGTCGACGCCGGCCTGCCGCCCGACGCGGTGCAGCTGGTGCAGACGACCGACCGCGCCGCGGTCGGCTACCTGATCGGCTCGCCCGAGGCGGTCGACGTGATCATCCCGCGCGGCGGCAAGGGCCTGATCGAGCGCGTCGCGCGCGAAGCGAAGGTGCCGGTGATCAAGCACCTCGACGGCAACTGCCACGTGTATGTCGACGCGAGCGCCGAACTCGAACTCGCGCTGCGCGTGACCGACAACGCGAAGACGCAGAAGTACAGCCCGTGCAACGCGGCCGAATCGCTGCTGGTGCACGCGGCGATCGCGCCCGCGTTCCTGCCGCCGCTCGGCGCGCTGTTCGCTGCGAAGGGCGTCGAGATGCGCGGCGATGCGGCCTCGCTCGCGCTGCTGCGCCCGGTGCCGGGCCTGGCGCTCGCCGCGGCGACCGAGCAGGACTGGTCCGACGAATACCTCGCGCCGGTCATCAGCGTGAAGATCGTCGCCGGCCTCGATGCGGCGATCGCCCATATCAACCGCTACGGCTCGCACCACACCGACGCGATCCTGACCGAGACCCACTCGCACGCGATGCGCTTCCTGCGCGAGGTCGATTCGGCCAGCGTGATGGTCAACGCGTCGACCCGCTTCGCCGACGGCTTCGAGTACGGCCTCGGCGCCGAGATCGGCATCAGCACCGACAAGTTCCACGCGCGCGGCCCGGTCGGTCTCGAAGGCCTGACGTCGATGAAGTGGATCGTCCTCGGCCAAGGCGAAATTCGCGGTGCTTGATGTGGCAAGCGACCCGCGCCATGCGCTGGTCCTGTTCTCCGGCGGGCAGGATTCGACCGCCTGCCTCGCCTGGGCGCTGGAACGCTACGCACATGTCGAGACGATCGGCTTCGACTACGGTCAGCGCCACGCGGTCGAGCTCGAATGCCGGCCACGGGTGCGCGCCGCGCTGCAGGCGCAGTTCCCGCACTGGGCGCGCAGGCTCGGCGACGATCACCTGCTCGACCTCGCGCTGCTCGGCCAGATCTCCGACACCGCGCTGACCGACGCGCGCGCGATCGAGATCAGCGCGCAAGGTCTGCCGAACACCTTCGTGCCGGGCCGCAACCTGATGTTCTTCAACTTCGCCGCCGCGCTCGCGTACCGCCGTGGCGCGAGCGTGCTGGTCGGCGGCATGTGCGAGACCGACTTCTCCGGCTACCCCGACTGCCGCGACAACACGCTGCGCGCGCTGCAGGTCGCGATCAGCCTCGGGCTCGACGCGCCGATGACGATCGACACGCCGCTGATGTGGCTCGACAAGGCGCAGACCTGGGCGCTGACCGAGCAGCTCGGCGGCACGCCGCTGGTCGAGCTGGTCATCGAGCACACCCACACCTGCTACCTCGGCCAGCGCACGCAGCGCCATGCCTGGGGCTACGGCTGCGGCGCGTGCCCGGCCTGCGCGCTGCGGCGCGCCGGCTACGAGCGCTGGCTCACGGCCTGAGCCACGGCGCGAGTGCCTGCGCACCGGGTGGCGTGAGCAGCAAGGCGCGCGAGTCCTTCGTGCGCCGCAGCCAACCTTGTTCAAGGCTGTGATCGAGCAGCGTGACCGCCAGGCTGCCGGCAAGGTGATCGCGCCGCTCCGACCAGTCGAAGCACGCGTGCGCGAAGCGGCGCGCGTCGGTGGCCTCGCCCGGCAGCTCGATGCCCAGCGCGCCCAGCTCGTCGCGCCCCGCCGCGCTGAGCGCGTAGTGGCCGTCGCGCGCCGCGAGCGTGCCGCGCGCGAGCAGCCCTTCGAACAGCGCGACGCCGAGTTCGCCGGCGATGTGCCGGTAGCAGGTGCGCGCTGCCTTCAGCGGCCTGTAGGCGCCGCGCTGCCACTTGTCGGCGTTCACACTGCGCTCGGCGACGAAGGACAGCGCCTCCAGCACATGCGCAACCTCTTCGCCGGCGAGCCGCACGTAGCGGTGCCGCCCCTGCGTGCGCAGCACCACCAGTTCGGCGTCGAGCAGCTTCGCGATGTGCGCGCTCGCGGTCTGTGCGCTGACGCCGGCAGCGCTCGCGAGCTCGCCGGCCGCGAGGAACTCGCCGCCCATCAGCACCGCCAGCATGCGCGCGCGGGTCGGGTCGCCGATCATCGCGGCGACTTTCGCGAAACGCGGTTCGGGTGAGGTCATGTCGGGTCAGCCCAGGTGCAGCGCGCTGCGCACCGCGAGGTACGCGCCGAGCGCGAGCAGGCCGCAGAAGAAGATCGTCTTGAAGGTCTCGGGTTGCACGCGCAGCCGCAGCCACTGGCCCGCGCCCATGCCGGCCAGCGCCGGCAGCAGCGCGAGCGCCGAACCGGCGAGCGCGCCGGTCTGCAGCGCACCGCTGCTGCCGAGCGTGATGCCGAGCGCGATCGTCGAGACGAGGAACGAGATGCCGAGCGCACGCACCAGCTCTTCCTTCTCCATGCCGAGCGCCTGCAGGTAGGGCACGGCCGGGATCACGAACACGCCGGTCGCGGCGGTGACCAGGCCGGTCGCGAGGCCGACCAGCGGTGCGAGCCAGGCCTCGTGCGCCGGCGCCACGCGCGGACGCCAGTGCAGCAGCCCGAGCGCGGCGTAGGCGAGCAGCGCCAGACCCAGGCCCAGGCTCGCGAGCGACGCACCCTGGCCGGTCAACCAGCCGGCGCCCGCCCAGGCCCCGGCGCAGACGCCGAGCAGCATCGGCGCGAGCCGCTTCAACAGCGCGGCCAGCCCCGGCCCGCCGATCTGCCACAGGTTCGTGATCAGCGACGGCACGACCAGCAGCGCCGCGGCCTGCGCCGGCAGCATCAGCACGCTGAGCAGGCCCATCGCGATCGTCGGCAGGCCCAGGCCGACGACGCCCTTGACGAAGCCGCCGAGCGCGAACACGCCGGCGACGAGTGCGAAAAAGATCGGAGCGGGAGCATCGGACATGGTGCCAAAGCCGGATTGTTGTCGATGCCCGGATGATCGAATGCAGCCGCTCACAAATGCTTCGCTCTGCATCGAAGCATCGCGCGTGCGTTGTCGTAGAGTGCGGCCCCATGACCACCACCCAAGTCATCGTCGGCGTCGCAGCGGTGCTGCTGTTCTGGAGCGTCGGCGCCTACAACCGGCTGGTTCGGCTGCGCGGCGCGATCGTGCGCCAGTTTGCGCCGGTCGACGCGGAGTTTCGCGCGCGCCATGCGTTGCTGCTTCAGCTGCTCGACGCGCTCGCGCCGCTGCTGACCCACGCCGCGCCGCGCATCGAGGCCTTGCGCGCGGCCTGTGGGCAGGTCGACGCGGCCTGCGCGCACGCGAAGCTGCGCCCCGGCGCGACCGGCGCGATCACCAGCCTGCGCCTGGCCGACGGCATCCTCGCCGAGGCGCGCGCGCGGCTGCCGGTGCAGAGCGCGCCGGGCAGCGAGCTGGCGGCGTTGACGGCGCAGCTGCAGGCCAGCGACGCGACGCTCGCGTTCGCGCGGCGCCAGTTCGACACCGCGGTGCTCGAATACAACCACGCGGTGCGACAGTTCCCGACACTGCTGCTGGTCGGCCTGTTCGGCTTTCGCAGCGCCGCAACGCTCTGACAACGCCCGACACCCGAACCGCGAGGCCACCCGATGACCGACATCGCCAGCGCCAGCGCCGACGAGGTCGACCCCGAGCGCCGCGCGATCTTCCACCTGTCGCGCGTCAATGGCGCGCTCGAACTGCAGGCTGCGGTGCTCGCGCTGCTGTTGCCGCCCGACAGCCGGCGCGCCGCGCGCGCCTGGGAGATCGAGACCGACGACACGCCCGAGGCGCGCGCGCTGCTCGCCTACGCGCGTCAGCTCTCGGGCCGCGCGCGGCTGCCGTGGTTCGAGACGCTGGTCTCGCGCATGCGCCGCCAGTCGCCCGCGGCGCGCCGGCAGCTGCTCGAAGCGACGCGCCGCGTGATGGCCGCGCGCGGCGCCGTGCGGCCGATCGACCGGCTGCACTGGCTCGAGATGCGCCGGCGCCTGGGCAGCGCCTCCGGCAGCGGCGCGCGCGGCGCCGCGGCGAGCGATCTGGCGCAGCTGCCGCGGCGGGATGTGGTGGCGATCGCGACCTACAGCGCGTTCCTGTCGCGCATGGTGCCGATCGACGCCGCCGACGCACCGGACGCGGCCGCGCCCGGCATCGCCTGGTACGACGCGGCGATGGCGCGGTGGCGCGGGCCGATCCCGCCCTGCACGCCGCCGCACGCCGAGGGTCTCGTGCGCGCGCTGCGGCAACTGCAGGCGCTGCCGTCGATGCAGCGGCCGGCGCTCACCCGCGGCTGGGTCGACGCAGCGCTGCAGCACAGCACCCTCGACCGCCTCGGCGACGGCGCCGCCGATGCGCTGCGCCTGAGCTGCGCGCTGCTCGATTCGCCGCTGCCGCCCGAACTGGCGCGACACTACACGCTCCCGGCCCACGAGACGCCCCCATGATCAAACCCGGTTCGCTGCTGTTCGCCGCCGCGCTGTCGGCCGCCGGTCCTGCGGCCGCGCAAGACGCCGCGGCACTGCGCGCGCGCAGCCTCGCGGCGACCTGCGCGCAATGCCACGGCACCGACGGCCACACGCCGCCCGGCGTCGCGATGCGTACGCTGGCCGGCATGCCGGCGCCCTACCTGACCGAGCAGATGCAGGCCTTCAAGAACGGCGTGCGGCCCGGCAGCGTGATGCCGCAACTCGCGAAGGGCTACAGCGACGCGCAGATCGCGCAGCTCGCGGCCTACTTCGCGTGGCCCGCCGCGGCATCGAGCCGACCATGAAGCGCCGCGACCTGCTGAAGCGCACCGGCGCGGCCGCCGCACTCGGCGGCCTGGCGGCGCTCGGCCCGGCCGGCTGCGCGGTGGGCGCGATCGGCGCGCCCGACAGCGCGCGCGTGCTCGTCGTCGGCGGCGGCTACGGCGGCGCGACGGCCGCGAAGTACCTGCGCCTGCTCTCGCAGCACAAGCTCGATGTCGTGCTGGTCGAGCCCGAGGCGGCATTCGTCTCGTGCCCGCTGTCGAACCTTGTCGTCGGCGGCAGCCGCACGATGAACGACATCACGCGACCCTACGACAGCCTGACCGCGCTGCACGGCGTGCGCGTCGTGCGCGACCGCGTCGCGCGCATCGACCCGGTCCAGCGCGTCGCGGTGCTCGCATCCGGCGCCAGCCTGCGCTACGACAAGCTCGTGCTCGCGCCGGGCGTCGAGATGATCTGGGACGGGGTCGCCGGGCTGCGCGCCGCCAGCGAATCGGGCCGCATCCTGCAGGCCTGGAAGGCCGGTGCGGAGACGGTCGCACTGCACCGCCAGCTGCAGGCGATGCCGGACGGCGGCGTGTTCGCGATCGCGATCCCCGAGGCGCCGTACCGCTGCCCACCCGGGCCGTACGAGCGCGCGTCGCTGGTCGCGAGCTACTTCAAGACCGCGAAGCCGAAGTCGAAGGTGCTGATCCTCGACGCGAACGAAGACGTGACGAGCAAAGGCGCGCTGTTCAAGCGTGTCTGGGCCGAGTCGTACAAGGGCCTGCTCGAGTACCGGCCGCAGCACAAGGCGATCGCCGTCGACGCGGCGACGAACAGCGTCAAGTTCGAGATCCAGGACGACGTGCGCGCCGACGTGCTGAACGTGCTGCCACCGATGCGCGCCGGCGCGATCGCGGTCGCGACCGGCCTCGCGAACTCGAACGCGCGCTGGTGCAACGTGAACTGGCTGAACTTCGAATCGACCGCGGCGCGGCACATCCACGTGATCGGCGACTCGATCCAGATCGCCTCGCTGATGCCGAAGAGCGGGCACATGGCGAACAGCCACGCGAAGGTCGTCGCGGCAGCGATCGTCGCCGAGCTGAACGACTGGGAGCCCGACCCCGCGCCGATGCTGAGCAACACCTGCTACAGCTTCGTCGACGACACCCGCGCGGTGCACATCGCGAGCGTGCACGGGTACGCGGCGGCCGAGAAGACCTTCGTGCCGGTGCCCGGCTCGGGCGGCCTGTCGGCGGCGCCGAACGAGCTCGAAGCGGCGCTCGCGTTCAGCTGGGCGCGCTCGATCTGGGCCGACACCTTGGGCTGAACGCGGTTCGGGCTCAGCGCATCGAAGTCCACTTCTGCGCGCTCGCCGCCGACTCGACCGTCTTCTCGATGAAGCGCACGCCGCGCGCACCGTCTTCGATGCGCGGGTAATCGGCGTCTTCGGCCGAGGCCGGCACGCCGTGCGCCAGGCGTGAACGGATGTCGGCCGCGACGCCGACATACAGGTTCGCGAACGCCTCGATGAACGCCTCCGGGTGCCCGGCCGGCAGGCGGCAGGCACGCCGCGCGGGCTCGCTGAGCCACGGCGAGTTGCGGGTCAGGATCATCCGCGGGCCGTCGATCGGCGCGTGCACCAGGTGGTTCGGCTCTTCCTGGCGCCAGTCGAGCATGCCGCGCTCGCCGAACACGCGCAGGCGGATGTCGTTCTCGTTGCCGACCTCGATCTGCGACGCGATCAGCACGCCGCGCGCGCCGTTCGCGAAGCGCAGCAGCAGGTTGCCGTCGTCGTCGAGCCGGCGGCCCGGCACGAAGCTCGTCAGCTCGGCGCACAGGCTCTCGATCTCGAGGCCGGTGACGGTCAGCGCGAGGTGCTCGGCATGCGAGCCGATGTCGCCGATCGCGCCGGCGAGGCCGCTGCGCGCCGGGTCGGTGCGCCAGCCGGCCTGCTTGTTCGCCCCGGCCTCGAGCTGCGTCGCGAGCCAGCCCTGGTGGTACTCGACGATGACCTTGCGCACCGCACCGATCGCGCCCGCGCGCACCATCTCGCGCGCCTGCCGCACCATCGGGTAGCCGGTGTAGTTGTAGGTCACCGCGAACAGCGTGCCGCGCTGCGCGACGCGCGCGACCAGGTCGTCGGCCTGCGCGCTCGTGTGCACCAGCGGCTTGTCGCACACGACATGAAAGCCGGCATCGACGAAGGCGCGCGCGACCTCGTAGTGCACGTGATTGGGCGTGACGATGCTGACGAGGTCGATGCGTTCGTCGGCCGGCCGCTTCAGCTCGTCTTCGAGCAGCGCCTGCCATGCCGCATGATTGCGCGCGTCGGCCAGGTGCAGGTCACGGCCCGACGCGCGGGCCTTCTCGGGCGACGCGGACAGCGCGCCGGCGACGAGCTCGTAGTGCCCGTCGAGCGCCATCGCGTGGCGGTGCACCGCGCCGATGAAGGCGTCGCGGCCGCCGCCGACCATGGCATACCGCAAACGTCGATTCGGCAGCTGCCGATCCGCAAGGCCGTCGCTCATGTCCTTGGCGCCTGCCGGCTCTTGTCGAAGACCGCGTCGAACGCGCCCTGCGCCGGCTTGAAGTCGAGCCGCCGGCAGAACGCGGCGCTCTCGGTGGCGCCGTGCACGCGGTCCATGCGGCTGTCTTCCCACTCGACCGACAACGGCCCCGCGTAGCCGACATCGTTGAGCGCGACGATCAGCGACTCGAAGTCGATCATGCCGCGGCCGACGCTGCGGAAGTCCCAGCCGCGGCGCGGGTCGCCGAAACTGGTGTGGCCGCCGAAGGTGCCGACGCTGCCGTCGCCCTTGCCCCACCACACGTCTTTCATGTGCGCGTTGAAGATGCGCGGCCCGAAGCGGCGGATGAACTGGATGTAGTCGACGCCCTGGTAGCCGAGGTGGCTCGGATCGAAGTTGAAGCCGAAGCGCGCGTGGCCACCGACCGCGGCGAGCGCGCGCTCGCTGGTCGCGATGTCGAAGGCGATCTCGGTCGGGTGCACCTCGAGCGCGAAGTTCACGCCGGCCTCGTCGAACGCGTCGAGGATCGGCCCGAAACGCTGCGCGAAGTCGGCGAAGCCTGCGTCCCAATACGCCTGCGTCGTCGGCGGAAAGCCGTAGACCGAATGCCAGATCGACGAACCGGTGAAGCCGGTGACGGTCGGGACGCCGAACGCGGCCGCGGCGCGCGCGGTGTCTTTCAGCTCGTGCGCAGCGCGCTGGCGCACCCCCTCGGGATCGCCGTCACCCCACACATGGGCCGGCAGGATCGCCTCGTGCCGCGCATCGATCGGATCACACACGGCCTGGCCGACGAGGTGATTGCCGATCGCGAAACAGCGCAGCCCGTGCGCGTCGAGCAGCGCGCGCTTGTCGTCCAGGTATGGCTTCGACGCGAGCGCTTGGCGCACGTCGAAGTGGTCGCCCCAGCACGCGAGCTCGAGGCCGTCGTAGCCCATCCGTTGGGCCAGCGGTGCGAGCTCGGCGAGCGGCAGGTCGGCCCACTGGCCGGTGAAGAGCGTGATGGGGCGCGCCATGGCGGGTTCTCCTTCAACTGTCCTCAGAACGGCGAGTCGGGGAAGTAGAACTCCTTCGCGCTCGCCTTGGTGATCAGCACCGACGGGATGATCGTCTTCGCCGGCAGCTTCTCGCCCTTCAGGCGCGCCTCGGCGGTCAGCTTGATCGCGTCGTACATGAACTTCGGCGAGTACGAGACGTTCGCCTGGATGCGCGGATCGCTGCCGTCCATCAGCGTCTTGATCGCGCCCTTCGCGCCGGCACCGCCGAACACCAGTTTGATGTCGGTGCGCTTGGCCTGGTCGATCGCCTTCAGCACGCCGACCGCCATGTCGTCGTCGGCGGCCCAGACCGCGTCGATCTGCTTGAAGCGCGTCAGGTAGTCCTGCATCACCTTGAACGCATCGTCGCGGTTCCAGTTGCCGTACTTCGCGTCGAGCAGCTTGATGTCGGGGTGGTTCTTCATCACGGCGTTGAACGCGTCCATGCGCTCGTTGTCGAGCGTCGTCGCGATGCCGCGCAGCGCGACGATGTTGCCCTTGCCGTTCAGCTGCTTCGCGATGAACTCGGCCGGGATGCGGCCGAACGCGGTGTTGTCGCCGGCGACGTAGGCGTCCTGCGCCGACTCGTCGGTCAGGCCGCGGTCGACGACGGTGACGTACACGCCCTTGCTCTTGACCTGCGCGACGGGCTTGGTCAGCGCCGCGGATTCGAACGGGAACACGACCAGCGCATTGATCTTCGTGACCGTCAGCAGGTCCTGCAGCTGGTTCGCCTGTTCGCCCGCGTTCGCGGCGGTCTTGACCGTGACCTTCAGATCCGGGTACTTCTTCTCGAGCTCCTTCTTCGCTTCGTTGGCCCACCAGACGATGCCGGCGGTGAAGCTGTGCGTCGCCGCGGGAATCGCGACGCCGAGGTTGACCTTGTTCTGCGCCAGCGCGCCGGCACTGCTCGCGGCGAGCGCCAACGCGAGAACGGTTCTGCGGGTGATGAATTTCATTTCTTGTCTCCGTCTGTGGCTGATGAAAGTGCAGCACCGGGCTGCGGGAAGAAACTCGAAAGGAGCGCCTAGTGCCGCCGCTGCATGAACGCGACGACGATGATCACGACCCCCTGCACGGCCGCGTTCAGGTAGACGCTGATGATGCTGGTGAGGTTCAGGATGTTGCTGATCACCGAGAGCAGCACCGCGCCGATCACGGTGCCGGTGATGCTGCCGGCGCCGCCCTTCAGCGCGGTGCCGCCGACGATCACCGCGGCGATCGCCTCGAGCTCCCAGAGCAGCCCGGTCGTCGGCGAGGCCGAGCCCAGGCGCGGCACGTAGAGCAGCGTCGCGATGCCGACGCAGACGCCGAGCAGCGCATACGTCAGCAGCTTGATGCGGTCGACATCGACCGCGGCGTAGCGCGCGACCTGCTCGTTCGAGCCGATCGCCTGCACGTAGCGCCCGTACGCGGTGCGGTTCAGCACCAGCGCACCGAGCAGCGCGACGACGAGAAAGACCCACACCGGCACCGGCACGCCGAGCAGCGCGCCGTAGTAGACCGGCGCATAGGCATCGGCGAGCGTGTTGTCGAGCGTGATCGCGCCGCCGTTCGACAGATACGTCAGCACCGCGCGGAAGATGCCGAGCGTGCCGAGCGTGACGATGAACGGCTCGATCCGGCCCCGCGTGATCAGCAGGCCGTGCGCGAGGCCGAAGACCGCGCCGAGCAGCAGCGCGAAGCCGGCGCCGAGCGCGACGACGAGGACCGGCGCGAGCCCCTTGTCACCCAGCGCGTTCATCATCAGGATCACGCCGCCGGCGATCAGCGCGGCCATCGAACCGACCGACAGGTCGATGCCGCCGCTGATGATCACGAAGCACATGCCGACCGCGATGATGCCGATGAAGGCGGTGCGCGTGAGCACGTTCATGGCGTTGTCGAGCGTCGCGAAATCGGCGTTCAGCAGCCCGCCGGCGAGGCACAGCAGCACCAACCCGAGGATCGGCCCGATGCCGTGCACGCGCGACCACCACGCGCGCGCGCCCTCGCGCAGCGCGGCGCCGCCGCGGTCCGGTTGTGCTTCAGTGTGTTCCGGTGGCATGAGCGATCAAGACCTCTTCGGTGAGTTGCTCGTCGACCCCCAGCGTGGCCTGCTGCACGCCGCCGCGCATCACGACGATGCGGTGGCAGATGCCGATCAGCTCCATCAGCTCGCTCGAGACGACGATGACGGCGCGGCCTTCGCGGGCCAGGCGCTGGATCAGGAAGTAGATGTCGCGCTTGGCGCCGATGTCGACACCGCGCGTCGGCTCGTCGAGCACGATCACTTTGGGCTGCGGATGCAGCACCTTCGCGAGCGCGAGCTTCTGCTGGTTGCCGCCCGACAGCGACGAGGCCCTGATCGCGAGGGAACCGGTGCGGATGCCGAAATCCGCGACCGCCGCCTTCAGCGCGGCCGTCTCGGCCTCGGGGCGCAGCCAGGGCGCGGCATAGCGGCGCAGCGCCATCAGGGTCAGGTTCTCGCGCAGCCCGAAGTCGACATGCAGCCCCTTGCCCTTGCGGTCTTCGCTGAGGTAGGTCAAGCCCTGGTCGGCGGCCTCGCGCGGACTGCGCAACCGCGCCGCGCGACCGGCGATCTCGATGCGACGCGCGGTGTGCGGCCGCAGCCCGAGCAGGCCCTCGAACAACTCGGTGCGCCCGGCACCGACGAGCCCGGCGAAGCCGAGGATCTCCCCGGGCGCGACCTCGAAGCTCACGTCGCGCGCCCACCCCGGCACCGTCAGGCCCTGCACCGAAAGCAGCGGCGGCGCGCTCGCGGACGAGTCAGGGCGCGGATCCTTGGCCGGGTACAGGTCGGCGAGGTCGCGGCCGACCATCAGATTCGCCATCTGGCGGCGCGTCACGTCGCGGGTCGGCGCGCGGGTCACGAAGCGGCCGTCGCGCATCACGACGATCTCGTCGGTCACGCGTTCGACCTCGTCGAGCTTGTGCGAGATGTAGACGATCGTGACGCCGTCGGCCTTCAGCTGCGCGATCAGCGCGAACAGGCGCTCGGTCTCGCCCGGCGTCAGCGTCGCGGTCGGCTCGTCCATGATCAGCAGTCGCGCCTTGCGCTGCAGCGCCTTGGCGATCTCGACCAGCTGCTTCTCGGCGACGATCAGGCGCTTGACCAGCGTGTCGGGGTTCGCGTTCAGTCCGACCTGCCGCAGCACGCGCACGGTCTCGACGCGCATCGCGGCGTCGTCGAGCCACGCGCCCGCCCGGCCGCCCGAAGGGCGCGTACCGAGGTGCGCAGCACGAAGGAACCCCATCAGACCGCGCGTCTTCTCGTGGCCGAGGAAGATGTTCTGCGCGATGGTCAGATCCTCGGCGAGCGCGAACTCCTGGTGGATCATCACGATGCCGCGCGCCTCGGCGGCGCGCGGGCCGTCGAAACTCAGCGCCTCGCCGTCGATGCGCAACGCGCCGCCGCTCGAGCGCTCGTAGCCGGCGAGGATCTTCATCAGCGTGCTCTTGCCGGCCCCGTTCTCGCCGAGCAGCCCGATCACCCGCCCCGGCGCGATCTCGAAACTGACGCCGTGCAGCACCTGGACCGGGCCGAAGGACTTGACGATGTGGTCGAACGCGACGGCGGTCATGCAAGCACCTTCCCGCGCCCGCGCAGCGCTTCCTGCATCGCGAGCACGCCGGCGCCGATCAGGCCGGACTGGTCGCCCAGCGGCGTGCCGAGGATCTCCAGGTGCCGCGTCGACAGCGCCAGCGAGCGCTGGTAGACGCTCTGCCGCAGTGCCGCGAGAAACAGCGGCCCGATGCGCGTGACGCCGCCGCCGACGAACACGTGCGACGGGTTGAAGAAGTTCACGACCGACGCGAGCATCTGGCCGATCAGCATGCCCGAGCCCTGCACGATCGCGTTGGCCGCAGCATCGCCGGCACGGCTCGCCTGGCCGACGTCTTCGGGCGTCAGCTGGCCCTGCTCGGCGAGGCGCTCGGCCAGCATCGCGCTGCGCCCGCCCTGCGCGGCCTCGGCCGCCTGGCGCGCAATCGCCGGCCCGGCCGCCATCGTCTCGACGCAGCCGAGGTTGCCGCAGTGGCAGCGCGGCCCGTCGGGTGCGACGCAGATGTGGCCGACGTCGCCGGCCGAGCCGTTCGCGCCGCGATAGACCTCGCCGTGGCAGACGACCCCGCAGCCGATGCCGGTGCCGACCTTGATGACGAGGAAGTTCGGCAGCGTGCGCTTCAGGCGCCACAGCTCGCCGAGCGCCATCAGGTTCACGTCGTTGTCGACCCAGACCGGCGCTTCGTAATCGGCACGCAGGTCGTCGCGGATCGAGTAGCTGTCCCAGCGCGGCATCAGCGGCGGCTCGACGAGCTGGCCGCTCGCGAAATCGACCGGCCCGGGCACCCCGACGCCGATCCCGATCACCTGGCGTGGCTTGATGCCGCCGCGCGCGAGCAGTTCGCGCATCAGCGTGCGCATGCGCGACAGCACGATGCCGGGGCCGTCGCGCACGTCGATCGACTCGCCGTGGCGCGCGAGCACCTGCAGGTCGGGCGTCAGCACGGCGACCTCGACACTGGTGGCGCCGAGGTCGGCGCACAGCAGCACGCCCAGGCCGCGATGCAGCTGCAGGGTTTCGGCGCGGCGCCCGCCCGACGACGCGCGCAGCCCGATCTCGTCGAGCCAGCCTTGTTCGATCAGCCCGGCGACCACGGCGTTGGCGCGCGTCTTCGAGAAATTGAGCTGCGCCGACAGCGCCTCGCGCGACGGGCCATGCGACCAGAACACGCCCTCGAGCACGCTCAGTTCGTTCGCCGACAGCTGCGCCCAACGGCCCATCGATTGCGTCTCCTGGTGGTTGTTCCGGCTCGGGCTCTGCGGCCCCGGTGGCGGAAATGGTAGGAGTCGGACTTCAGCCGCGCAAGCGCGATCTTCGACCTGATTCGGTTTTAACTAAATGGTCGCTCGCGCACTGGCGCAAACCCGGCTGACATCGGGCGGCGCCCGGCCTAGCATGAATACACCGCAGAACAGCGCGTTGGCCCGGTGGCACAAGCACCGGCACGAGCGCGCGGAAAGGGTCTTCTTGCAAGCGACCGATATCCACGCCCCCGACTATTTCCACAAGGTCGTCGACTGCCAGTGGGCTTGCCCGGCCCACACCCCCGTCCCCGAATACATCCGCCTGATCGCGGCCGGCCGCTACACCGACGCCTACATGGTCAACTGGGCGTCGAACGTGTTCCCCGGCATCCTCGGCCGCACCTGCGATCGGCCCTGCGAGCCGGCCTGCCGGCGCGGCCGCGTCGAGGAGGCGCAGGCCGCGAAGCCCGAGCCGGTCGCGATCTGCCGGCTCAAGCGCGTCGCCGCCGATTTCAAGGACGACGACATCTCCGACCGCTTTCCGCGGCCGGCGCAGGTCAAGAATGGCAAGCGCATCGTGTGCGTCGGCGCGGGCCCGGCGGCACTGACGGTCGCACGCGACCTGGTGCCGCTCGGCTACGCGGTCACGGTGTTCGACAGCGATGCCAAGGCCGGCGGGATGATCCGCTCGCAGATCCCGCGCTTTCGCCTGCCCGAAGAGGTGATCGACGAGGAAACCGGCTACGTGCTGAAGCTGGGCGTCGAGTTCCGGGCCGGCACCCGCATCGAATCGTTGCGGGCGTTGCTCGAGGACACGAGCAACGGCGGCTGGGATGCCGTCTTCGTCGGCTCCGGCGCGCCGCGCGGCCGCGACCTGAAGCTCCCCGGCCGCGGCGAGGCCGCCGCGCACATCCACATCGGCATCGACTGGCTGTCGTCGGTCTCGTTCGGCCATGTGACGCGCATCGCGAAGCGCGTGATCGTGCTCGGCGGCGGCAACACCGCGATGGACTGCTGCCGCAGCGCGCGGCGCCTCGGCGGCGCGGACGTGAAGGTCATCGTGCGCTCGCCGTTCGACGAGATGAAGGCCTCGCCGTGGGAGAAGGAAGACGCCGCGCACGAGGCGATCCCGATCCTCGATTGCCTCGTGCCGACCGCATTCCTGCACGACGGCCACGGCAAGCTCACCGGCATGAGCTTCGACAAGGTGCGCGCGCAGCGCGACGCGAACGGCCGCCGGCAACTCGTCTCGACCGGCGAACCCGCGCAGGTCTTCGAGTGCGACGAGGTGCTGGTCGCGGTCGGCCAGGAGAACGCGTTCCCGTGGATCGAGCGCGACATCGGCGTCGCGTTCAACGAGCACGGCATGCCGGTGCTGAACGACGTGACCCTGCAGTCGAGCCGCCCCGAGGTGTTCTTCGGCGGCGACGCGGCGCTCGGCCCGAAGAACATCATCTGGGCCGTCGCGCAAGGCCATGCCGCGGCGATCTCGATCGACAAGTTCCTCCACGGCGAAGACGTGAGCGTGCGGCCGGCGCCGGGCGTCACGCTGGTGTCGCAGAAGATGGGCATCCACGAGTGGAGCTACGACAACGCGGTCAGCGGCGACACGCGGCTGAAGGTGCCGTGGCGCGACGTGAACGCCGCGCTGCGCAACATCAAGGTCGAGGTCGAGCTCGGCTTCGACGTGCAGGCGGCGTGGAAGGAAGCGCAGCGCTGCCTGAACTGCGATGTGCAGACGGTGTTCAACACCGGCCAGTGCATCGAGTGCGATGCCTGTGTCGACATCTGCCCGACCGACTGCATCACCTTCACCGGCAACGGCGACGAGGCCGATCTGCGCACCCGCCTGCGCGCGCCGGCGCGCCATGCCGACCAGGCGCTGTACGTCTCGAGCGAGCTGAAGACCGGCCGCGTGATGGTGAAGGACGAAGACGTCTGCCTGCACTGCGGCCTGTGCGCCGAGCGCTGCCCGACCGGCGCGTGGGACATGCAGAAGTTCATGATCGATCAGACCCAGGCGGGCCGCGGCTGCCGCGAACATCACGCGAAGGCGGCCTGAATGAAATCTCGGCGTTGGATGTCGTTGCGGCTGCTTGTGAGGGCCCGCCCCTTCCGACGCTCGACGCGTCGCGGCAGGCGGTACCCGGTGCGGGCTCATGCTGTGGCGGTCGGTGCTGCGCACCGACTGCACTGCGCTGCTCGGTCCACGGTCGCGCCGCAGAACTCGCTCCGTTCGCTGCGCTCACTGCACTCAAACAGCCGCGGCGAGTCAGACCACGAAGCACGCGCTGCACGCGTGCCGACCCCGGCCCTGCGCTGCTCGTCGCCACAGAAATCGCCCGCACCGGGTACCGCCTGCCGCGAAGCCCACCCGCCGTGGCGTTCCCGGAAGAGACGCCTCGACGGTTCCGCAAAGGCGAGAGCGGGCAGGCTGGCGAGGGCATCAAGAAGCCAGCGCCGAGCAGCGCAGCGCAGCAGGGTCGGCGCGCTTGCGCGCCAAGTCCGCGTGTCTGAGGCCCGTACTCGGGCCGAGTTTGCGGACTTGCCCTGCGGAGTGAGCAGCGCAGGGCACCCCGACGCAGTCGGGGCGCGGCTTCAGCCCTCGTCGGCCTGCCCGCTCTCGCCTTTGCCGCTCCAACGGAGCAACTGAGATGAAAAGCAAACCCCGCATCGAAGCCACCAACGACTTCGTCGTCAAGTTCGCGAACGTCAACGGCTCGGGCTCGGCCTCGGCGAACGAGCTGTTCGCACGCAGCCTGTTGCGCATGGGCGTGCCGGTCAGTCCGCGCAACATCTTCCCGAGCAACATCCAGGGGCTGCCGACCTGGTACGAGGTGCGGGTCAACGAAAAGGGCTACCTCGGGCGACGCGGCGGGGTCGACCTGATGGTCGCGATGAACCCGCAGACCTGGGCGCAGGACGTTGCCGAGATCGAGCCGGGCGGCTACCTGCTGTACGACAGCAGCAAGCCGCTGCCGCCGGCCAGGCTGCGCGACGATATCCACCTGCTCGGCGTGCCGCTCGCCGACCTCTGCGCGACCCGCTACGCCGACCCGCGCGAGCGCCAGCTGCTGAAGAACATCGTCTACGTCGGCGTGCTCGCGGCGATGCTCGGGATCGAGCCCGAGGTGATCGCCACGCTGCTCGGCGAGCAGTACAAGGGCAAGGCGAAACTGATCCAGCCCAACCTCGACGCGTTCATGATGGGGCTGCACCACGGCAGCGAGTATTTCGACGATGCGCTCGGGCTGAAGATCGAACGCCGCGACGCAGTGGGCAAGCGCATCTTCGTCGAGGGCAACGCGGCCGCGGCGCTGGGCTGCGTGTACGGCGGCGCGACGGTCTGCGCCTGGTACCCGATCACGCCGTCGTCGTCGGTCGCCGAGGCGTTCCAGAAGTACTGCGGCCGGCTGCGCGTCGACAAGGCCACCGGCAGGAACAAGTTCGCGATCGTGCAGGCCGAGGACGAGATCGCCTCGATCGGCATCGTCACCGGCGCCGGCTGGAACGGGGCGCGCGCGTTCACCTGCACCTCGGGACCGGGCGTCTCGCTGATGACCGAGTTCATCGGCCTGGCCTACTTCGCCGAGATCCCGGTGACGATCATCGACGTGCAGCGCGGCGGCCCGAGCACCGGCATGCCCACGCGCACGCAGCAGGCCGACATCATCAGTTGCGCGTATGCCTCGCACGGCGACACCAAGCATGTGCTGCTGTTCCCGGAAGACCCGAAGGAATGCTTCGAGTTCGCCGCGAAGTGCCTCGACCTTGCCGACCGGCTGCAGACGCCGGTGTTCCTGATGACCGACCTCGACATCGGCATGAACCACCGCCTGTGCGACCCGCTCGAGTGGAACGACGCGGTGCCGATGGACCGCGGCAAGGTGATGAGCGCCGCCGAGCTCGACGCCGGTCGTGACTTCGGCCGATACCTCGATGTCGACGGCGACGGCATCCCGTACCGCACCTACCCCGGCACGCATCCCGAGAAAGGCGCCTACTTCACGCGCGGCACGACGCGCGACGCCTACGCGCGCTACTCCGAAGCCGGCCCCGACTATCTCTACAACGTGCAGCGCCTGCTGACCAAGTTCGAGACCGCGAAGGAGCTGGTGCCGCAGCCGGTCGTGCGCCAGGCGGCGCGGCCGACGCGCGCCGGCGTGATCCACTTCGGCTCGACCAGCCCGGCGATGAGCGAGGCCTTCGACGCGCTGCAGGCGCAGGGCGTGCATGTCGACGTGCTGCGCATCCGGGCGTTCCCGTTCAGCGCCGCGGTCGACGCGTTCATCGCGGCGCACGACACGGTCTTCGTCGTCGAACAGAATCGCGATGCGCAGCTGCGCACCTTGATCGTCACCGAGCAGCAGGTCGACCCGGCGCGGCTGACGCCGGTGCTGCACTACGACGGCACGCCGATCACCGCGCGCTTCATCACCGACGCGATCGCGGCGCACGTGCGCGCGAACAACGTCGCGCCGATTCTGAAGAAGGGGCAAGCCGCATGACCTACCTCGCGAAGCCCAGGCTGCACCATCCAACCTTGCCGAAGAACGCGCTCGGCTTCATGCGCCGCGACTACGAAGGCAAGATCAGCACGCTGTGCGCCGGCTGCGGGCACGACTCGATCTCGGCCGCGCTGGTGCAGGCCTGCTGGGAGCTCGAGATCGAGCCGCACCGCGTCGCCAAGCTCTCGGGCATCGGCTGCTCGAGCAAGACGCCCGACTACTTTCTCGGCGCCTCGCACGGCTTCAACACCGTGCACGGCCGCATGCCCTCGGTCGCGACCGGCGCGAACCTGGCGAACCGCGAGCTCCTGTACCTCGGCGTCAGCGGCGACGGCGATTCCGCGAGCATCGGGCTGGGCCAGTTCGCGCATGCGATGCGGCGCGGCGTGAACATGACCTACATCGTCGAGAACAACGGCGTCTATGGCCTGACGAAGGGCCAGTTCTCGGCCACCGCCGACGCCGGCAGCAAGAGCAAGAAGGGCGTCGTCAACACCGACACCGCGATCGACCTGGTCGCGCTCGCGCTGCAGATGGGCGCGAGCTATGTCGGGCGCAGCTTCTCGGGCGACAAGGAGCAGCTCGTGCCGCTGCTGAAAGGCGCGCTGCGGCACCACGGCGCCGCGCTGATCGACGTGATCAGCCCGTGCGTCGCGTTCAACAACCATGCCGGCAGCACGAAGAGCTACGACTACGTGCGCGCCCACAACGAGGCCGTGAACCGGCTCGACTTCATGCCGCACCGCGACGCGATCACCGCGATGTATGCGCCCGGCGAAGTGATCGAGATCACGCAGCACGACGGCAGCGTGCTGCGGCTGCGCAAGCTGAGCGCCGGCTACGATGCCGGCGACCGGCTCGCCGCGATGGCGCACATTGCCGCGCACGAGGCGCGCGGCGAGATCCTGACCGGGCTGCTGTATGTCGACGGCGACGCGCGCGATCTGCACGAGCACCTGAACACCGTCGAGACACCGCTGAACCGCCTGACCGACGCACAGCTGTGCCCCGGCAGCGCGGCGCTCGCGGCCATCAACACGGAGCTGGCCTGACAGACGACGATCAGAGCCGCCGATGCGTCAGCGCCGGCAGCTGCTGCCGCACCGACGCGATGCGCGCGGCATCGAGCTCGGCGATCACGACGCCCTCGCCTTCGGGCAGCACGCCGAGCACCTCGCCCCACGGATCGACGATCATGCTGTGGCCGAAGGTGCGGCGCCCGTTCTCGTGCGTGCCGCCCTGTGCGGCAGCGATCACGTAGCACTGGTTCTCGACCGCGCGCGCACGCAGCAGCAGTTCCCAGTGCGCGAGGCCGGTCGGGTAGGTGAAGGCCGCGGGCACCGAGAGCAGGTCGCAGGGCGGCGCCATCAGGCGGCGGTACAGCTCGGGAAAACGCAGGTCGTAGCAGACGCTCAGGCCGACGCGGATCGGCCCTGCCTGGAACGCGGTCGACTGGTCGCCTGCCAGGATCGTGCTGCCCTCGTCGTAGCGTTCGCGGCCGTTGTCGTAGCGGAACAGGTGGATCTTGTCGTAGCGCGCCACGCGCGTGCCGTCGGGCGCGTAGACGCCATTCGAGTTCAGCACGCGGTCGGGGTCGGTCGAACGCAGCGGCACGGTGCCGCCGATCAACCAGACGCGGTGCTCGCGCGCGGCCTGCGCGAGCATCGCCTGGATCGGGCCCTCGCCCGGCGCCTCGGCGACCGCGAGCTTGTCGCGATCGGCGCGGCCCATCACGCAGAAGTACTCGGGCAGCACGACCAGCTCGGCGCCGCCGCGCGCGGCCTTCGCGATCAGCGCGCGCGCGGCTTCGAGGTTGGTCTCGACGCGTGGCGTCGAGACCATCTGCACAGCGGCGATCTTCATGCGGAGCTCCTTGGAGGCTGGGCTCAGCCTCTTACTTCCTTGCCGGCGCCGAGGCGGCCTCGGCGGTCGACGGCACATCTTCGCCCAACTTGCGCTCGACGCGCTCGACCTTCGGATCGGCCCACGGTCCCGACACATGAAACTCGCGCGTGCCGGCCGCCGTCAGCGGCTTCTTCAGCAGCGCCTGCGCGAGAAACGCACCGAGGCCGATCGCGGGGTTGATCACCGCGTACGCGAGCGCGGCGGTGCCGGCGTTGATCTCGGGGACGACGACGACGCGCAGGTCTTGCGTCTCGTGCGCGATGTCGGCGCTGCCCTCCATCAGCACCAGCGCCTGCACGCCGCGCATGCGCAGGTTGTTGGTCTTCGCGACGCCTTGCGTGATCGTCGCGTCGCCGGTGATGTTGTCGAACGCGAAGCCTTCCTGGAACAGGTCGCGAAAGTCCAGCGACAGGCGGCGCGGCAGCGACTGCAGGCTCAGCACGCCCAGCAGGCGCGCCGCGCCGGGCTCGGCCTTCAGGAACTGACCGGCGTCGACCGCGACGTTGATCTGGCCCGCCAGGCTCGCGTAGTCGAGCGTGAACGGCGACCCCAGCCACGCGATCTGCCCGGCGAGCTGGCCCTTGCCGCCGCGGATCGCCTTCGCGGTGCCGAGGCGGTCGAGCAGCGCGCCGCTGTCGGCGATCTGCAGCTTGAAGTCCATCACCGCGCGGCGCGCCGTCGGCGTCGAAGCCGGCGTGCCGCGCGCCGGCGCGCTGCCGATCGCGGTCCAGTGGCCGGTCGCGGTCAGCTGCGCTTCGGGCGTGGTGACGTTGAACTTCGAGAGCTGCCAGTCCAGGTCCTGCCCGGCCGAGCGGTTCAGCGCCTCGATCTCGACCCGCCCGAGCTTCTTGCCGTGCAGCTCGAAGTTGTCGACGACCACATCGAGCGCCGGCATCGTCGCGGGCTGCTGATCGAGCAGGCGCTCGACCTGCTCGTCGTCTCCCTTCGGCAGCGACAGGCGCGAGAGCCGGGCGTAGACGCGCCCGCCGGCCGACGCCGCGCCGCCGCGCCGCGTCGGCACGCGGTACTCGACGTAGCCGTTGAGCTGCTCGGCATCGACGTTCGCGCGCCAGACGCCGGCGTCCTGCGACAGCCCGGCCGAGACCTGCGTCAGGCGCCGCTGACCCGCGATCAGCTGCTGCACGCGCAAGCCGATCGCATCGGGCGCGTAGCCCGACGGGCCGCCCGATTCGCGCGTCTCGGCGGGGCCGAAGAGCTTGTCGGCCGCCGCCTCCCACTCGTCGGTCGCGAGCCGGGCGAGGTTGATGCTCGCGGCGACGCCGCTGGCCGGCTGCGGCGCCGGCTCCATCACGCCGATGCCGCCGCGCAGCACGCGCGGCGGATCAAAGGCGAGGTCGCGCAGGTAGCTCGCCTGGATCACGTTGCCGAGCTCGAAGCGCAGCGTGTCGCGCAGCGCCGGCGCGCTGCTCGCCGGGTCGACGCTGCTCGCGAAGCGCAGCGCGAGTGGCGTATCGGCGGCCTTCGCGAGCGGCGCCGGCAGGTTGATCGCGAGGCCGACGAGGTTGCTGGTGACGTTCAGCTCCGGCCGGCCGCGCACGAAGGCCAGGCTCGCGCGGTAGCTCGTCTGCCCGTTCAGCGCGGCGCCGGCGCGCGCGAGCTGGCCGAGCTCGCTCGCGCGGCGCAGGCCGTCGGCGCTGACGTTGCCCTGGCCGGTGAAGCGCACGCTGCCGTCCGGCTGGGTGCCGCCGTCGAAGCTCGCGTCACCGCCATACAGTTTCGCGCTCGCGCCGACGACCGCGAAACCCTTGTGCGTGAAATCGACGCGCCCCTTCGCGCCGGCCAGCAGCGGCGCGGCCGGCGTGATGCGCACATCGTTGCCGGCGAGCGTGACGCTGCCCTTCGCGGTCGTCGCGTCGACGCGCAGCAGCGGGATCGCAAGGTCCAGCTTCAGATCGGCGGCACCGCTCGCGCTGGTCGTTTCGAGCGCCTTGTCGATCCAGCCGCCGATCGGCGAGGTGTTGACGGTGCGCAGCATCTCGGTCAGCGGCCCGTGGCCCGTCGCGTCGAGCGTCAGCACCGGATCGGCCTCGAGACTGCGGATCGTCGCCTGCACCTTCGGGAAGTCGACGCCGCCGAGCTGGGTGCGGCCGTTGCGCAGTTCGAGCGTGCCGCGATCGATCGCGAGGTCGACGTTCGCGTTCGTCAGCACCGGCCAGGTCGACACGCGCGCCGGCTCGCTGCCCTGCGCCGGCCGGCCCGGCACGAATGCGAAGCTCGCGTCCTCGATCTTCGCGGCGATGCGGAACTCGCCATCCTTCGGCGTCTTCGCGTTGAAGAACGGGAACTCGGCCAGGTCGCCCTTGACGTGAAAACTCGCGTTCGCGAGCCGGCCGCCCTGCACCGCATGCTCGAGGTAGTCGCGCGTGTCCTTCGACAGCCCGAGCGGCAGGTAGCGGTAGGTGCGCTTCGCCGTGCCACCGGTGAGCCGCGCATCGAGCTCGAGCCGGCCCGGCAACCGGCCGCCGCGCGCGACGCCGCTGCCCGGGCCGGTGTTCCACTGCGCGCTCAGCTCGCCGCTCGCATCGGCGTTCGAGAAGCGCGCGCCGTTGACCTGCACCGTGAGCTTCGGCGGCGTGTTCGCGACCGCCGCGGGCTCGATCTTCCACAGCAGCTGCGCGTTCATCTGGTCGAGGACGAGCAGCGGATCCTCGAACACGCCGGGCAGCTCGAGCGCGCCGCCGTTGATCAAGAGGCGGGCCTGGCCGCCGGCCTCGTTCGCGTCGAGCTGGACGGTCGCGCCGCGCAGGCCGGGGCGGCCGATGCCGCGCGGCTCGGCCGACGCGTGCGACGCGAGCGACAGGCCGGCGAGCGTGCCGGTCGCGCGATAGCGGGTCGGCGCGTCGAGCGGGCCCTCCCACGAGGTCGCCAGCTCGGTGATCCGGCCCTTCGGCGCGACATCGGCGAGCAGCTTGCGCAGCGGCTCGCCGAGCGGCACGCGGGTCGCGACCTGCGCCATCAGCCCGATGTCGAGGCGCTGCGCGCTGAACTCGCCGCCGGTCACGGGGCGGCCGGGACGCTGGCGCCACGCGAGCTTCATGTCGCCCTGCGGCCAGCGCACGCTGTCGCCGGTCTCGAACGTGAAGCGCTGCAGCGCGAGGTTCACGCCGTCGTCATGGCGTTGCGCGATCAGGCGGCCCTCGACCTCTTCGACGCGCAGCGGGTCGACGTTCGCGGCGAGCCGCAGGTTGACGGCGCGCAGCGCCATGTCGACGGTGGCGCCGATCGCTTCGCCGCGCTGCAGCTCGACCCAACCGCGCAGCGCGCCGACGCCCTCGCTGATCTCGAACGGCAGCGAGACGTGCTGGCGCAGCTCGCGCACATCGGCGCGCGGCAGGTTGGCGTAGGCGGTGCCGCTCCAGCGCCGCCAGTCGCCGCGGCTCGCGAGCAGCGGCTGCGTGAAGCGGCCGGTCGCGTTGAAGCGGTCGCCCCACTCGACGGGCGGCGTCGCGTCGAGCCGGAACTGGTGCTCGCGCAGGCCGTTGCGCACGACCAGCTGCAGGTTGGTCAGCGCGAGCGGCGCGGCGCCGCGCTGCTCGTCGGTCCAGCGCAGCGCGCCGCCGCGAATCACGAACTCGTGCTGCGCGAAGAACCAGTCGGACGCGCCGCTGCCTCCGCCGACCTCGGCGCCGCTGAAATCGAGCCCGGCGACGAAGATGCGGCCGGTGGCGTCGCGTCGCACCTCGAGCTCGGCGCCGTCGATCAGCAGCTGCTCGAAGCGCAGCTCGAGCGAGAGCAGCGAGCGCGGCGAGATCGCCGCGAACACGCGCGGCAGGCGCAGCGCCGGGCGCTGGTTCGCGTCGAGCAGAACGACCTCGCGCAGCTCGAAACTCGGCACCCAGCCGCTCGAGCGCACCTCGATCGCGCCGATGCGCACCGGAACCCCGAGCGCCTGGCTGGCCCGCTGTTCGATCGGCTCACGCCATTGCTGGATGTGCGGCAGAATCCCCCAATGGAGTGTCAGCCAGGCGATCAGCACTAAGCTCCACGCGGTAAGAACGAGGCCGAACAGGCCAAGCAAGGCGCGCGCGACCCAACGCACAGGAGCGGTCCGGCGCGGCCCTGGTTCCACCCGCTGCAAGGGAGCAGCGGCGGCATCGGGGCGGGTCGTGGCAGGCGGGATCAAAGACATGAAGACAATGGTGCGCCAGCCACGGGTTGGGCAATGCAGGGGTGAGCAGCGTGAGGTCGTTCAGGCTGCCAGCGAGACCGTTCGCGCCCCCGCCACTGACGCGGCAATCTAGCACAGACGCCCGCGCCTCCGATGGGTTCCAGCGCCTCCTTTACGAGCACTGACATTGCCGCCTCCGCGCTGCTGCCGGCGCGTGCCGACCACAGCCGTTTCGTGCAGCGCATCCGCCGCCGCTACGCCGCCGAGTTGCCGCTGCTGGCACCGGGCCTGCCGACGCGCGCGACCATCGATGCGCTGATCGAGCGCCTGCAGGCCGACGCCCGCCCGCTCGGCAGCGCATTGCGCGTCGCACGCCAGCTCGTGCTCGAGCGGATCGCGGTGCTCGATGTCGAGCTTGGCGCGCCGATGGGCGACGTGACCCGCGCGATGACCGAGCTGGCCGAGACCACGCTCGACCGCGCGCTGGCACAGGCGCAGGCCGACCACGACGCACGCTACGGCGTGCCGCGCAACCCGAGCGGCGAGCGCATCGAGTTCTGGGTCGTCGGCATGGGCAAGCTCGGCGCGCGCGAGCTGAACGTGTCGTCCGACATCGACCTGATCTACGTCTACGAGGAAGACGGCCAGACCGACGGCGCACAGATCGTCAGCGCGCACGAGTACTTCTCGCAGGTCTGCAAGAGCCTGTACACGCTGATCGGCGAGACCACCGAAGACGGCTTCGTGTTCCGCGTCGATCTCGCGCTGCGGCCGAACGGCAACTCGGGCCCGCCCTGCGTCAGCCTGGCGATGCTCGAGGAGTACCTGCAGGTCCAGGGCCGCGAATGGGAGCGCTTCGCGTGGCTGAAGAGCCGCGTCGTCGCCCCGACTGCGAGCGTGAAGAGCGGCCGTGCGCTCGCGCTGCGCGGCCTGGTCACGGCGTTCGTCTACCGGCGCTACCTCGACTACGGCGTGTTCGAAGGGCTGCGCCAGCTGCACGCGAAGGTGCGCGAGGAAGCCCAGCGCCGCGCCGCCGGCCGGCCGCAGCGCGCGAACGACGTGAAGCTGTCACGCGGCGGCATCCGCGAGATCGAGTTCATCGTGCAGCTGCTGCTGGTCGCACGCGGCGGGCAGTACCCCGAGATCCGCACGCGCTCGACGCTGAAGGCGCTGACCAAGCTGGCCGCCGACGGCCTGATGAAGCCGGCGAGCGCGAGCCGGCTCGCCGAGGCCTACGAGTTCCTGCGCCGCATCGAACACCGCATCCAGTATCTCGACGACCAGCAGACGCACCTGCTGCCGACGGTCGACGCCGACCTCGGCTGGATCGCGCGCAGCCTGGGCTTCGTTTGCCGCGAAGATGGCAACGACGCCTGCGACCTGCTCGACCTGCTCGGCGCGACGCGCGAGTTCGTCGCGACCGAGTTCGATGCGCTGCTGCACGACGGCCGCGCGCCGAGCGCCAAGCCCGGCGCGTGCCGCACCGGCGGCTGCGGCGGGCCGGCGCTGCCGGTCGACAGCGACGCGTTCCTCGAGCAGCTGCCGCCCGAGCTCGCCGCGCGCGTGCGCCCGCTGCGCGCGCAGCCGAAGGTCCAGATGCTGCGCGACGACAGCAAGCTGCGCCTGGCGCGCCTGATCAAGCGTGCCGCGCACGCGGTGCGCGACGACGCCTGCACGATGGCCGCCGCGACGCGCTTCGTCGACTGGCTCGAACCGCTGCTGCGGCGCGAGAGCTACCTGGCGATGCTGGTCGAGCGGCCCGAGGTGCAGACGCGCCTGCTGCGGCTGCTCGGCCTCGCGCGTTGGCCGATGCGCTACTTGATGCTGCACCCGGGCGTGATCGACGAGCTCGCCGACCAGCGCCTGCTGCACAACCGCTTCGATGCGGCGGCCTTCACCGCCGAACTCGAAGAGCGCCACAAGGCCTGGGAGCGATCGGGCCAGGCCGACGAGGAATCGCTGCTCGACACGCTGCGCCGTGCGCACCATGCCGAGGTCTTCCGGACGCTGGTGCGCGATGTCGAAGCGCACATCACGGTCGAGCAGGTCGCCGACGACCTCTCGGCACTCGCCGATGCGACGCTGAGCCTGGTGCTGCGCTGGGCCTGGCAGCACCTGAAACAGGCGCATGTGGCCGAGCCGCGCCTGGCGGTGATCGCCTACGGCAAGCTCGGCGGCAAGGAGCTCGGCTATGGCAGCGACCTCGACCTCGTCTTCCTGTACGACGATGGCAATGGCGGAGACGACGACCAGGCGGCCGAGGTCTACGGCGCGTTCGTGCGCAAGGTCATCGGCTGGCTGACCTTGCGCACCGCGTCCGGCGAGCTGTTCGACATCGACACCGCGCTGCGACCGAACGGCAACTCCGGCCTGCTCGTCACCTCGCTCGCGTCGTTCGAGCGCTACCAGACCGGCCGCGGCAGCAACACCGCGTGGACCTGGGAGCACCAGGCGCTGACCCGCGCACGCTGGTGCGCCGGCTGGCGCCCGCTCGAGGCGACGTTCGATGCCGTGCGCCGTGCCGTGCTGCGCGCGCCGCGCGATGCCGACGCGCTGCGCGCCGAGGTGCACGCCATGCGCGAGAAAGTGCGGCATGCGCACCCGGTCAAGGGCGGCCGATTCGATGTCAAGCACAGCGCCGGCGGCATGATGGATGTCGAGTTCGCGGTGCAGTACCTGGTGCTTGCGCACGGCGCGGCGCAGCCGGGGCTGATGGACGACGTCGGCAACATCGCGCTGCTGCAGCGCGCGCAGGCGTACGGGTTGCTGCCCGATCATGTCGGCACGCACGCGGCCGACGCGTACCGCGAGCTGCGCCGCGCGCAGCACCGGGCACGGCTCGACGAGCAGCCGACACAGCTCGAACCCGATGCGATGGCGGTGCAGCGCGATGCGGTGCGGGCGCTGTGGCGTGTCGTGTTCGATGCGCCCGCACCGGCCTGAGTCGCTCGCGGCGCGCGGCGGCCGCGCGTGGTGCGCCATCGCGTTGCTGCTCGCGGCTGGCGCGCTGGCCGGCTGGCCGATGCCGCATGAATCGATCGACTGGCAACCGGCACTCGCGCGCGCCGAACCGTGGCGCGCGGTCAGCGCGGTCGGCGTGCACTACAGCGTGCAGCACCTCGGACTGAACCTTGCCGGGGTGGCGCTCGCGGCACTGTTTGGCGTCGTTGCGCGCCTGCCCTCGCGGCTCGCGTGGGCCTGGCTCGCGGCCTGGCCGCTGACGCAGTTCGGCCTGCTGGTCAGGCCTGAGCTGGCCCACTACGGCGGGCTGTCGGGCGTGCTGCACGCGGGCGTCGCGGTCGTTGTGACGTTTCTGTTGCTCGCCGGCACGCGGGCGCAGCGCAGGGTCGGCGCCGCGGTGCTGATCGGCCTGGTCGCGAAGCTGCTGAACGAAGCGCCGTGGGGCGAGACGCTGCGCCACCCGGCGGGCTGGGACATCGCGATCGCGCCGCTCGCGCACACCACCGGCGCGATCGCCGGCGCGCTCTGTGCGGCGCTCGCGAGCTGGCTGCCGCGGCGCGGGGCCGGGAACGAAGGCGATCCCGGATGATGGCGGTCGTGCTGCGCATCGGCGTGCGAATCGCGCTCTGCGCCGCGGTCTCGTGGGTGCTGTGGCATTACCTCGGGCTCGCCACCGCCGTCGCTTCGGCGCCGCTCTACGGCATCGCGCTCGCGCGCCCGTTGCTCGACCTGGCGAGTGAGCTGCGTCACCAGACGCGCGCCGCGGTCTGGCGCCCGCTCGAGGGCCGGCACTTCGTCTACCGCGGCACGCCGCTGCAGGTGCTCGAGGACGATTCGCATCGGCGCTGGGTGCGGGCCGCCGACGTGCGCCGGATTCTCGGCCGCGGCGCGTCGGACGGCGTGCTCGCGCGCAGCTACCCGAACGGCTGGCGCCATTACGGGCGGCCGCCCGAGCCGCACTTCAGCGACGACGCGCTGATGGCCCATCTGGCGAAGGCGAGCACCGCCGAGGCACTGCGCTTTCGCCGCTGGGCCGATCGCGTGATCGCGTTCCCGGCGCGGCGCCAGCGCGAGCGGCTCGGCATCCGGCCGGAGCCGGCGGAATCCCGCCCCGGCGATTGAGGGCCGTGAGGCTCAGGCGCGGATGCGTCGCACCAGCGCGCTCGTCGAATAGCCGTCGACGAACGACAGCGCGCGCGCGTCGCCGCCCCAGCCGCGCACCCACTTCGTTTCTTCGAGCGTTTCGATGTCGTAGTCGCCGCCCTTCACGTAGAGCTGCGGGCGCACGAGCTTCAGCAGCTCGACCGGCGTGGCCTCGTCGAACAGGGTCACGAGGCTGACGCTTTCGAGCGCGGCGAGCACGCAGGCGCGGTCGAGTTCGATATTCAGCGGGCGATCCGGCCCCTTGCCGAGCATGCGCGCCGAAGCGTCGCTGTTCAGGCCGATCACCAGGCTCGCGCCGAGCGCCCGCGCCTGCGCGAGGTAGCTGACGTGGCCGCGATGCAGGATGTCGAACACGCCGTTCGTGAAGACCACCGGTCGCGCCAGCGCGGCGACCCGCGCGGAGAGTTCCGCCCGGGGGCAGAGTTTGTCGAGAAAGCCCGGCGTCATCAGACGGGCTGCGCGCCCGCTGCCTGGCGGGTCGCGGCAACCGCGAGCCGGGCCGTCACTTCCTTGCGGAAGCGGTTCAGCTCCTGGACGCTCGCGAAGCTGCGTTCCATCAACAGGCTCATGTTGTGCAGGATGCGCTCGACGACCCGGGTCTCCCAGACCGCGTCGAACTGGATCTGCTTGTCGAGCCACTTCTCGAGCCAGTCGGGGTTCGGCAGCCGGCTTTGCACGGTGTCGCGCGGGAACAGCTTGACGTTGACGTGCAGGTTCGTCGGGTGCAGCGCCTGCGCGGTGCGGCGCGCGCTGGCCATCAGGACGCCGACCTTCGAGAACGCGGCCCGCGCCTCGTCGCCGAAGTTCTGCAGCGCGCGCTTCATGTAGCGCAGGTAGGCCCCGCCGTGGCGCGCCTCGTCGCGTGCGAGGGTCTCGTAGATCGCCTGGATCACCGGCTCGCTGTGCCATTCGGCGGCGCGACGGTACCAGTGGTTCAGGCGGATCTCGCCGCAGAAGTGCAGCATCAGCGTCTCGAGCGCCGGCGCCGGGTCGAACTCGAAGCGCACCGCCTGCAGTTCGGCCTCGGTCGGCACGAGATCAGGGCGGAACTTGCGCAGGTATTCCATCAGCACCAAGGAGTGCTTCTGCTCCTCGAAGAACCAGACGCTCATGAAGCCGCAGAAGTCGGCATCGTCCTTGTTGTCGCGCAGGAACATCTCGGTGGCCGGCAGCGCCGCCCACTCGGTGATCGCGTTCATCTTGATCGTCTGAGCCTGCTCTTCGCTCAGTTTGCTGGCGTCGAACTGGTCCCAGGGGATGTCCTGGTCCATGTTCCATCGCACGGCTTCGAGCTGCTTGAAAAGTTCGGGGTAGATCATCGCGTCGGGGCCTCGTAGTCGGCGGGATTCTAGTCCGCGACCGATGACGGACACGCGGCAGGTGGCGCCGCGTCGGTCGGCCGGGTCGGCTTCATTTCTTTACGTCCGGGCACGGAACTCGCCAGGCACCGCGCCGTCGAATTCGAAATTCCGGCGGTTTGGTCCTGGCCGGATGACGTAGCACACCCATTTCCGTTGCGAAGCCACCGGTCCAGACCGGTCGCAATCTCCGGGCGGCATATCTCCTCCCTCCTCCCTCCCTGATTCGCCCGGGGGCGCTTCGCAACTCTCTTCTTCCGTTCGTTCGCCGAGGGCCCAGCGCGGCCCTCGGCGCGCACGCCTGGCCATTCAGCGCAGCCAGCCCTTGCGCCGGAAGTAGATGAACGGCGCCGCGACCGACGCCAGCATCAGCACCAGCGCGAACGGGTAGCCGTAACGCCAGTCGAGCTCGGGCATGGCACGGAAGTTCATGCCGTAGATGCTCGCGATCAGCGTCGGCGGTAGCAGCGCGACGCTCGCGACCGAGAAGATCTTGATGATCTTGTTCTGGTTGATGTTGACGAAGCCGACCGTCGCGTTCATCAGGAAGTTGATCTTGTCGAACAGGAAGGTGCTGTGGCTGTCGAGCGAGTCGATATCGCGCAGGATCTGGCGCGCCTCCTCGAACTGCTCGGCGTTCAGCATGCGCGAGCGCATCATGAAGCTGACCGCGCGGCGCGTGTCCATCACGTTGCGGCGAATGCGGCCGTTCAGGTCTTCCTCGCGCGCGATCGCGTTCAGCGCTTCGCCGGCGGCCTGGTCGTTCACGTCCTGCGTCAGCACGCGGGCGCTGACCCGCTCGAGGCTGTCATAGATGCCCTCGAGCACGTCGGCGCTGTATTCGGCGTCGGCGTCGTAGAGCTTGAGCAGCACGTCCTTCGCGTCCTCGATCAGTGCCGGGATGCGCCGCGCGCGCAGCCGAAGCAGCCGGAACACCGGCAGCTCCTCGCTGTGGATCGAGAACAGGACGTTGCGGAACAGGATGAACGCGACGCGCACGTTGCGCGGGCCGCCGTCCTCGATGTCGGCGTCGATCAGGAAGTCGGAGCGGATGTGCAGCTCGCCGTTGTCTTCCTCGTAGAAGCGCGCGGATTCCTCGAGATCGTCATCGACCGCGTCGGCCGGGATCGTCACGCCGAAGTGCTGTGTGATCCAGCCCTTTTCTTCCTCGGTCGGCGCATCGAGATCGACCCAGATCGGCTGCACACGGGTCAGCGCTTCGCCCAGTTCGGCCAGGCTCTCGATTTCTTGTTGGGCGAGCCGGCCGCTGGCCAGCGTGAAGACATTGAGCATGGGGACTCCAGCGCAGCGCTCTGGCGGAAGGGAGGTCCAAGCCAAATCTCCGGGCTACAGCCTTGAATTATCGCACCCGGTGCGGCCGATTTTCCGCCTCGGCGGTGCTCGGCCAGTGAGCTTGTGAGGATCGGTGTCATCCGCTTGTCACGCAGCCGGAACGTGTGCACACTGGGTTTGACAGCCTCCGGAAGCGCTGCTCCTCCTCACCCGTGGCATTCGGCCATCTCCCCCCGCCCCACCCCCGCGAAAGGAACCTCCATGAACCTGACGATCAGCGGTCACCACCTCGATGTCACTCCGGCTCTCAGAGAGTATGTGCTCACGAAGCTGGACCGGGTCACGCGCCACTTCGACCAGGTCGTCGACATCAACGTGCTGCTGTCGGTGGAGAAGCTGAAGGAAAAGGAACGCCGGCAAAAGGCCGAGGTCACTCTCCATGTGAAGGGTAAGGACATTTTCATCGAGCACTCGAGCGAGGATCTGTACGCGGCCATCGATCAACTGATGGACAAGCTCGACCGCCAGGTCTGCCGGCACAAGGACAAGGTGCAGGACCACCATCACGCCGCGCCGAAGCGGATCGATGCCGCGCCCGTCTGAGCTAACCCTCTCCACATACAGGGCGGCCGCGGAGCCGCCCTTTTTTCACGTTTGCAGCCGCTGAACGGCCCCGGCGGCGCGCCGGGGCCGTTGCTGCGATGCAGCACCCCATGCACAATCCGGCCTCGCGGCGACGCCGGACTTGCCCCTGACGCCGGCATGCGCTTCATAATTCGAGACCCGTCCACTCCGCGGCCGCCAACCACCGACCAGGAGCCGACACCCAAGTAGGCCCGTGCCACTGATGAATCGCCTCGCTGCCATCCTGCCTGCCAGCAACGTGCTGGTCGATGTCGACGCCACCAGCAAGAAGCGCGCTTTCGAGCATGCCGGCTTGGTGTTCGAGAATCAGCACGCGATCGCGCGCGCCACCGTGACCGACAACCTGTTCGCCCGCGAACGCCTCGGCTCGACCGGCCTCGGGCATGGCGTGGCGATCCCGCATGGCCGCATCAAGGGCCTGAAGAACCCGCTCGCCGCGGTGCTGCGCGTGCAGCAGCCGATCCCGTTCGATGCTCCCGACGACGCGCCGGTCGGCCTGCTGATCTTCCTGCTCGTGCCCGAAGCGGCGACGCAGCGGCATCTCGAGATCCTGTCCGAGATCGCCGAGATGCTGTCCGACCGCGAACTGCGCGAACGCCTGAAGACCGAGCCCGATGCGGCCGTGGTGCACCAACTGATCGCCAATTGGGAACCGTTGAAGTCGGTCGCTTGATGCAGCGGGTCGTGTCGGCATGAAGCCGAGCGTCATCAGCGCCGAGGCGCTCTTTGAAGAGCACCGGCCGATCCTGCACTGGGAATGGATCGCCGGTCACGCGCACCCCGAGCGCCGTTTCGACGAAGCGGCGGTGCGCAACGCGCAGTCGGCGGCCGACCTGGTCGGCTACCTGAACTACATCCACCCGTACCGCGTGCAGATCGTGGGCCGGCGTGAGGTCGCGTACCTGAACACCAGCACGCCGGAAGTCGCGGAGCGCCGCATCTCGCGCATCGTCACGCTCGAGCCGCCGGTGCTGATCGTTGCCGACGCCGAAACGCCGCCCGACAAGCTGGTCGCGATGTGCGACCGCGCCGACATCCCGCTGTTCGCGACCGGCGAATCGGCGGGCCATGTGATCGACGTCGTGCGCGCCTACCTCGGCCAGCACTTCGCCGAGCGCACGACGCGGCACGGCGTGTTCATGGACATCCTGGGCGTCGGCGTGCTGATCACCGGCGAATCGGGGCTGGGCAAGAGCGAACTCGGCCTCGAGCTGATCTCGCGCGGCCACGGCCTGGTCGCCGACGACGCGGTCGATCTGTACCGCGTCTCGCAGACCGGCCTCGAAGGCCGCTGCCCGGAACTGCTGCTGAACCTGCTCGAGGTGCGCGGCATCGGTCTGCTCGACATCAAGGCGATCTTCGGCGAGACCGCGGTGCGCCGCAAGATGCGCTTGAAGCTGATCGTGCACCTGGTCCGCAAGGAGACGATGGACCGCGAGTTCGAGCGCCTGCCGTACGAGCCGCTGAACGAAGAAATCCTCGACGTGCCGGTGCGCAAGACCGTGATCGCGGTCGACGCCGGGCGCAACCTCGCGGTGCTGGTCGAGGCCGCGGTGCGCAACACGATCCTGCAACTGCGTGGGATCGACACCTACAAAGAGTTCATCGAGCGTCACGCCAAGGCGATGCTGAAACCCGAGTGAGTGGAGCCCTTGGCGCGGGATACCGCACCACCCCCCGAGTGGGTCCGGCCGGCTTGGGGGCCCGGCGCTCGGCCCGCTCGATACCACAGCGAGGCTATTTGGCCTTGTACGGGCAGTTCTTCTTCGTGCAGCTCGCATACAGCGCGAGCGCATGCTCCTGCAGCTCGAATCCGCGCGCATGGGCCACGGCGCGCTGGCGCTTCTCGATCTCGGCGTCGAAGAATTCCTCGACCCGGCCGCAATCCATGCACACGAGGTGGTCGTGGTGCTTGCCCTCGTTGAGCTCGAACACCGCCTTGCCGGTCTCGAAGTGGTTGCGCGACAGGATGCCCGCCTGCTCGAACTGCATCAGCACGCGGTAGACGGTCGCGAGGCCCACGTCGGCGCCCTCGGCGAGCAGCATCTTGAAGACGTCTTCGGCGCTCATGTGGCGCTGCGTCGTCTTCTGGAACATCTCGAGCACCTTGATGCGCGGCAGCGTGGCCTTCAGGCCGCTGTTCTTCAGTTCATCGGCGTGCGTCATGGCGGGCGGCTTGGCGGAGGTCGGGCAATCGGATCGAGCGGGGCGAGCGGGTCGGCGGCCGGAGGCCAGCCGCTAGAATCGGCCCATCATATCGAGGTTGGCGCTCATCCCCGGGGCGCCCGGTCCGCACCATGTCCCTGTCATCGTTTTTTCGCGCCGTCACCCTGGTGGGCGCCATCGGCCTGACGGGCTGCCAGCACCTGCCGTCACTGCCGTCGCTGAACGGGTCGACCGACCGCTTCCTCGGGGTCGTCACGCCGTACAAGGTCGAGGTCGTGCAGGGCAACGTCATCACCAGCGAGCAGGCCGCGGCGATCAAGCCGGGCATGAACCGCGCGCAGGTACGCGATGTGCTCGGCTCGCCACTGGTCGCCGACGTGTTCCATGTCGACCGCTGGGATTACGTCTTCACGATCCGCCGCCAGGGCGCCGAGCCGCAGGCGCGCCGCGTCGTCGTGCTGTTCGCGGGCGACACCTTCAAAAGCATCGACACCGGCGGCGCGCTGCCGTCCGAGCGCGAGTTCGTCGCGTCGATCGACACCTTCAAGACCTCGCGCAACGCGCCGGCGCTGGAACTGACGCCGGAGCAGATGAAGGCGCTGCCGGCGCCCGCCAAGCCGGCCGCTGCTGCCGCCGCGGTCGAACCGGTCGGTCCGACACGCGCGTACCCCCCGCTCGAACCGAACTCATGAGCGGATTGATCCGCGTCGCGGTGGCCGGCGCTTCGGGCCGCATGGGCCGGATGTTGATCGAGTCGATCGCCGCGGCCGACGACATGCAACTCGCCGGCGCGCTCGATGTTGCCGGCGGCGCGGCGCTCGGCCAGGACGCCGCCGCCTTCCTCGGCCGCGCCAGCGGCGTGCCGATCACCGCCGACCTGCGTACCGGCCTGGCGAATGCACAGGTGCTGATCGATTTCACGCGGCCGGAAGGTACGCTCGCGCACCTCGCGGTCTGCCGCGAGCTCGGCGTCAAGTGCGTGATCGGCACGACCGGCTTCAACGATGCGCAGAAGGCGCGGATCGCCGAGCACGCGACGCACACCGCGATCATGATGGCGCCGAACATGAGCGTCGGCGTCAACGTGATGCTGAAGCTGCTCGACATCGCGGCGCGCGCGCTGAACGAAGGCTATGACATCGAGATCGTCGAGGCGCACCACCGCCACAAGGTCGATGCGCCCAGCGGCACGGCGCTGAAGATGGGCGAGGTCGTCGCCGCCGCGCTCGGCCGCGACCTGAAGGCCTGCGCCGTCTACGCCCGCGAAGGCATCACCGGCGCGCGCGACCCGTCGACGATCGGCTTCGCGACCGTGCGCGGCGGCGACATCGTCGGCGATCACACCGTGCTGTTCGCCGGCATTGGCGAGCGCATCGAGATCACGCACCGCTCCGGCAGCCGCTCGACCTACGCCCAGGGTGCGCTGCGCGCAGCGCGCTTCCTCGCCGATCGCGCGAGCGGGTTGTTCGGCATGGACGACGTGCTCGGTACTCGGTGACGGCGCGATGATGACGTGATGGACCCAGGTGGCATGGCGAATTTCTGGACCCAGGGCGACGCGGTGACGCGCAGCGTTGCAGCGCTGCTGCTGCTGATGTCGGTCAGCGCCTGGGTCGTGATCTTCTGGAAGGGCTGGCTGCTGCGGCGCGTGCGCCGTGACATCGAACGCGCCGTGCCGGCATTCTGGGCCGCGCCGGCGATCGAGGCCGGGCGCGAAGCGCTGCTCGCCTTCGATCGCGAAAGCGCGCTGTCTCCGTTGCTCGCCGCCGCCGTCGCGACACCGCCCGACGGCACGCTCGAGGCGAAGGGTCATGCCGACTCGCAACTCACGCGGCGCCTGCGCGATGCCCTGCACGGCGTGCTCGCGCAGCTGCAGTTCGGCCAGGTGCTGCTCGCGTCGATCGGCAGCACCGCGCCGTTCATCGGGCTGTTCGGCACGGTGTGGGGCATCTACCATGCGCTGGTCGGCATCTCGGTCGCCGGCTCGATGTCGATCGAACGCGTGTCCGGCCCGGTCGGCGAGGCGCTGGTGATGACGGCCGCCGGTCTCGCGGTCGCGATTCCCGCGGTGCTCGCCTACAACATCTTCGGCAAGATGGTCGCGAGCAGCGAGGCCGAACTCGAAGGCTTCGCACACGACCTGCGCGAGATGGTGCTCGACGCGAGCCGCAGCTGATGTCAGCAGCCCCCGCGTCGCTTCGCTCCTGCCCCCAAGGGCCACGCGCCGGCTGAGGCCTGTCGAGTATGGCCTTCGGTCGCCTCGAGCGCAGCAACCGGCCGTCGCCGATGAGCGACATCAACATGACGCCGCTGATCGACGTGATGCTGGTGCTGTTGGTGATCTTCATGATCACCGCGCCGTTGATGAGCTCGAGCCTGAAGCTCGAGCTGCCGAAGGCCGATGCGGCGCAGCCGAACGACGCGCCGCAGTTCATCAGCGTCGCGCTCGACCCGCAGGGTCAGCTCTTCTTCGGCGACGAGGTGCTCGACCCTGCGGCCTTCGCGGCGCGGGTGCTCGACACCGCGCGCAAGAACCCGAAGACCGAGGTGCAGCTGCGCGCCGACAAGGGCGTGCCCTACGGGCGCGTCGCCGAGCTGATCGGCATCGTGCAGAAGGCCGGCCTGAACCGGATCGGCTTCGTCACCGAGCCCGCCGGCACGAACCGACCCTAGCGGTTCACTGCGGGGGCCGGCGAAGACTTCAGCGCACTGCGCGCCGCTTCGGCCTGCCTTTCTTTCTCTTCCGCCGTCAGTGGCGTCGCGTTGCGGACTGGGATGTTCGAGCCGGTACGGTATACGGGCTCATCGCGCGTGGCCTGTACGGTGTTGCTCGTCGGAGCAGCGCAACCGGCCATGAGCACGCCGGCCGACAGCATTGCGGCGGAAAGTCTGGACGTCATGGAGCTGATGCAAGAGTTGAAACCAAAATCTTAAGCGAGTTCCGGTCGAGTCCGCCCTTCACAACGCACACTGGCACGATGCTGACGATCCACAACCCGCACCACCGCCTGCATCAGGGGCGCCACGAGATGTTCCGCGGCCGGCTCGTGCCCTGCCATGAGACCGCCGCGCGGCTCGATCATGTGCTCGTCGAGCTGCAGCGCCGCGCGCTCGGTCCGCTGGCTGTGCCGGGCGACGACGACGCCGCGCTGGATGCCGCGCTGGCGCGCATCCACGATGCGCGCTACCTGCACTTCCTGGCGCACGCGTGGCGCGACTGGGTCGCGCTCGATCCCGACAACGCCGGGCGCGACGCGCTGCCGTCGGTCTGGCCGGCGCCGGGCATGCGCTTCGATCTGCTGCCCGACAACTTCGCGGCACGCATGGGTCTGTTCTCGTTCGACGCCGGCACGCCGCTGACGGCCGGCAGCTGGGTCGCGGCGCGCGCCGGCGCGGCCTGCGCGATCGCGGCGGCGCGCGCGATCGGCAGCGGCGCGCATCGCGCTGCATTCGCGCTGACCCGTCCGCCGGGCCACCACGCGGGCGCGGGTTTTTTCGGCGGCTACTGCTTCCTGAACAACGCCGCGCTCGCGGCGCAGGCGCTGCGCGACGCCGGGGCCGAGCGTGTCGCGGTGCTGGATGTCGACTACCACCACGGCAACGGCACGCAATCGATCTTCTATGCGCGCCGCGATGTGCTGACCGTGTCGATCCACGGCGACCCGCGCACCGAGTACCCGTTCTTTCTCGGCCACGCCGACGAGCACGGCGCCGGTTCCGGCGCCGACTTCAACCTGAACCTGCCACTGCCGCGCGGCACCGACTTCGCGCGCTGGCGCGCAGCGCTGCGCGCCGGGCTCGACGCGATCGCGTTGTTCGGCGCCGACGCGCTCGTCGTCTCCCTCGGCGTCGACACCTTCGAGGGCGACCCGATCTCGGGTTTCCGTCTGCGCAGCGCCGACTACCTGCACGTCGGCCGCGACATCGCCGGCGCGAAGCTGCCGACGGTGTTCGTGTTCGAGGGCGGGTACGCGGTCGCCGAGGTCGGCGTCAACACCGTCAACGTGCTGGAAGGCTTCTCCGCGAGTTGATCCTCAACCTCCTCAGTCGACCTTCTCGGCACCCGAAACCAGCGCGACGAAGCGATCGAGCCCGATGTTGCCACCCGACAGCATGATGCCGACGCGCTGACCTTCGAACTGCGCGGCGTGCGTCATCAGCGCCGCGAGCGCGCAGGCACCCGACGGTTCGAGCACGATCTTCATGCGCTCGAACGCGAAGCGCATCGCATCGACCACGGCCGGGTCGGAGACCGTCAGCACATCGGTCACGAGCACCTGGATGACCTCGAACGGATGCCGGCCGACCGACTGCGTCTGCTGCCCGTCGCAGATCGTGCGCGGCACGTCGATGCTGACGATGCGGCCGCTGCGCAGCGACTGCTGCATGTCGTTGCCACGCGTCGGCTCGGCACCGAAGACGCGGACCTGCGGCAGCAGGTGCTTGGCCGCGACCGTGCAGCCCGACAGAAAGCCGCCGCCGCCGGCCGGGACGATCAGCGCGTCGAGCGCGCCGACCTCCTCGATCAGCTCCTGCGCGGCGGTGCCCTGCCCGGCCATCACCGCGAGGTCGTCGAACGGCGGGATCAGCGTCGCGTCGCGCTCGTCGACGAGCCGTTTCGCAATCACCGCGCGATCTTCCTGGTAGCGGTCGTACAGCACCACCTCGGCGCCATAGCCGCGCGTCGCGGCGAGCTTCAGTGCCGGCGCGTCGTGCGGCATCACGATCGTCGCGCGGCAGCCGTGCAGCTGCGCCGCGAGCGCGACTGCCTGCGCGTGGTTGCCCGACGAGAACGCGACCACGCCGCGGGCGCGCTGCGCATCGCCGAGGGCGTTCACCGCGTTGTAGCCGCCGCGGAACTTGAACGCGCCCATGCGTTGCAGGTTCTCGGCCTTCATGAAGACCTGCGTGCCGAGGATCGCATCGAGCGTGCGCGAGCTCAGCACCGGGGTGCGATGGGCCACGCCGCGGATGCGGGCGGCAGCGAGTTCGATGTCGGTGAATTGAAGCATGGCGTCGGAAGCGATAGAGGTTTCAGAGAGTTCGGCCGGGTGCCACGGCCAGCGTGGAGCGCAGCGCCGCCATCATGCGCCGCCATGCGTGCCAGGTACGTGTGGGCGCGACCGGCGTCATGGCGCGCACCCGCAGCTCGCAGTCGGTCATCGCGCTCACCGTGATCCAGCCCGGGTCTTCGATTCGATGCGGCCGGCCCGGATCGAGCGGGGTGCTGCGGCTCACCGTGTGGTCGGCCACCGGTCGGCAGGCTTCCGTGATGCGCGCCGAGCCGCGCACAGCGGTCAATTCGGTCCCTGCGGCGGCGCACCACATCCGGCAGGCGCCGCGCGCCAAGGTCAAGCCGTGGTCAGAATCCATGTTCGGTCTCTCGAAGCGTCGATGTGCAACGAGAATACGCAGCGAGCCGGTCGCGCGACAGGCACAACCAGCCGCGCGGCGCAGGCGATCAGCGGCCGCCGCGAGCCGCTGTTCCGGTTCGATGTGCCGGCATCTGTTCCGATCCGCCAGCGGCCCTCGCCGCCTCACAAAGCCCATGGAAACGCAAGCACCGTCGCCCCCGCTCTACGCCCGCATTGCCCGTCACTACCGCGGCGCGATCCAGTCGGGCGCGCTGGCGCCGGGCGCGGCGATGCCCTCGGTGCGCGCGTTGACGCGGCTGCACCAGGTCAGCCTGTCGACGGCGCTGCAGGCCTGCCGCAGCCTCGAGGACGAAGGCCTGCTCGAAGCACGGCCGCGCTCGGGCTACTTCGTGCTGACGCCGCGCCGCGCGCTGATTCCGCCGGTCGGCGAGCCCGATCCGAAGCGCGCACTCGACCCGGCGCAGTACGTCGGCGTCCACGACCGCGTCTCGCAGTTCGTCGCGATGAGCGAGCGCCACCCGGTGCGCGTCGACTTCGCGGCGACCTACGCGGCGCCCGAGGCCTACCCGGGCGCCGAGCTGCAGCGCGCCGCGATCCGCGCGTTGCGCCGCGACCCTGGCCTGCTGGTGCGCCCGGTCGCGCCGAACGGCGAGGCCGGGCTGCGCGCCGCGATCGCGCGCCGGGCGCTCGATGCCGGCATGCAGCTCGCGCCGGACCAGATCGTCGTGACGCACGGCTGCATCGAGGCGCTGAACATCGCGCTGCGTGCGGTCACACAACCCGGCGACACGGTCGCGGTCGAGTCGCCGACCTACTACGGGCTGCTGCAGGTCCTCGAAAGCCTGGGCCTGCGCGCACTCGAGATCCCGACCAGCCCGAGCAGCGGCCTGTCGATCGACGCGCTCGAGTTCGCGCTGCGGACGCACTCGGGCATCAAGGCCCTCGTCGTCGTGCCGAACCTGCAGAACCCGCTGAGCTGCACGATGCCGGACGACGCCAAGGCGCGCCTGGTCGCGCTGTGCGAGCAGCACGCGGTGCCGCTGATCGAGGACGACACCTACAGCGCGTTCGCGGCCGACGATGTGCCGCTGAAGGCACTGAAAAGCTGGGACCAGACCGGCAACGTGATCCACTGCGCGTCGCTGCGCAAGACGCTCGCGCCCGGCATGCGCCTGGGCTGGATGACCGGCGGGCGCTGGCAGGCGCGCGTCGAGATGCTGAAGTACGCGCAGAGCCGCGCGAACGAGGCGTTGTCGCAGATCGCGATGGCCGAGTTCATCGCATCGAGCGCGCACGACCGGCACCTCGCGCGGCTGCGCCGGCTGCTGAAGCGCCAGCGCGAGCAGATGGCCGACGCGATCGCGACGCACTTCCCCGCCGGCACGCGCCTGAGCGTGCCGAGCGGCAGCATGCTGCTGTGGGTCGAGCTGCCGGAGCGGCGCTCGTCGCAACGCGTGTTCGAAGCCGCGCTCGCGCGCGGCATCCGCATCGCGCCCGGCAGCCTGTTCTCGAATTCGACGCGCTTCGACGACTTCATGCGGATCAGCTGCGGCACGCCGTTCACGCACGCGACCGATCAAGGCCTGAAGGAACTCGCGACGATCATCGCCGCGGCTTGATATTCACGGCTCGCCGCCTACACTTTTTCGACGCCGGCGCATGCTGCACGGTCGACGGTTCGAGGCACTGACGGCCATCCTCGACACTGCCGCTAGCCCCGAGAAGATGACCGTCGCTCTGGAGACGATCATCATGGCCAGCTACATCACACTCGCGAATTTCACCGAACAGGGCGCGCGCGCCATCAAGAACTCGCCCGAGCGCTTCGAGGCGTTCAAGTCCCTCGCGGAGAGCGCCGGCGTCTCGGTCAAGAGCGTGCACTGGACGCTCGGCGCGTACGACCTGGTGCTGGTCGTCGAAGGCAACGAAGAGGCCGTCGCGACGTTGAACATGAAAATAGCCGCGCTGGGCAACGTGCGCACGCAGACCTTGCGCGGCTTCACGGCCACCGAGATGCGCAAGCTGGTCAGCGGACTGAGCTGAGCCTACCCACCCGCCGCATCCCGCCGACACTGCGCCTGCAGCGCCGACCAGCCCTCGGCGCCGAGCTTCTCGAGCGTCGCGATGTTGTTCTCGTAGATCGTCTGGGTCTCGGGGAACGAATCGACCGCGCGCTCGATGCTGGCCTCGCGCAGCAAGTGCAGCGTCGGGTATGGCGAACGGTTCGTCGCGTTGCCGAGGTCGTCGGTGTCGGTGCCGGCGAAGCGGTAGCGCGGGTGGAAGCTCGCGATCTGCAGCACGCCATCGAGGCCGAGGTCGTCGAGCGTGGCCTCGGCGGCATCGAGGAAGTCGTTGAACGCGTCGAACTCGACCAGCACGTTCGGGTGGACCAGCAGCGTCGTCTCGCGCTCTGCCGGGTCGGCCCGCGCCAGCGCGTTCATCTCGGCGCACAGCGCGTCGAGCAACGTGCGCGGGTCGTCGGCCTCGCAGATGGCGAAGCGGATCTGGCCCTTCACGAGCGGTGCCTTCGCGAACGGGCACAGGTTGAGGCCGACGACTGCGCGCTGCACCCAGGCACGGGTTTCGGCCACCGCGCGCTCTGCGCGCGTCTGCCCGGCCCCGCGATCGGCGGCCGTTGTCACGCGAGCGCCTTCGCTGCGCAAGGCGTCGTCAGATAGGCGCGCGCCATCTGCACGATCTCGGCGGTCGCAGTCTTCAACGACACGCCTCGCGGGCGCGTCGCGACGATGGTGTGAACCAGCCCATGCATGCTGTGCACCAGCATGAATGCGGCGAGGCGCAGGTCGCTCACGGCCAGCACCGCGCGGTGGCGCGCCAGCAGCGCGACGACGCGATCCTGCAACACCGCGTCGAACTTGTCGTGCGCGTCGACGACGCCGAGCCCCGAGAGCTGCTGTTCGAGCACGCGATGCAGGTCGGCGTCGATGCGGTGCGCCTCGACGGCCGCCTCGACGATCTCGGCGAGGCCGTCATCGATGCCCACGTCCATCGCGCGCGCCAGCGCGCCCTCGATCACGGCCCTCATCTGCTCGACGTGGCGGGTGTGCAGCGCGGCGATCAGCGCATCCTTGTTCGGGAAGTACTGGTACAGCGAGCCGACACTGACACCGGCGCGCTCGGCGACCGCGTTCGTGCTGGTCGCTGCGTAACCGCGCTCGACCAGAATGCGAGCCGTGGCGTCGAGGATCGCGGTCACCGTCACGGCCGAGCGCGACTGGCGCGGCGACTTGCGCGGGGAAAGTGCAGTGTTCATCGTTGGCCGAAGGGTTGATTCGAATGCGAGTATTCAATGCGAGCAAAAGCTCGCATAGTCTCGGTCACGACGGCATGCCCGTCAACCACCCCGACCCGAACCTGTGGACATTCGCATGACCCAGCCCTGCACATTCTTCATGCTGCTCGCCGCCACCCGACGCTGGCGCGAGCTCGATGCCGCCGCCCGTCGCGAGGTGTTCGACGAGGTCCTGAGCATGATCTTCAATGGCTACCCCGACCTGCGCATGAGCCACTACGAGACCGGCGCCGCCGATGGGCGATGCAGCGACGTGGTCGTCTGGGAGGCCCGCGACCCCGAGCAATACCGCGCTGCCATCGAGGCGCTGCACGGGCTGCCGTTCTTCAGCGCGCCGTTGTTCGAGATCGTCGAGGTCATCACCGGCGTCGCGGACGACGCGATCGATTCCGCCGCCGAGCAGTTGCCCTACGCGGCGCTGATGCTGTGATCACAGCGCCGTGTACACGCGCAGAAAGCTCGCGAAGCGCGGCAGCCCGCTGCTCGTCAGATCGCGGTACCGGTAGGTGACCACGCTGCCGATCGGTGGCGGCATGCGGCGTTGCGCGTCGCTCAGGCCGCTGCCGACCAGGAACCGGCGACCATCGGGCGCACGCACCTCGAGCGCGCCGAGCAGGCCCTCGTGCTTGCCGCGGCCGGCGTGGTGCGCAATGACGGTCGCCTCGCTGTCGAGCGCCGGCTTCAGTTTCAGGATCACATCGCTGCGGCCGACGCGGTATGGCGCGTCGGCGCGGTGCAGCACCAGCCCTTCACCGTGCCCGGCGACGGTCTGCCGCAGGCGCACGCGCAGCGCATCGCGATCGGCGACGGGCGCCTGATCGACCGCGACGATCTGCGGCGCCGCGCGCTGTCGGCAGATCTCTCCGATGCGCCGTGCGCGCTCGGCGAAACTGCCCGGTGCGCCCGGCAGCTCGAACACCATGTAGCGCAGCCGGCGCCACTCGGCATCGACCGGCTGCTCGCGCCGCACGATGCCCGAGAGTTCGTCGAAGCGCCCGCGGGCCAGCCACAGTTCGCCGTCGAGCGGCTCGGGCGGCAGCTGCGCGACGAACCAGGCCGGTGCCGGGATGGCGCGGCCGCTGCGATGACGCAGCGTGTTGCCGTCCCACACGCCACGCACGCCGTCGTACTTCTCGCTGACCAGGTAGCCGGCGGGCTCGAGCGCATCGGACCAGACGCCGAGCAGCGGCAACGCCGGCGCGGCCGCGACCGCGGCGCGGGGCCACGGCAGCGTCGCAGCAAGCAGGGTGACGAGCAGGTGACGGCGCGATGCAGGCATGGTGGCGGTCCTCGTGGTGGGGTGCGACGATGGTCGTGCGGCCGACACTGGACCGCCATCCGTCCGAAGGGCCGATCGCGGGGGCGCCCAAACGGGGGCCCGGCTTCGTTGCCAAACGTCACAGCGCCGCGCCGCGCGCATCGAAGCGATACCCGCTTCCTATAATCGACACCAATCGTTTCAAGCGCCCTCTGCGCGACTCCATGACTCCCGACTTCAAACCCGACGAGATCGAGCGTTCCGCGCAGGCGGCCTGGAGCGCTGCGGACGCCTACCGTGTCGTCGAGGACACGAGCCGCCCGAAGTACTACGCCTGCTCGATGCTGCCGTACCCGAGCGGCAAGCTGCACATGGGCCATGTGCGCAACTACACGATCAATGACATGCTCACGCGCCAGCTGCGCATGAAGGGCATGAACGTGCTGATGCCGATGGGCTGGGACGCCTTCGGGCTGCCGGCCGAGAACGCGGCGATCGACAAGAACATCGCGCCCGCCACCTGGACGCGCAGCAACATCGCCGAGATGAAGGCGCAGATGCAGCCGCTCGGCCTGGCGTTCGACTGGTCGCGCGAGATCGCGACCTGCGACCCCGGCTACTACCGATGGAACCAGTGGTTCTTCCTGAAGATGCTCGAGAAGGGCATCGCGTACCGCAAGACGCAGGTCGTCAACTGGGACCCGGTCGACCAGACCGTGCTGGCCAACGAGCAGGTCGAGAACGGGCGCGGCTGGCGCAGCGGCGCGTTGGTCGAGAAGCGCGAGATCCCGGGCTACTACCTGGCGATCACGCACTACGCCGACGAGCTGCTCGCCAACGTCGCCGACCCGACCGACCCCGACTACCTGCACGGCTGGCCCGAGCGCGTGCGCCTGATGCAGGAGCACTGGATCGGCAAGAGCGAAGGCGTGCGCTTCGCGTTCACGCACCGCATCGCCGGCCATGACGGCGCGTTGATCGACGACGGCAAGCTGTGGGTCTTCACGACCCGCGCCGACACGATCATGGGCGTGACCTTCTGCGCCGTCGCGCCCGAGCACCCGATCGCGCTGCACGCTGCCCAGGGCCACCCCGAGATCGCGGCGTTCATTGCCGAGTGCAAGACCGGCGGCACGACCGAAGCCGAGATCGCGACGCAGGAGAAGAAGGGCATCGCGACCGGCCTGGTCGTCGAGCACCCGCTGACGCACGAGCCGATCCCGGTCTGGATCGGCAACTACGTGCTGATGGGCTACGGCGACGGCGCGGTGATGGGCGTGCCGGGGCACGACGAGCGCGATTTCGCGTTCGCGAAGAAATACGGCATCGACATCCTGCAGGTCATCCACGTCGACGGCGAGCCGCACTTCACCTACGACCACTGGCAGGACTGGTACGCGCTGAAGGACACCGGCGGCGAGCGCGCCGTGACCATCAACTCCGACATCTACAGCGGCCTGGCCTACCAGGTCGCGATCGACACGATCGCGGCGGCGCTCGAGCACAAGGGCCTGGGCGGCAAGAAGACGACCTGGCGGCTGCGCGACTGGGGCATCAGCCGCCAACGCTACTGGGGCACGCCGATCCCGATCATCCACTGCGCAGGGTCCATGGGTCCCGGGGGCCCTACCCCGGGGTGCGGCGTCGTGCCGGTGCCCGAGAAGGACCTTCCGGTCGTGCTGCCCGAAGACCTGATCCCCGACGGTTCGGGCAACCCGCTGAACAAGAGCGAGGCGTTCCTGAACGTCGCCTGCCCGAGCTGTGGCCAGCCGGCGCGGCGCGAGACCGACACGATGGACACCTTCGTCGATTCGGCCTGGTACTTCATGCGCTACACCTGCCCCGACAGTGCCGATGCGATGGTCGACGCCCGCAACGCCTACTGGACGCCGATGGACCAGTACATCGGCGGCATCGAGCACGCGGTGCTGCACCTGCTGTACGCGCGCTTCTGGACCAAGGCCATGCGCGACCTCGGCCTGGTCGATCACGGCGAGCCGTTCAAGAAGCTGTTCACGCAGGGCATGCTGCTGAACGAGTCGTTCTACCGCGACGCCTCCGGCAACGGCGACGGCAAGCTGCAGTGGTTCTACCCGAGCGAGGTCAGCGTCAGCTACGACGACAAGGGCCATCCGACCGGCGCGACGCTGATCGAAGATGGCCAGCCCGTGATGCTGGGCGGCATCGAGAAGATGTCGAAGTCGAAGAACAACGTCGTCGAGCCGCGCGACATCATCGCGAAATTCGGCGCCGACACCGCGCGGCTGTTCACGATGTTCGCCGCCCCGCCGGACCAGAGCGCGAACTGGTCCGATTCGGGGGCCGAGGGCGCGTACCGCTATCTGCGGCGCGTGTGGAACTTCGCGTTCAAGCACGCCGAAGCGATCCGCAGCGCGGGCGGCGACTTCGAAGGTGTCAGCGACGCCGCGCAGGCACTGCGCCGCGAGGTGCACCTGCTGCTGCGCCAGATCAGCCACGACTACGACCGGCTGCAGTACAACACCGTCGTCTCCGGCGCGATGAAGCTGCTGAATGCGCTCGAGGCCGCGAAACTCGCGGCCTCGCCGGCAGATGCCGCGGCATTGCGCGAAGGCGTCGGCATCCTGCTGCGTGCGCTGTACCCGGCCGCGCCGCACATCACGCACGCGCTGTGGACCGAACTCGGTTTCGAGGCCGTGCTCGGCGACCTGCTCGATGCGCCTTGGCCGCAGGTCGACGAGGCCGCGCTGGTGCAGGACGAGATCGAGCTCGTGCTGCAGGTCAACGGCAAGCTGCGTGGCAGCATCCGCGTCGCGGCCGACGCCGGCAAGCACACGATCGAGGCGGTCGCGCTGAAGAGCCCGGAGTTCATCAAGTTCGCCGAGGGCAAGCGCGCGAAGAAGGTGATCATCGTGCCGGGCCGGCTCGTCAACATCGTGGTCTGAGCGTGCGAACGATGCGGACCCGCCGCCACCTTCTGACCGCGGCGGTGCTGCCGCTGGTCGCTGCCCTGCCCGGCTGCGGCTTCGAGCTGCGCCGCGCACCCGAGATGAAGTTCCGCGCGATCCAGCTGGCGAACTTCAAGCCGCGCTCGCCGCTGGCCGACGAACTGCGCATGAACATCAACGCGAGCACGACGACGCAGGTCGTCGAGGGCGTCGCGCAGGCGCAGGTCGTGCTCGAGGCGCTCGAGGACGTGCGCGAGAAGGTCGTCGTCGCGAGCAACTCGGTCGGGCAGGTCACCGAGTTCCAGCTGCGCGAACGCTTCAGCTTCCGGCTGCGCAGCAGCAGCGGGCGCGAGCTGATCCCGCGCACCGAGATCCTGCAGAACCGCGACCTGAGCTACACCGAGAGCGCCGCGCTCGCGAAGGAGCAGGAAGAGAACTTCCTGTACCGCACGATGCAGAGCGACATCGTCTCGCAGGTGATGCGCCGGCTCGCCTCGGTCCAGACCTTCTGAGCCCGCGACGATGCAACTCCGCGCCGACCAGCTCGCCGCCCACCTGCGCAACGGCCTGCGTCCGATCTACACCGTGTGGGGCGACGAGCCGCTGCTCGCGCAGGAGGCCGGCGACGCGATCCGCGCCGCGGCCCGCGCCAGTGGCTGCAGCGAGCGCCAGGTCCACACCGTCGCCGGCGCGCACTTCGACTGGAGCGGGTTGCTCGGCGCGTCGATGGCGCTGAGCCTGTTCTCCGAGCGGCAGCTGATCGAGATCCGCATCCCGTCGGGCAAGCCCGGCAAGGACGGCTCGGAAGCGCTGCAACGTTACTGCGACAGCCTCGGCGACGACGTGATCACGCTGGTGCAGCTGCCGAAGCTCGATCGCACGCAGCAGAGCAGCGCGTGGTTCAGCGCACTCGATGGTGCCGGCGTGACCGTGCGTGTGGACCCGATCGATCGCAAAGCGCTGCCCCAGTGGATCGCCCAGCGCCTCGCGCAGCAGGGCCAGCGCGCCGAGGGCGGCGAGGCGGGCCAGCGCACGCTCGGGTTCTTCGCCGATCGCATCGAGGGCAACCTGCTCGCCGCGCACCAGGAGATCCAGAAGCTCGGGCTCCTCTACCCGGCCGGCGAGCTCGGCTTCGAGCAGATCGAGGCGGCGGTGCTGAACGTTGCACGCTACGACGTCTTCAAGCTCGGCGAGGCAGTGCTCGCCGGCCAGGTTGCGCGCGCGCTGCGCATGCTCGACGGGCTGCAGGCCGAAGGCGAGGCGGCGGTGCTGGTGCACTGGACGCTGACCGAAGACATCCGCGCGCTGAAACGCGTGAAGGACGCGGTGGCGGGGGGCAAGCCGATGCCGGTGGCGCTGCGCGAGGGCCGTGTCTGGGGCGCGAAGGAGCGGCTGTTCGAGCGCGTCGTGCCGCTGCTGACCGAGCACACGGTCGCGCACCTGCTCGAGGCCGCGCAGGTCTGCGATGGGCTGGTCAAGGGCCTGAAGCACCCGGATTGGCCGACCGACCCGTGGGACGGCCTGCGGCGCCTGGTGCTGATGCTGGTTCAGCACACGTCGGCGGCGCCGGCAGCCGGGCGCGGGCGGGTCGTGGTGCAGCGGCTCGCGCTGGAGGCCTGATCGGGCCGGTTCTCAAGCAAATGTGGCTTCGCCACTTTGCTTGACCCCTGGGGGCGGGAATGTCGAAGACATTTCCTGGGGGCGCTCAGTAGCCGCGCGCCCGATCGACGAGGTGCTCGATCGGCCGTCCCGCGCGGCACGCGATGAGGTTGCGCGCCGCGATCGGCGCTGCGCTGCGCGGGTCGGTCGGCGCCGCGACATGCGGCAGCACGGTGACCGCGGGATGCGACCAGAACGGGTGCGCGCTCGGCAGCGGTTCGGTCGCGAACACATCGAGCACCGCGTGCCGCAGCTGGCCGCTGGCCAGCGCCGCGAGCAGATCCGCTTCGACGACATGCGCGCCGCGCGCCAGGTTCACGAGGCACGCGCCGCGCGGCATGTGCGCGAAACGCGCGGCGTCGAACAGGCCTTGCGTCTCGGGCGTCAACGGCAGCAGGTTCACGACGATGTGCGCCTGCGCCAGCGCCCGAGGCAGCGCCGTGATGCCGGCCAGAACCTCGATGCCGTTGCCGATCGCCGCAGCCGCGCCGCGGCTCCAACCGCACACCGGATAGCGCTGCTGCGCCAGGCGCTGCGCGACGGCGCGGCCCATCTGGCCCAGGCCGAGCACCGCGACCGTCGTCTCGTCGGCGCGGCGCAGCGGCTGCTGCCGCCACAGGCCGGCGCGCTGCTGCGCCGCGTAGCCGAAGAAGCCGCGCTGCAGGCTCAGCACGGCCCACAGCGCGGTCTGCGCCATCGTCTCGTTCATCGCGGGGTCGACCATGCGCGCCAGCGGCACGTGCGTCGGCAGCGTCGGATCGGCGAGCAGGCGATCGACGCCGGCCCACAGCGACTGGATCAGCCGCAGCTTCGGCAGGTCGCGCAGGCTGCCGGCCGGTGGGTTCGCGACGAGCGCGAACTCGATTTCGTGGGGCGGCACGGCATCGCGCTCGCGCACGAGTCGTTCTCGCGGCAGCGCCGCCTGCAGCAGCGGCCACCAGAGGGCCCAATCCTCGGCACTGAAATCGGCCGCGACGAGGATCGCCACCGTCAGGGTCCCTTCGTCACGCGTTCGATCAGGCGCTGGAGCGCGTGCCGCACTGTCTGCTCGCGGATCGACGCGCGGTCGCCGCTCAGCTGCAGCAGCTCGGCCTGCGCGCTGCCGCCGCGGCGTGCCAGCGCCAGCCAGACCGTGCCGACCGGCTTGTCTCTCGATCCGCCGCCCGGCCCGGCGATGCCGGTGACCGCGACGACGAGCTGCGCCCGCGAGTGCGCGAGCGCGCCGTCCGCCATCGCGAGCGCGGCCTCGCGGCTGACCGCGCCATGCGCCGCGAGCAGCCGTGCATCGACGCCGAGCGACTCGGTCTTCGCGTCGTTCGAGTAGGTCACGAAGCCGCGCTCGAACCAGTCGCTCGACCCCGCCACCGCGGTGCAGGCGGCGGCGATCAGGCCGCCGGTGCAGGACTCGGCCGTCGCGATCTTCAGGTCGGCATCGCGCAAGGCCTGCGCGAGCGCCAGAACCAGGGATTCGAACTGCGTCACAAGAACCTCCACAACGCGATCACGAGCAGCGCGCACAGCGCCGCGACGAGATCGTCGAACAGGATGCCGAAACCCTGCGCCCAACCGATCGGCATGCCGCGCCGCAGCTTGAACAACTGGTCGGCCCAGGCGACCGGGCCGGGCTTGGCGGCGTCGAAGAGGCGGAACAGCCCGAAGGCCCAGGCCTGCGCCCAGAAGCTCGCCGGCGTGACCAGCCACAGCACGAGCCAGAACGCGAGGATCTCGTCCCAGACGATCGCGCCGGGATCGGCGATCGCCAGATCCCGTGCCGAGACCGTGCACGCCCACCAGCCGACCAGCGCACTGCCGGCCAGCAGCAGCGCCCACTGCGGATCGCTCAGGTACGGCCGCAACACCGCGAACGCGACCCAGGCCCACAGCGTGCCGACGGTGCCCGGCGCGACCGGCGACAGCCCGCTGCCGAAGCCGAGCGCGATCAGGTGCGCCGGGTGCGACAGCAGAAAGCGCCAGCCCGGCTTGCGCGCGGCCGTCGCGACGGGCGGGTTCAGCGAAGGCGGCGGGCTCATGGCTTGAAGTGATCGAACGCACCGAAGGTGTTCGCCACGGCCCGGCCATCGCGATCGACGAGCCGCAGGCCGGCCTCGGCGTCGACGCGGCCGATGCGCGTGACGGGCACCTGCGCCGCCTGCGCGGCCGCCGCGACCTGCGCCGCATGCCGCGGCGGCGCGGTGAACACCAGTTCGTAGTCGTCGCCGCCGGCCAGCGTGCAGGTGCGCTGCAGCGCCTCGGGCAACGCGCGCAGCGCCGCGCTGCGCGGCAGCGCATCGACCTGCACCTCGGCGCCGACATTCGAGCGCCGCAGCACATGCGCGAGGTCGCCGAGCAAGCCGTCGGAGACGTCGATCGCGCTCGTCGCAATGCCGCGCAGCGCGAGGCCCAGCGCGACCCGCGGCTGCGGCTGCTCCATCGCGAGGCGCACGCGCTCGAACGCGTCGCCGGCCAGCACGACCGTGCCGCGGAACGCTTCGAGCGCAAGCCGCGCATCGCCGAGCGCGCCGCTGACATACAGGTCGTCGCCGGCCCGCGCACCCGAGCGCAGCAGCGCCTGGCCCTGCGGCACCTCGCCGAACACCGTGATGCACAGGTTCAGCGGCCCCTGGGTCGTATCGCCGCCGATCAGCTCGCACGCATGGGCGTCGGCGAGCGCGAGCAGGCCGCGCGCGAAGCCTTCGAGAAAGCCCTCGTCGACCCGCGGCATTGCCAGCGCGAGCGTGAACGCGACCGGCTTCGCGCCGCAGGCCGCGAGATCGCTCAGGTTGACCGCGAGCGCCTTGTGCCCGAGCCGATCCGGCGCGACCGTCGGCAGGAAGTGCCGGCCCTCGACCAGCATGTCGCTCGACACGGCGAGCTGCATGCCCGGCGCCGGCGCGAACAGCGCGCAGTCGTCGCCGACACCCAGTGCCGCACGGGTCACGGCGCGGGTGAAGTACTTCGCGATCAGGTCGAACTCGCCGAGGGGCATGGCGTCGTGGCCGATGAAGGGGTTGTGAAGGCGTGAACCGCCGGGGCACATGCGACGCGAACCTGCGGCGATGCGGCATCGGCATTATCGGGTTCGCGCCGGCTGGTCGTTGGGCGCAGCCGACTTCTACAATCGTGCGCCCACCGCCGCGCGCCCATCGCGCGGATCGGGCGGCCCCGACAACCAACACAGAGACTGCCGCATGTCCACCGCTGCCGACCAGAAGGCCTCCGAACTCCGCCGCGACGCGCTCGACTATCACGAGTTCCCGACGCCCGGCAAGATCGCGATCCATGCGACCAAGCAGATGGTGAACCAGCGCGATCTGGCGCTGGCGTATTCGCCCGGTGTCGCGCATGCCTGCGAAGAGATCGTCGCCGACCCGGCGAATGCGTTCCGCTACACCGCGCGCGGCAACCTGGTCGCGGTGATCACGAACGGCACCGCGGTGCTCGGCCTCGGCAACATCGGCCCGCTCGCGTCGAAGCCGGTGATGGAAGGCAAGGGCGTGCTGTTCAAGAAGTTCGCCGGCATCGACGTGTTCGACATCGAGATCGCCGAGAACGACCTCGACAAGCTGGTCGACCATATCGCCGCGCTGGAGCCGACCTTCGGCGGCATCAACCTCGAGGACATCAAGGCACCCGATTGCTTCTATGTCGAACGCGCGCTGCGCGCGCGCATGAAGATCCCGGTGTTCCACGATGACCAGCACGGCACCGCGATCGTCGTCGGCGCCGGGCTGCTGAACGGCCTGAAGGTCTCGGGCAAGCACATCAAGGAGGTCAAGCTCGTGACCTCGGGCGCCGGCGCCGCCGCGCTCGCGTGCCTGGGCCTGCTGATGAAGCTCGGCCTGCCGCGCGAGAACATCTGGGTCACCGACCTGGCCGGCGTCGTCTACGAGGGCCGCACCGAACTGATGGACGAAGACAAGATCGGCTTCGCGCAGAAGACCGAACACCGCACGCTGAGCGACGTGATCAAGGGCGCCGACATCTTCCTCGGACTCTCGGCCGGCGGCGTGCTGAAGCCGCAGATGGTCGCGACGATGGCGCCGAACCCGATGATCTTCGCGCTCGCGAACCCGACCCCGGAGATCCTGCCCGAAGAGGTGCTCGAGGTGCGCAGCGACGCGCTCATCGCGACCGGCCGGAGCGACTATCCGAATCAGGTCAACAACGTCCTGTGCTTCCCCTACATCTTTCGCGGCGCGCTCGATTCCGGCGCCACGACGATCACGATCGAGATGGAGATCGCTGCGGTGCACGCGATCGCGGAACTCGCGCAGGCCGAGCAGAACGAGGTCGTCGCGGCCGCGTACGCCGGCGAGTCGCTGAGCTTCGGCCCCGACAACCTGATCCCGAAGCCGTTCGACCCGCGGTTGATGATGCGCATCGCGCCGGCCGTCGCGAAGGCGGCGGCCGACTCGGGCGTCGCGGCGCGGCCGATCGCCGACATGGACGCCTACCGCGAGAAGCTGCAGACCTTCGTCTACGCGTCGGGCACGACGATGAAGCCGATCTTCACGATGGCCAAGCGCGCCGTGAACAAGCGCGTCGCGTTCGCCGAGGGCGAAGAGGAGCGCGTGCTGCGCGCGGTGCAGGTCATCGTCGACGAGGGCCTGGCGCGGCCGACGCTGATCGGGCGGCCCGAGGTCATCGCGCAGCGGGTCGAGAAGTTCGGCCTGCGCCTGGCCGCCGGCACCGACTACGACCTCGTCAACACCGAGAACGATCACCGCTTCCGCGACTACTGGCAGACCTACCACCGCATGACCGAGCGCAAGGGCGTGACCGCCCAGCTCGCGAAGATCGAGATGCGCCGTCGCCTGACCTTGATCGGCTCGATGCTGCTGAAGACCGGCGAGGTCGACGGCATGCTCTGCGGTACCTGGGGCACGACCGCGCTGCACCTGCACTACATCGACCAGGTGATCGGCAAGCGCGAGGGCACCAAGACCTACGCCTGCATGAACGGGCTGGTGCTGCCCGGACGCCAGGTGATGCTCGTCGACACCCACGTCAACTACGACCCGAGTGCCGAGCAGCTCGCCGAGATCACCATCATGGCGGCCGAGGAAATGATGCGCTTCGGGCTGCAACCGAAGGCGGCGTTGCTGTCGCACAGCAATTTCGGCTCGAGCAACCAGCCCTCGGCGGTCAAGATGCGCGACACGCTGGCGCTGTTGCAGCAGCAGGCGCCGTGGCTCGAGGTCGACGGCGAGATGCACGGCGACACCGCGCTCGACGCCACGTATCGCCAGACACTGATGCCGCACAGCGCGCTGACCGGCGAGGCCAACCTGCTGGTGCTGCCGAACATCGACGCCGCGAACATCAGCTACAACCTGCTGAAGACCGCCGCCGGCGGCGGCATCGCGATCGGCCCGGTGCTGCTCGGCGCGGCGCAACCGGTGCACATCCTGACGCCGTCGGCGACGGTGCGCCGCATCGTCAACATGACCGCGCTGACAGTGGCCGACGCCAACGCGGCGCGCTGACGCGCCAATCCCAAGGAAACCCGAAGGGCATGGGCAAAGCCCGTTCCCGCCCGGGAAGTCTTCGCATCACGCGCCCGAATAGGCTCGGCCTCCCTTGCGGAGAAACGGGCGCTGCGGGAGTATGCGCTCACTGATTCGGCCTTCGGATTGCCCCATTTTGAGGCAAAGGCTTGAGGTTTTTGGCGCGATTCGGTAACATCGCGGCTTCCGAATTCAGGGATTTCCCCGTGTTTTTCTCCGGTCGGCCACCGTGGTGGCAAGCCCTGCGCAAGATGGGGCTGGTTGTCACAGTGGCGGGTGCGGTCTTGACGGCCGGTACCGCCCAGGCCAGAGGCCTCCCCCCGGAAGCGGGCGGATCGGTGCCATTGGCGCAGTTGCCGGTCGAAGCGCAGGCCACGCATCGGCTGATCCTGGCCGGCGGCCCGTTTCCGCATCGCAAGGATGGCGCCGTGTTCGGCAACCGCGAACGGGCGCTGGCGCGCCAGCAGCGCGGCTTCTATCACGAGTACACGGTCCAGACGCCCGGTTCGCGCGATCGCGGCGCGCGGCGGATCGTCTGCGGTGGCAACCCGCCGGCGAAACCGGAAGCCTGTTTCTACACCGGCGATCACTACGCCAGCTTCCAGCGGATCGCGCCGTGAGTCGGTTTTTGTCTGAGTTTTTTTCTTGACCCGAGGAGGAACGTGACCATGCTGTTGCAGACAGTCCGTCCGAACATTGTTCAATCGATCCGCGCGTTTCGCGTCGAAGATCTGATGCAGGCGGCGCAAGGCGCCGAGCAGCATTTCCTCTATGCGAACCTGACGTCGGCCCAGTCCAAGCAGGACGTTCTCGAAGGCATCGCGCAGGCTTTCATGTTCCCGCCGCACTTCGGCAAGAACCTGGATGCGCTGTACGACTGCATGACCGACCTGGTCCACAAGTCGGGGGCGCAGCCGGGGTTCGTCGTCGTGCTCGAGCAATTGCCGGACAACCCGCGCTTCGACCGCGAGGCGCGCGAGCAGTTGCTCGACGTCTTCCGCGACGCAGCAGACTACTGGGCGGAACGAAAAATACCCTTCAGGTGTTTCTATTCTTTTCAGTAGCCCGCTCACAAGACCTCGCGTCTTGGGAGCGGGCTACCGAAGTGACCCCCGCCGCTACCGACAAGCCCGCCAAGCCGGCCGCGAAGAGCGCCGCGAACAACAGCTTCGGCATGAACATGCCGTTGATGAGCAGCGCCTTCGACACCGCGATGTGGCTGAACGCGGCCTGAGCCGCGCTTCCCGCGCCACGGGCCGCACCCGCGACACGCCCTGCGCAGCAAGCTGCGCAGGGCGTTGTCATTTCTTCGGCGCCAGCGCGCGCGCGAGTTCGAGGTAGGCTGCGACCGGCACCTCCTCGGCGCGCCGCTGCAGTTCGAAGCTGCCGCTGAAGTCGCGTTCGGCGAGCCAGCGGCCGAGCGTGTTGCGCAGCACCTTGCGGCGCTGCGAGAACGCGACGCGCACCAGCTCTTCCAGCAGCGCCGCGTCGACCTGCGGCGCAGGCGCGAGCGGCCGCATCCGCACGACCGCCGAATCGACACGCGGCGGCGGATCGAACGCCTGCGGCGGCACGTCGAGCACCGACTCGATCTCGTAACGCCATTGCAGCATCACGCTCAGGCGCCCGTAATCCTTGCTGCCGGGCGCGGCGGCCATGCGCTCGACCACCTCCTTCTGCAGCATGAAGTGCTGGTCGAGCACGTGATCGACGGCGCCGAGCAGATGGAACAGGATCGGCGTCGAGATGTTGTACGGCAGGTTGCCGACGATGCGCAGCTTGCGGTCATGGCGTTGCGCCAGCGCCTCGAGATCGACCTGGAGCACATCGGCCTCGATCACCTCGAGCTCGGGCCTGCGGCGCAGCCGCCCGGCCAGGTCGCGATCGAGCTCGATGACGCTCAAGCGGCCGCAGCGCGCGACCAGCGGATCGGTCAGCGCGCCGAGCCCGGGTCCGATCTCGACCAGCGCGTCGCCGGGTTGCGGGTCGATCGCGTCGACGATCGCGTCGAGGACGGCCCCGTCGGTCAGAAAGTGCTGACCAAAGCGCTTGCGCGCAATGTGCTTCACCGTGGCTATTGCGGCGGCTCGCGCATCTCGATATACGCACGGCCTCGCAGGTCGCGCACCCAGTCGAGGTAGGCGCCCTCGAACTTCTGCTCGCGCAACACGTTGCGCGCCTGCTCGCGCTGCTGCTTCAGGTCGAGGACGATCTCGCGGCGCTCCAGCACCTGGATCAGGTGCACGCCGAAACGCGAGATCAGCGGCTCGGACAGGCCGTTGACGGCCAGGTTGTTCATCGCCTCCTCGAACTCGGGCACGAAGGTGCCGGGCGAGGTCCAGCCGAGGTCGCCGCCCGCCGGCGCGCTGCCGTCTTCGGAGTTCTCGCGTGCGAGCTGCTCGAAGCTCTTGGTGCCGGCCTGGATCTGGCGCTTGAACTCGGCCAGGCGGCGGCCCGCCGCCTCGGCCGGCAGCTGCGGCGACACGCGCAGCAGGATGTGTCGCGCATGCGTTTGCACCGCCATGAAGGCCGCACCTTCCTGGCGCCCGACCAGCTTCAGCACATGGAAGCCGGCGCCGCTGCGCAGCAGCGTCGGCGTGAACTCGCCGGGCTTCAGGCTCTTGACGGCGTCGACGAACAGGTCGGGCAGCCGGTCGGCCGGGCGCATGCCGATCACACCGCCCTGCGCCTTGTTGCCGTCCTCGGAAATCTCGCGCGCGACGCTCAGAAAGTCTTCACCGGCCTTGACCCGCGCGAGCGCGGCCTCGGCGCGGACCCGGCGCGGCTCGATCACTTCGGCGGCGGCGCCTTCGGGCACGCTGACGAGGATCTGCGCGATGTTCAGCTGCCCCGACTTGCCGCTCGCGGCACGGCGCTGCTCGATCAGCGCGTCGACGTCGGCATCGCTGACGCGGATGCGCTGATTGACCTCGCGCTCGCGCACGCGCTCGACGAGCATCTGGTCTTTCACGTTGTTGCGAAAGGTGCCGTAGGCCAGGCCCTGCTGCTGCAGCCGCGTGCGCAGCTGCGGCATCGTCATCTGGTTCTGCACCGCGACGTTGGCGACCGCACGGTCGAGTTCGGCCTCGTCGATCTTCGGGCCGGTCTCGCGTGCGTTGGTGACCTGCACGCGCTCGTCGATCAGCGCCTCGAGCACCTGCTTGCGCAGCTCGGCCGGCGGCGGCAGAGGCTGCTTGGCGCGCGCTGCGTCTTCGCGGATGCGCGCGAGGCGCGCTTGCAGCTCGCCGTTCGTCACGAGCTCCTGGTTCACGACCGCGATGATGTAGTCGGCCATGTTCGGCGTTGCCGGCGCGCGCGTCTGCGCGGGCACCAGCGGGACGATCAGGCACAACGCCAGCGCGCAGACGGTGCGGCCGGTGGTGCGGCGGGAAAGCGGAAATTCAGTCATAGGCACTCGTCGCTGGCGCCACCGCGCGTCCTTCGCGCAGCAGCTTGTATCCGGGGATATTGTCCTTCAAGACCTGGAGCGGATTGCTTCCGAGCCGGGACAGGCCGACGAGTTCCAGCTGGAACAGCAGGCGCGTCGTCGCCTCCGACAGCCCGGTGGACTGCCTTGTTGCGACCAGGCGCCCGATCCAGCAGCCGGCGTCGTACTCGACGCCGACGATCGCATCGACGAGCCGACGCTCCAGCGTGCTGTAGTTGATCCGGCCGACGCCGTACCAGCTGCCCTTGCAGCCGCCGCCTTCACCGCCGCTGCGCCGTGCCGCGCTCGCGGCGTCGGGCGTCGGGCCGTACAGCGGCCATTGCCAGCCGAGCTCGACCTGCTCGCTCAGGCCCCGCGTCAACCGGTAGGTCGTGCTGATCGTGCGGTACGGGCCGGGCGAGTAGCGCGCGCTGACGACCGAGCGCGTCACGCGGTTGCTGTCGGGGCTGTACTGCACCGACGAGTCGAGCGTCCACGACGGGATCACGGTCGTCGAGGCGAGCAGCAACAGGTCGGAGAAGCGCTGCGTCAGCGGCTGCGCATCGGGCGTGACGAGCTGGTCGCGCAGCAGGTAGCGTTGCGCGACGCCGAGGCGCAGCCGCTCGGCGCCGCTTTCGGGATCGATGAAGCGGGTCGTGACGCCGGCGGTGACCTGGTGCGCGTCCGAGACGCGGTCGACGCCGGAGAACGCGTTGTCGGTGAAGATCGAGTCGAAGTTGAAGTCCTTCGCATAGGCGTCGAAGTTCGGCAGACCGCTCTGGTCGCGGTACGGCGTGTTGACGTACAGCAGCCGCGGTTCCAGGGTCTGACGCAGCGCCTTGCCGAAGAAGGTCGTGTCGCGCTCGAAGACCCACGCGCTGTCCAGGCTCAGCGTCGGGATGATGCGCGAGCCGTTCGCCGCGTTCGGGCTGCTGCTGCCGAACGGCTGGTCGATCGAGTACGACGCGGCGTTGAACGAGAGCTTCGGGGTCAGCGTCCAGCCCGGTGTCGTGTACGGCCAGGCGACGCTGCCGAGCGCGTGCACGCGGTTGCCGGTCGGGCGCGGCGTCAGCGACGCATGGGTCGGGTCGGTGAAGCGGTTGAACTCGGTCTCGAAGCCGACGTCGAGGCCCGGCCCGATGCGCCCGGTGTAGCGCGCGCCGATCTGCGGGGCGCGTTCGTACGGGGCCTCGATGCGCGTCGATGGATCGAGCGTCTGCAACACCTGCCACTTCTGGACCCGGGCGTACGTGGTCCAGTCGCCGAACGGGCGGCTGATCTGGAAATCGGATGCGAGCAGCCGCGGCGTGATGCTGGACGACACGTCGCGCGGGAAGTCCTTCCAGTAGTCGTCGTCGGAGACCCGCAGCACGTGCATCTTCAGCTGCAGCCGGTTGCCCAGATCGCTCTCGTGATTCGCCGCGAGCGCATAGCGCTCCGAGCCGGTGACGCGGTCGTTCGGCATCAGGTTCAGCTTCGCGTCGCCGCTGTAGTTCGGCTCCAGGTAGCGGAACTCGCTCTCCAGCGACGGGCCGCGCCGCGAGCTGATCTGCGGCGTGAACGTGGCGTCGCGATTCGGCGCGATGTTCCAGTAGTACGGGATCGAGAACTGCAGGCCGCTCTTCGAATCGAGCCCGACGCTCGGCGGCAACCAGCCCGACTTGCGCTCGTCGCTGAGCGGGAAGCTCATGCGCGGCGCGGCCAGGATCGGCACGCCGTAGAAGCGCAGCACCGCGCCGTCGGCGACACCGGTGTTGGTGCCGAAATCGAGGTGGACCTTGTCGGTCGTCAGCAGCCAGGCCGGATCGCCGGAACCATCGGCCGGGCAGCTGGTGTAGGTCGCGCCGGTCGCGACCGCGCGCTGCTCGTCCAGAAAGTCGATGCGCTGCGCGCTGCCGCCGGCATCGGTGCGCGCGAAGTGGTAGGTCGGGTTCAGGAAGAAGCCCTCGAAGCGCTGCACCTTGAGCTGCAGCTCGGGGCCGGTGTAGACGTTGCCGTCGCGGCTGATGCGCACATGGCCGGTCGCGGTCGCGAGGTCGTCGCCCTGCTCGTAGCGCAGCCGGTCGGCGCTGATCTTCATGCCGCCGCGCCGGAACTCGGCGTTGCCTTCGGCCACCGCGTCGAGGTCGGGGCTGCCGGTCACGGTCTGCGCGTTCAGGATGATCGGCAGCCGCCGCGCCGCCTCGCCGCGCGGCGCGGGTTGCAGCGCCGGCGACATGCGCAGCTCGATCGGTTCATCGGCCCCGGCTGCGACCTGCGCACACACCGGCCCCGCCAGCATCGCGGCGAGCGACGCGGCCAAAGGGGTCAGCAGCGGGCGGGCCGCGCGGGGTCGAAAAGGGAGCACCGGACGAGAGACCCAAGAGCGTGGCAGAAGGCGCCGATCGGTGCGGGCTCGAGTGCGGCGGTCCGCCGGCACCGGGCCTGCCCGAGGCAGTGTGGTTTGTAGAATCGATTATCCACGAGGCCCCAAGGTCAGCACCGCTTGAGCACCCCAACTTCCCCCGCGGCTTCGCCGTCCGCCCCCAATGCGTCGATCGCGTGGGCCGATCCGTCCCGCCACGCCGCCTTCGACACCTGGCTCGCCTCGATCGCACCGGCCCATGGGCTGCAGACCGCCAGCCTGCGCCCCGCGTCGAGCGACGCGAGTTTTCGGCGCTACTTCCGCATCGACGGCGCCGCGGGCCGGAGCCTCATCGTGATGGACGCACCGCCGCCGCTCGAAGACGTGCGCCCGTTCATCGACGTTGCCGCGCTGCTGCATGGCGCCGGGCTGAACGCGCCGCAGGTACTCGAACAGGATCTGCCGCACGGCTTTCTGCTGCTCACCGACCTGGGCACGCAGCTGTACCTCGATGCGCTGAACGAGGCGGTCGCCGCGGACGACACCGCGCGCCGCGACACGCTGATGCGCGACGCGATCCGCGCGCTGGTCCAGTGGCAGACGGGCGCCGATGCGCACGCGCTGCCGCCCTACGACGACGCGCTGCTGCGCCGCGAGCTCGCGCTCTTTCCCGACTGGTGCGTGACCCGCGAATGCGGCGCGCGCTGGAACGCCGACGACCAGCGGACATGGCAGGAGGCCTGCGACGCGCTCGTGCACAGCGCGCTGGCGCAGCCGACCGTCGCGGTGCACCGCGACTACATGCCGCGCAACCTGATGGTCACCGCCGAGAACAACCCCGGCATCCTCGATTTTCAAGACGCGGTGCGCGGCCCGGTCAGCTACGACATCGCCTGCCTGTTGCGCGACGCCTTCATCTCGTGGGACGAAGAACTCGAGATCGATTGGGCGGTGCGCTACTGGCAGGCCGCGCGCCAGGCCGGCCTCGTGCTGCCCGACGACTTCGGCGAATTCTGGCGCCAGCTCGAGTGGATGGGCCTGCAGCGCCACCTGAAGGTGCTGGGCATCTTCTGCCGGCTGAAGCACCGCGACGGCAAGCCGAAGTACAGCGAGGATCTGCCGCGCTTCTTCGGCTACGCGCACAAGGTCGCGGCACGCTACAACGTGCTGCGGCCGCTCTCGCGGCTGCTCGAGCCGTTGATGGGCGCGCAGCGCGTCGAGGGGTTCTACTGAACACCCCCAGGAAATGTCTTCGACATTCCCTCCCCGAGGGGTCAAGCAAAGTGGCAAAGCCACATTTGCTTGAGAGCCCGGGCGAGCGCCGGGCCGCCCGCTGTCATCGGTTCAATCGGACAGGGCCAGCGAAGTCTGCACCGGCGCGCCGCGCTTCGGCCGCGGCTGGGTCTCGCAGCCCGCGGCCAGCAGCCACGGGTCGCGCTCTTCGCCGCCGAAGGTCTTGACGAGGAAGTCGACGAACACGCGCGTGCGCGCCGGCACGTGCTTGCGCGTCGGCATGCCCGCGTACAACGTCGTCGTGAACAGATGCCATTGCGGCAGCACGCGCTCCAGCGCATTCTCGAGCAAGGCGTCCTCGGCGACGAACGACGGCAGCCCGGTGATGCCGAGGCCCGCGAGCGCCGCGGCGTACATCGTGTCGGTGTGGATCGTGCTCAGCGCCGAGCGCTTCGGCAGCAACGTGACCGACTCGCCCGCCGCGTCGTCGTCACTGACGCGCGCGCCGGCATGGAAGGTCAGCTCGCGCAGGAACGGCGGCACCATCGAATCGTGCCCTTCGATGTCCTTCGGGTGCTGCGGCCGGCCGCGTCGATCGAGGTATTCGGGCGCCGCGCACAGGATCACTTCGGAGCGCGCCAGGCGCCGTGCGATGTAGTTGCCGTCGAGCGGGCGCCGGCCTTCGGTCAGGATGCTGACATCGAAGTTCTCGTCGACCGTCTCGACCGGCCCCGGCACCGAGAGCTCGAGCGTCACGCGCGGGTACAGCGCGCGAAATTTCGGCAGGTGCTTGGCGATCTGGTGCACCGCGAACGCCGGCGGGCACAGCACGCGCAGGTGGCCGCGCGGCTCCGCGGTCGACGCGGTCGCGAGCGCCTCGGCCTCCTCGACCTCGGTCAGGATGTGGCGCACGCGTTCGAGGTAGAGCTCGCCGGTGTCGGTCAGCGACAGCCGCCGCGTCGTGCGGTTGATGAGGCGCGAGCCAAGGTGCTCTTCGAGGTCGGCGACGAGCCTCGTGACGACCGCCGGCGAGAGGTTCAGTTCACGCGCGGCGCGCGCGAAGCTGCCTTCGTCGACGACGCGCGAGAACACCCGCATCGAGTGCAGTCGGTCCATTTTCAACCCCCGGCTTTGTTTCTATTTCAGCAATGCGCAATTGAACCATACGCTGTTTATTGATGCTTCGGCAATGTCTACAGTTCAGTCCATCGATGGGCCACCAGCGCATCGAACTGGACAAGACGGCACCTGACCACCATCGCCGCCGGGCCCGGATGTCAAGCCACTTTGATCGAAAGACACATCATGAACAGCAAGTTTCTCTACGCCGCGACGATCGCGGTCTCCCTGATCAGCACGCTCGCGATGGCCGATGAGGCGCCGCTCACCCGCGCCCAGGTCAACGCCGACGTGCAGCAGGCGATCGCCAGCGGCGCGCTGCAGCGCACCGACTACGACAGTGGCTCGTACCGCGCCGAGCCGAGCGCCGTCTCGAGCGGCAAGAGCCGTGCACAGGTCGGCATCGAGCTGGCCCAGGCCAAGGCCGCCCGCGCGACGCTGATCGGCCCGGACGCGAACCGCACCTACAACCAGTTCGGTACGCAGATCCACGATCACTCGACGCTGGCGCGCAGCGAGGTGAAGAGCGACGTGCTGGCCGCTGCGGCGAACGGCACGCTGCAACGCACCGACTACGACGACGCCGCGTCGGTCGCCCGCAAGGCGAAGCAGCACGAAGCATCGGCGACCTTCGCGCAGCGCTTCAAGGCGCGGTTCTCGAAGAACCAGAGCTGAGCCCTGCATCGAAAAACGGGCCACCTTCGGGTGGCCCTTTTCTTTTGGCGGCGACAATGGCGGGCTGATGTTCACCTTCTTCGAGACCCGCATCCGCCCGACCGCGCCGCCGCCCGGCGCACCCCCTGCCGGCCTGCTCGCCTTCTACTGGCACTTCATCCGCCAGACGCGCGGGCTGTACCTCGCGATGTTCGCGACCGGTCTCGGTGTCGCGCTGATCGACACACTGATCCCGGTATTCATCGGCAAGCTCGTGACCCTGATGCAGGCGCCGGACCGCGCGCGCGCATTCGGCGACGCGACGCCGACGCTGCTCGCGATGGCCGCGACCGTGCTGATCTGCCGACCGGCCGCGATGCTCGCCGACAGCCTGATGCGCAACAACGCGGTCGTGCCGAGCGTGACCAGCCTGATCCGCTGGCAGAGCCACTGGCACGTCGTGCGGCAGAGCTGGCCGTTCTTCCAGAACGACTTCGCCGGCCGCATCGCGAACCGTGTGATGCAGACCGGCAACGCGGTGCGCGAGTGCGTCGTCAGCAGCATCCGCGCGCTCTGGTACATCGCGATCTATGGCGTCTCGGCGCTGCTGCTGATGGGCGCCGCGGACTGGCGCCTCGCGGTGCCGACCGTGCTCTGGTTCTGCGGCTACGTGTTCTTCCTGCGCTACTTCGTGCCGCGCATGCGCGACCGCGCAAAGATCAGCTCCGAGCTGCGCTCGATGGTGATGGGGCGCGTCGTCGACAGCTACACCAACATCCTGACCGTCAAACTGTTCGCTCGCACGCGCGACGAAGACAAGTACGTGCGCGACGCGGTCGACGAGCACACCGATGCGATCGCGCGGCACATGCGTGTGACGACCCGCTTCATGGGCACGCTGGCAGTGATGAACGCGATGCTGCTCGTCAGCACCGCGACGATCGGCATGGTGCTGTGGGCGCACGGCCAGGTCAGCGCCGGCCTGGTCGCGACCGCGCTGCCGCTCGCCTGGCAGATCGCGAACGTCGCCGGCTGGGTCAGCTGGGAGGTGACCGGCATCTTCGAGAACGTCGGCGTCGTTCAGGAAGGCATGGAGACGATCGCGGTGCCGCACTCGTTGACCGACGAGCCGGGCGCGCGCGAGCTCGTCGTGCAGCCGGCGCCGCGCGGTGGCGAGATCCGCTTCGAACACCTGACCTTCACCTACGGCCGCGCCGACGGCAAGCGCGTGCTCGACGACCTGAATCTCGTGATCAAGCCGGGCGAGCGCATCGGACTGATCGGCCGATCGGGTGCGGGCAAGTCGACGCTGGTGAACCTGCTGCTGCGCTTCCACGAGGTCGAGCGCGGCAGCATCCGCATCGACGGCCACGACATCTCCCAGGTCACGCAGGAGAGCCTGCGCGCGGCCATCGGCATGGTCACGCAGGACACCTCGCTGCTGCACCGTTCGATCGCCGCCAACATCGGCTACGGCCACCCGGATGCGAGCCCGGACGAGATCGCCGCCGCCGCCCGCAAGGCGCAGGCCGACGACTTCATCGCCGACCTGAGCGACTGGAAGGGCCGCACCGGCTACGAGGCGCATGTGGGCGAGCGCGGCGTCAAGCTGAGCGGCGGCCAGCGCCAGCGCGTCGCGATCGCGCGCGTCGTGCTGAAGGACGCGCCGATCCTCGTGCTCGACGAGGCCACCTCGGCACTCGACAGCGAGGTCGAGCTCGCGATCCAGGAACAGCTGCTCGGGCTGATGGAAGGCAAGACCGTGATCGCGATCGCGCACCGTCTGTCGACGATCGCGCGGATGGACCGGTTGATCGTGCTCGAACAGGGCCGCATCGCCGAACAGGGCACGCACGCGGAGCTGCTGCAGCTCGGCGGGCTCTACGCGAAGCTGTGGACGCATCAGTCGGGCGGCTTCCTGCCGGTCGATGGCGATCCGGCGCCGATCGATGTCGAATCCGAGATCCAGGCCGCGTTGCAGGGCGTCGCCGCCGATGAACTGCGCAGCGCCGCGCAGCCCGAGCCGATCACCCGCGACGCCCCGCTGGGCGTGAAGGCCTGAAGCTGACCTCAGAGCATGCTGCGCATCACCGAACTTCGTTTGCCGCTGGGCCATGCCGAGGACGCGCTGCGACCGGCGATCGTCGCGCGGCTCGGTATTGCCGACGCTGCGCTGACATCCTTCGCGATCTTCAAGCGCAGCTACGACGCGCGCAAGAAGAGCGCGATCGTGCTGATCTACACGATCGACTGCGCGCTGCGCGACGAGGCCGCCGTGGCCGCGCGGCTCGCCGGTCAGCCGCACATCCGCGCGACGCCGGACACGAGCTATCACTTCGTCGGTCACGCGCCGGTCGACTGGCCGCAGGACAAGCGCCCGCTCGTCGTCGGCTTCGGCCCGTGCGGCATCTTCGCGGCGCTGATCCTCGCGCAGATGGGGCTGCGGCCGATCGTGCTCGAACGCGGCAAGGAGGTGCGCGAGCGCACGAAGGACACCTGGGGGCTGTGGCGCAAGAACGTGCTGAACCCCGAGTCGAACGTGCAGTTCGGCGAGGGCGGCGCCGGCACGTTCTCGGACGGCAAGCTGTGGAGCCAGATCAGCGACCCGCGCCACCTGACGCGCAAGGTGCTGGACGAGTTCGTCAAGGCCGGCGCGCCTGAAGAAATCCTGTTCGTCGCGAAGCCGCACATCGGCACCTTCCGGCTCGTCGGCATGGTCGAGAAGATGCGCGCCGAGATCGAAGCGCTCGGCGGCGAGATCCGCTTCGGGCAGCGCGTGACCGACGTGCTGATCGAAGGCGGCCGCATCCGTGGCGTGACCGTGCACGATGGCGCGCAGCTCGCGGCCGACCACGTCGTGCTGGCGCTCGGCCACAGCGCGCGCGACACCTTCGCGATGCTGCACGCGCGCGGCGTCTTCATGGAGCCAAAGCCGTTTTCGATCGGCTTCCGGATCGAGCATCCGCAGTCGATCATCGACAAGGCGCGCTTCGGCCCGAACGCCGGCAACGAGGTCCTCGGCGCGGCCGATTACAAGCTCGTGCACCATGCGCGCAACGGCCGCTCGGTCTACAGCTTCTGCATGTGCCCGGGCGGCACCGTCGTCGCGGCGACCTCGGAGCCGGGCCGCGTCGTGACGAACGGCATGAGCCAGTATTCGCGCAACGAGCGCAACGCGAACGCCGGCATCGTCGTCGGCATCGCGCCGCAGGACTACCGGCAGGACGGCCGCGCCGACGGGCCAGTGAACCCGCTCGACGGCATCGCGTTCCAGCGCCTCTGGGAGTCGCGCGCGTACGAGCTCGGCGGCGGCAACTACGAGGCGCCGGGGCAGCGCGTCGGCGATTTCCTGAGCGGCCGGCCCTCGACCGCCTTTGGCAGCGTGCTGCCGTCGTACCAGCCCGGCGTGCACCTGACCGACCTCGGTGCCGGCGCCGATGCGGCGCTGCCGGCGTATGCGATCGAGGCGATCCGCGAAGCGCTGCCCGCGTTCGAACGCCAGATCGCGGGCTTCGCGATGCCCGACGCAATGCTGACCGGCGTCGAGACCCGCACCTCGTCGCCGCTGCGCATCACGCGCGGGCGCGACGACTTCCAGAGCCTGAACGTCGGCGGCCTGTACCCGGCCGGCGAAGGCGCGGGTTATGCCGGCGGGATCATGTCGGCCGGCGTCGACGGCATCGAGGTCGCCGAGGCCGTCGCGCGTTCGATCTTCGGCGCCGCCTGAACCGATTGCCGCGAAGGCGGTCGCGACTCGAACGCGCGCTGCAACAGGCAGAACACGAGCAGCAGCGCGCCGATCACGATGCGTGTCCACCAGGAGCTCAGGGATCCGTCGAACGCGATCAGCGTCTGGATGATCCCGAGGATCAGCACGCCGAACAGCGTGCCCGCGACGAAGCCGACCCCGCCGCTGAGCAGCGTGCCGCCGATCACGACGGCGGCGATCGCATCGAGCTCCAGGCCCACCGCATGCAGGCCGTACCCCGACAGCATGTAGAACGTGAACACGACCCCGGCGAGCGCCGAGCAGAAGCCGCTGAAGGTGTAGACCAGCACCGTCGTGCGCGCGACCGGCAAGCCCATCAGCAGCGCCGACGGTTCGCTGCCGCCGATCGCGTAGACGGTGCGTCCGAACTCGGTCGCGCTGGCGAGCCAGATGCCGAGCCCGAGCGTCGCGAGCGCGATCAGCGCGCCGACGGTGATCGAGGCGCCGCCGCTCCACAGCGCCATGCGCAGCTGCGAGATCGAGGTGTAGGTCGCATCGGTGATGCTGATCGAGTCGATGCTGATCAGGTAGCACAGTCCGCGCGCCAGGAACATGCCGGCGAGCGTGACGATGAAGGGCTGCAGGCGAAAGCGCTGGATCAACCAGCCCATCAGCGCGCCGAACGCGGTGCCGAGCGCGAGCACCAGCGGGATCGCCTGGGCCGCGCTCCAGTGGTGGTGCTCGACGAGCGCGGCCGAGACCATCGTCGTCAGCGCGATCACCGAGCCGACCGACAGGTCGATGCCGCCCGACAGGATCACGAAGGTCATTCCGACGCCGACGATGCACAGGAACGCGTTGTCGATCAGCAGGTTCAGGAACACCTGCGCCGAGAAGAAGCCGGTGTACGCGACCGAGCCGTAGCCCGCGGTCAGCGCGAACACCGCGATCGTGCCGAGCAGCGGCACGTAGCGCGAGTCCAGGCGCATCGACCCCATCACCGCGCGCCTCCTGCCGCCGGCCGCACGACCCAGCCGCGCAGCGCGGCGCGGAACTCGGCCGACTGCAGCAGCATCACGACGAACACGACGCCGGCCTTCACGACCATGTTGATCTCGGGCGGCACGCCGATCGAGTAGATCGTCGAGGTCAGCGTCTGGATGATCAGCGCGCCCAGCACGCTGCCCGCCAGACTGAAGCGACCACCGGTCAGCGCGGTGCCGCCGAGCGTGACCGCGAGGATCGCGTCGAGCTCCATCAGCATGCCGGCGTTGTTGCCGTCGGCGCTCTTGACGTTCGAGCTGATCACGAGGCCCGCGACGCCCGCCGCGAGGCCGCAGAAGGTGTAGACGCAGACCGTGATCAGGCGCTCGTGCAGCCCGGCCAGCCGCGCCGCCGCGGGGTTGATGCCGATCGTCTGGATGAACAGCCCGAGTGCGCTGCGCGTCATCAGCAGGTGCAACGCGCCCCAGACCGTCGCGGCGATGAACACCGCGAACGGCAGGCCGAGCAGAAAGCCGTTGCCGAGGAAGAAGAACGGCGCGTAGTAGACCGTGATGATCTGGCCGCCGGTCAGCAGCTGCGCGACGCCGCGGCCGGCGACCATCAGGATCAGCGTCGCGATGATCGGCTGCATGCCGACCTTCGCGACGAGCAGCCCGTTCCACAGCCCGCACAGCGCGGCCACCGCCAGCGCGGCGACGATCGCCAGGCCCATCGGGAAGCGGCTGACGTGCGTCTGCACGCCGTCCTTCACGACAAGTTCGCCGCCGATCATCAGCGCGCCGACCGCGGCGGCGATCGCGACGACCGCGCCGACCGAGATGTCGATGCCGCGCGTCGCGATCACCAGCGTCATGCCGAGCGCGACCAGCGCGAGCGGCGCGGCGCGGTTCAGGATGTCGATCACGCTGCCGTAGAGATGGCCGTCGCGCCATTGCAGCTGCCAGAAGCCGGGGTTGAACACCGCGTTCACCGCGAGCAGCAGCAGCAGCGTGATGAACGGCCACAGCAGCCGGTGGCGAAGCAAGGTCCGTATCGCAGTCGATCGCATCACGACTCCGCCGCGATCAGGTGGTAGACGGCCTGCTCGGAGCTGTTGCCCGGCAGCTCGCCGACCTTGCTGCGGTCGCGCATCACGACGATGCGATCGGAGACGCGCACGACCTCGTCCATCTCCGACGAGATGAACAGCACCGCCATGCCGCCGCGCGCGAGCGCGAGGATCTCGTTCATGATTTCCTGTTTCGCCGCGACATCGATGCCGCGCGTCGGTTCGTCGAGGATCAGCAGCCGCGGCGCGGTCGCGAGCCAGCGCGCGAGCACGACCTTCTGCTGATTGCCGCCCGAGAGCAGCGCGATGGGCGTGTCGATGTCGGCCGTCTTGATGCCGAGCGCCAGCACGAAGCGGTCGGCGATCTCCTTCTGGCGCGCGGGCGAGAGGTATTTCCAGATGCCGAGCCGTGCCTGCAGCGCGAGCGCGATGTTCTCGCGCACCGAAAGCTCGGCGACGATGCCCTCGACCTTGCGCTCCTCGGGGCACATCGCCAGGCCGTGGCGGATCGCCTGGGCCGGATTGTCGAAATGCACGTGCGCGCCGTCGACGTGCAGCTCGCCGCTGTCGCTGCGGTCCAGGCCGAACAGCAGCCGTGCGAGCTCGGTGCGCCCCGAGCCGAGCAGGCCGCCGACGCCGACGACCTCGCCGCGGCGCAGGCTCAGGTCGACCGGGTTCAGCTGGCCGCGCCGGCCGAAGCCGCTCGCCTCGAGCAACGCCGGGCCGGACGCGGCATGGACCGGCTCGTTGCGACCCGCGGCGGCGCTCAGCTCGCGCCCGACCATCGCGGTGATCAGCGCCGCGGGCGGCAGCTCGGCCTTCAGGTATTCGCCGACGAGCTCGCCGTTGCGCAGCACGGTGATGCGGTCCGAGACCGCATACATCTGCTCGAAGAAGTGCGTGACGAAGAGGATCGCGAGCCCCGAGTCGCGCAGCTGGCGCAGCACGCCGAACAGGCGCGCGACCTCCTGCTCGTCGAGGCTCGAGGTCGGCTCGTCGAGGATCAGCACCTTGGCGTCGACGCCGAGCGCGCGCGCGATCGCGACCATCTGCTGCACCGCGACGGGATAGCTCGAGAGCAGCCGCGTCACGTCGATCTCGAGGTTCAGGCGCGCGAGCAGCGCGCGCGCACCCTGGTGCATGCGCGCCCAGTCGATGCGCCACAACCCGGCCGCGCCCTTGCGCGGGTAGCGACCGGCGAAGATGTTCTCGGCCACCGACAGGTTCGGGCAGAGGTTCACCTCCTGGTAGACGGTGCTGATGCCCAGGCGCTGCGCCGCGGCCGGCGAGGCCGGATGGATGGCCGCGCCGTTCAGCTTCAGCTCGCCCGCGTCGCCCGGGTAGACGCCGGTCAGCACCTTGATCAGCGTCGACTTGCCGGCGCCGTTCTGCCCCATCAGCGCGTGCACCTCGCCGGCGTAGAGCCGGAAGTCCACACCCGACAGCGCGAGGACCCCGGTGAAGCGGCGGGTGAGGCCGCGCGCTTCGAGGACGAGCTGCGAGCTCAAGGCTCAGCCGGCGCCGGGCCGCCAGGGGCCACGCAGGGGCCCCTTCGTGGCCCTTGCGGCTGACGCCCCCTCGGGGGGCAGGAGCGCAGCGACGTGGGGGCCATCATTTCTCAGTATTTCCGGTTCGGGAATTCCTTCGCCGCCACTTCCATCGGGAACACGCCTTCCTGCGTGACGATGCGCTTGGGCAGCGTCTTGCCGGCCTTCAGGTCCTTCACGGCCTGCATCAGCTGCGGCCCGAGCAGCGGGCTGCATTCGACGCTGACATTCATCTTGCCGGCGATCATCGCCTCGAACGCGCCCTTCACGGCGTCGACCGAGATGATGATGATGTCCTTCGCGGGCTTCATGCCGGCTTCCTCGATCGCCTGGATCGCGCCGATCGCCATGTCGTCGTTGTGCGCGTAGAGCACGTTGATCTTCTTGCCCTCCGCCTTCAGGAAGGCTTCCATCACCTCCTTGCCCTTCGCGCGCGTGAAGTCGCCGGTCTGCGAGCGGATGATCTTGAACTTCGGATCGGCCTTGATGATTTCCTCGAAGCCCTTCTTGCGATCGATCGCCGGCGCCGAACCGACCGTGCCCTGCAGCTCGACGATGTTCACCGGCGTCGTCGAGCCCTTCGTCTTCTCGACCAGCCAGCGCCCGGCGCGGCGGCCCTCCTCGACGAAGTCCGAGCCCATGAAGCTGACCCACAGGCTGTCGTCCTTCTCGTTGACCGCGCGGTCCGACAGGATCACCGGGATCTTCGCGGCCTTGGCCTCCTGCAGCACCGTGCCCCAGCCGGATTCGACGACCGGCGAGAACGCGATCACGTCGACCTTCTGCGCGATGAACGCGCGGATCGCCTTGATCTGGTTCTCCTGCTTCTGCTGCGCGTCGGAGAACTTCAGCTCGATGCCGGCCTCCTTGGCCGAGGACTTGATCGACTCGGTGTTCGCGGTGCGCCATTCGCTCTCGGCGCCGACTTGCGAGAAGCCGAGCACGATCTTGTTGCCCTGCGCGAACGCGGCAGGGATCGGCAGGCCGGCGGCGATCAGGGCCGCGATGACGGTACGTCGTTGGGTGTTCATGGGGGTCGTCTCCTCTTCGGGTGGTTGTTTCAGTCAGTGCTGAAGCGATGCACGGTCGTGCTCGTGAACGTCTCGCCGGGCCGCAGCACGGTGGACGGAAACTCGGGTCGGTTCGGGCTGTCCGGGTAGTGCTGCGTCTCCAGGCACACGCCGTCGCCCTGGCGATAGGCCTGGCCGTTCGAGCCGCGCAGCCGGCCGTCGAGAAAGTTGCCCGAGTAGAACTGGATGCCGGGCTCGGTGGTCTCGATCTCCATCACGCGCCCCGAGGCCAGGTCGGCCAGGCGCGCGGCGCGAACCAGACCGTGGCGGCCGGCACGGTCGAGCGCGAAGCAGTGGTCGTAGCCGCGCGCGGCCGTCAGTCGGGGGTCGCCGCTGCGGATGCGCTCGCCGATGCGCGCGGGCTGGCGGAAGTCGAACGGCGTGCCGTCGACCTCGGCGATCTCGGTCGGGATCAGCTGTGCGTCGACCGGCAGGAACAGGCTCGCGTTCAGGCTCAGCGTGTGGCCCAGCGCACTGCCGCCGCCCGCGAGGTTGTAGTAGCCGTGGTGCGTCAGGTTGACGATCGTCGTGCGGCTCGTCGTCGCGCGGTAGTCGATGCGCCACTCGTCGAGCGGTGTCAGGGTGTAGCGCACGCTCACCGCGAGTCGGCCCGGGTAGTGTTCGTCGCCGTCGTCGCTGGTCAGCGAGAGTTCGAGCGCGACGCTGCCATCGGCCTGCGGCGGCAACGGCTCGATCGCCCACCAGCGCGTGCCGAAACCGCCCGGGCCGCCGTGCAGCGCGTTCGCACCGAAGCTCGCGGCGTCGTTCAGCGCGAGCTGGTGCGGCTCGCCGTCGAGCATGAAGCGGCCGCCCTTGATGCGATTGCCGAAGCGGCCGACGAGCGTGCCGAAGTTCGGGTTGCGCAGGACATAGTCGGCGAGATTGTCGAAGCCGAGCACGACGTTCGCGCTGCGGCCTTCGCGGTCCGGGCAGTGCAGCGCGGTCACGATGCCGCCGTAGTTGATCGCGCGCAGCACGAGGCCGCAGCCGTTGGCGAGCGTGTACTCGTGCACCGCACGGCCGTCCGGCAGATGACCATAGAGCGTCACCGTGGTCATGCGTCAGACCCAGCCACCATCGACGATGAAGTCCTGCGCGCTGCACATCGCGCTGTCGTCGGCGCCGAGGAACAGCGCCATCCGTGCGATGTGTTCGGGCAGCAGCGGCTGGTTGATGCACTGGCCGCGCGCGATCTCCTCGCGGCCCTTGTCGTCGAGCCAGAAGCGGACCTGCTTATCGGTCATGACCCAGCCCGGCACCAGCGTGTTGACGCGGATGTTGAACGGCCCGAGGTCGCGCGCGAGGCTGCGCGTCAGGCCCTGCACCGCGGCCTTCGAGGTCGTGTAGACCGGCATGCCGCCCTGCTTGAGCTTCCAGCTCACCGAGCCGAAGTTGACGATCGAGCCGAAGCCGGCGGCCTTCATGTCGGCCGCGACGTTCTTCGCGGCGAAGAACTGGTGCTTGAGGTTGACCGCGATGCCGGCGTCCCAGCTTTCGGACGTGGTCTCCCCGATCGTGTGGCGCTTGTCGTTCGCGGCGTTGTTGAGCAGCGCGGTGATGGCGCCGATGCGCTCGCGGATCGCGTCGATCGCACGCTCGAGCGCCGCGATGTCGGTCAGGTCGGCGGCGACGAACACCGGCGCGTGGCGCGCGCCCGCGAGCTTCGCGGCGAGGGCCTCGCCGGCCTGCGCGTCGAGGTCGATGAAGCCGACGCGCGCGCCCTGCGCGACGAACGATTCGACCAGCGTCGCGCCGATGCCGGTGGCGCCGCCGGTGATCAGCACGCCGCGATCCTGCAGGCTGGGGTAGTGGGCGAAGGGCGTCATCGGTTCTTGGCGGCAGTCAATAAGGTCATACTAAAAGACACTTGATTGCCGAATCAGAGGGAAAACACTCACTGTCAATTCATTAAAGACATACTTTATTATTCGGGTGCTTTCAGCCTCGCGACCCTGCCATGCCCACCTCCCGCGCTCCGCTCCGATCCACCGCCTGGTTCGGCACGGCCGACAAGAACGGCTTCATGTACCGCAGCTGGATGAAGAACCAGGGCATCCCGGACCACGAGTTCCAGGGCAAGCCGATCATCGGCATCTGCAACACCTGGTCGGAGCTGACGCCCTGCAACGCGCACTTCCGCCAGCTCGCCGAGCGCGTGCGGCGCGGCGTGTTCGAGGCCGGCGGATACCCGGTCGAGTTCCCGGTGTTCAGCAACGGCGAGTCGAACCTGCGGCCGACCGCGATGTTCACGCGCAACCTCGCGAGCATGGATGTCGAGGAGGCGATCCGCGGCAACCCGATCGACGCGGTCGTGCTGATGGTCGGCTGCGACAAGACGACGCCGGCGCTGCTGATGGGCGCCGCGAGTTGCGATGTGCCGGCCATCTGCGTGACCGGCGGGCCGATGCTCAACGGCAAGCACGGCGGCCGGGACATCGGCTCGGGCACCGCCGTCTGGCAGCTCTCCGAGCAGGTCAAGGCCGGCACGATCACGTTGCACGAGTTCATGTCGGCCGAATCGGGCATGTCGCGCTCGGCCGGCACCTGCAACACGATGGGCACGGCCTCGACGATGGCCTGCATGGCCGAGGCGCTCGGCGTCTCGCTGCCGCACAACGCGGCGATCCCGGCGGTCGACGCGCGGCGCTATGTGCTCGCGCACATGTCGGGCATGCGCATCGTGCAGATGGCGCTCGAAGGGCTGAACCTGTCGAAGATCCTGACGCGCGAAGCGTTCGAGAACGCGATCCGCGTCAACGCGGCGATCGGCGGCTCGACCAACGCGGTGATCCACCTGAAGGCGATCGCCGGCCGCATCGGCGTGCCCCTCGAGCTCGAGGACTGGACGCGTGTCGGCAAGGGCATGCCGACCTTGGTCGACCTGATGCCCTCGGGCCGCTTCCTGATGGAGGAGTTCTACTACGCCGGCGGCCTGCCCGCGGTGCTGCGCCGCATGGGCGAGGCCGGCCTGCTGCCGCACCCCGAAGCGCTGACCGCCAACGGCATGAGCCTGTGGGACAACGTCAAGGACGCACCGATGCTCAACCCCGAGGTGATCCGCCCGCTCGACAAGCCGCTCGTCGCCGACGGCGGCATCTGCGTGCTGCGCGGCAACCTCGCACCGAACGGCGCGGTGCTGAAGCCCTCGGCCGCCACCGCGGCGCTGCTGCAGCACCGCGGCCGCGCGGTCGTGTTCGAGAGCCTGGCCGACTACAAGGCGCGCATCAACGATCCCGAACTCGAGGTCACGAAGGACTCGGTGCTGGTGCTGAAGAACTGCGGCCCGCGCGGCTACCCCGGCATGGCCGAGGTCGGCAACATGGGCCTGCCGCCCAAGCTGCTCGCGCAGGGCGTGACCGACATGGTGCGCATCTCGGATGCCCGCATGAGCGGCACCGCCTACGGCACCGTGGTGCTGCATGTCGCGCCCGAGGCGCGCGCCGGCGGGCCGCTCGCGGTCGTGCAGGAAGGCGACTGGATCGAGCTCGACTGTGCGAACGGCCGCCTGCACCTCGACGTCGGCGAGGCCGAACTGCGGGCGCGGCTGGCCGCGTGGGCCGCCGCGAAGACCGTCGACCCGGCCGACGGGACCGGCTACCGCAAGCTGTATGTCGAGCACGTGCTGCAGGCGGACGAAGGCTGCGACTTCGACTTCCTGGTCGGCTGCCGCGGCGCGGCCGTGCCGCCGCACTCCCACTGACACGCCCCTGAACTCCCGGACTTCCGTTTCGCCCGCCATGACCACAGCACCACGCTACCGCGGCGTCTTCCCCGTCGCGCCGACCCCCTTCACCGAATCCGGCGAGCTCGATCTGGCGAGCCAGAAGCGCTGCATCGACTTCATGATCGACGCCGGCTCGGACGGCATCTGCATCCTCGCGAACTTCTCCGAGCAGTTCGTGCTGTCGGACGCCGAGCGCGAGCTGCTGACGAAGACGATCATCGAGCACGTCGCCGGCCGCGTGCCGGTGATCGTCACGACGACGCACTTCAGCACCCGCGTGTGCATCGAGCGCAGCCGCCGCGCGCAGGCGATGGGCGCCGCGATGGTGATGGTGATGCCGCCGTACCACGGCGCGACGATCCGCGTGCCAGAGGCGCAGACCTTCGAGTTCTTCGCGGCGCTGTCCGACGCGTTGACGATTCCGATCATGATCCAGGACGCACCCGTCAGCGGCACCGTGCTGAGCGCGGCCTTCCTCGCACGGATGGCCGTCGAGATCGAGCACGTCGCCTACTTCAAGATCGAGACGCCGGGCGCGGCCTCGAAGCTGCGCGAGTTGCTGCGCCTCGGCGGCGGCGCGATCGAGGGCCCGTGGGACGGCGAGGAGGCGATCACGCTGCTGCCCGACTTCGACGCCGGCGCGACCGGCTCCATGACCGGCGGCGCCTACCCGGACGGCATCCGCCGCATCGTCGACGCCTATGCCGCAGGTCGGCGCGAAGAAGCGATCGGTGAATACGCGCGTTGGCTGCCGCTGATCAATTGCGAGAATCGCCAGGGCGGTCTGCTCTCGGCGAAGGCCTTGATGCGCGAGGGCGGCGTGATCGCCTGCGAAGCCCCGCGCCATCCTTTCCCCGCGATGCACCCCGCGACGCGTGCCGGACTGATCGAGACCGCGCGCCGGCTCGATCCGCTGGTGCTGCGCTGGGCGCACTGAACCCGTTCCATCAAAACCACGAAGGAGACCGACCCATGAAGTTCATCAAGACCCTCACGATCGTCGCGGCCTGCAGCGCCCTGCTGCTCGGCGGCGCGGCGCAGGCGCAGGACAAGGGCACGGTCGGCGTCTCGATGCCGACCAAGTCGTCGGCGCGCTGGATCTCCGACGGCGACAGCATGGTCAAGGCGCTGAAGGACAAGGGCTACAAGGCCGATCTGCAATACGCCGACGACGACATCCCGAACCAGCTCGCGCAGGTCGAGAACATGATCACGAAGAAGGTCAAGGTGCTCGTGATCGCCGCGATCGACGGCACGACCTTGTCGAACGCGCTGCAGAAGGCGGCCGACAACGGCATCAAGGTCATCGCCTACGACCGGCTCATCAAGGGCTCGAAGAACGTCGACTACTACGCGACCTTCGACAACTTCCAGGTCGGCGTGCTGCAGGCGAACTCGATCGTCGACAAGCTCGGCCTCAAGCAGGGCAAGGGCCCGTTCAACATCGAGCTGTTCGGCGGCTCGCCGGACGACAACAACGCGTTCTTCTTCTACGACGGCGCAATGTCGGTGCTCAAGCCCTATATCGACAGCGGCAAGCTCGTCGTGCGCAGCAAGCAGATGGGCATGGACAAGGTCGGCACGCTGCGCTGGGACGGCGCGGTCGCGCAGGCGCGCATGGACAACCTCTTGAGCGCGTTCTACGGCAACGCCCGCGTCGACGCGGTGCTCTCGCCGTACGACGGCCTGTCGATCGGCATCCTGTCTTCGCTGAAGGGCGTGGGCTACGGCACGCCGAAGCAGCCGATCCCGGTCGTCTCGGGGCAGGATGCCGAGGTCGCGTCGGTCAAGTCCATGCTGCGCGGCGAGCAGAGCTCGACCGTGTTCAAGGACACGCGCGAGCTCGCCAAGGTCACCGTGACGATGATCGACGAGATGCTCAGCGGCAAGAAGGTCGACATCAACGACACCAAGACCTACAACAACGGCGTCAAGGTCGTGCCCTCGTACCTGCTGAAGCCGGTCAGTGTCGATGTCTCGAACTGGAAGCCGGTGCTGATCGACAGCGGCTACTACAAGGAATCGCAGGTCAAGTAGAGCTCGCGATGAATCTTTTGGAGATGAAGGGCATCACGAAGCGCTTTCACGGCGTGACGGCGCTCAGTGATGTGAACCTCGCGGTGCGCGCGGGTGAGATTCACGCGGTCGTCGGCGAGAACGGCGCCGGCAAATCGACCTTGATGAAGGTGCTCAGCGGCGTGTTCGCGCACGGGGAATACGACGGCGCGATCCACTTCGAGGGCCAGGAGCGGCAGTTCGGCGGCATCCACGACAGCGAGCGCGCCGGCATCATCATCATTCACCAGGAGCTCGCGCTGGTGCCGCTGCTGTCGATCGCCGAGAACATCTTTCTCGGCAACGAGCCATCGCGCCTCGGCGTGATCGACTGGTTCGCGGCCTATGCGAAGACGCAGGCCCTGCTGCGCAAGGTCGGGCTGAACGAGCGCCCGAGCACGCTGATCACCGACATCGGCGTGGGCAAGCAGCAACTCGTCGAGATCGCGAAGGCGCTGTCGAAAGAAGTCAAGCTGCTGATCCTCGACGAGCCGACCGCGAGCCTGAACGAGACCGACAGCGACGCGCTGCTCGCGCTGCTGCTGGAGCTGAAGGCGCAGGGCATCGCCTGCATCCTGATCTCGCACAAGCTGAACGAGATCGCGAAAGTCGCCGACACGATCACCGTGATCCGCGACGGCAGCACGGTGCGCAGCTTCGACTGCCGCGCCGGCGCGGTCAGCGAAGACGACGTGATCCAGGCGATGGTCGGCCGCCTGCTGGCCGACCGCTACCCGAAGCGCACGCCGCAGATCGGCGAGACGGTGTTCGAGGTCCGCGACTGGCAGGTGCATCACCCGGAGCACGCCGACCGCCTCGTGATCAAGGGCGTGAACCTGTTTGCCCGACGCGGCGAGATCGTCGGCATCGCCGGGCTGATGGGCGCCGGGCGCACCGAGTTCGCGATGAGCGTGTTCGGCAAGTCGTATGGCCGCAAGATCAGCGGCCGGGTGCTGCTGCATGGCCGCGAGGTCGACGTGGGCACGATCGAGAAGGCGATCCGCCACGGCATCGCCTACGTCACCGAAGACCGCAAGGGTTGCGGGCTGGTGCTGGACGACGATATCCAGCGCAACGTCACGCTCGCGAATCTGGCCGGCGTGTCGAATGCGGCGACGGTGATCGACGACGGGCGCGAGTTCAAGGTCGCGAACGAGTACCGGCAGAAGCTGCGCATCCGCTGCGCGAACGTGTTCCAGCAGGTCGTGAACCTGTCGGGCGGCAACCAGCAGAAGGTCGTGCTCGCGAAGTGGCTGTTCGCGAACCCGGAAGTGCTGATCCTCGACGAGCCGACGCGCGGCATCGATGTCGGCGCGAAGTTCGAGATCTACACGCTGATGGCCGAGCTCGCTGCGGCCGGCAAGTGTGTCGTGATGATCTCGTCGGAGATGCCCGAGCTGCTGGGCATGTGCGACCGGATCTATGTGATGAACGAAGGGCGCTTCGTCGGCGAATTCGCCGGCGCCGAGGCGTCGCAGGAGAAGATCATGCGTTCCATCGTGACCGCGGGGGCCGCGTGATGGCCGGGCCCGCCGCGACCTCCACCTCGGCCGCCGCCCCGGCCGCCGCAGCGACATCCGCGAAGCCCGCGCACCCCTACGCGGGCTACCTGAAGAACAACCTGCGCGAATACGGCATGCTGATCTCGCTGGTCGCGATCATGGCGTTCTTCGAGTACGTGACCGGCGGCACGCTGCTCGAGCCGCTGAACCTGACGAACCTGGTGCTGCAGAACAGCTACATCGTCATCATGGCGCTGGGCATGCTGCTCGTGATCGTCGCCGGGCACATCGATCTGTCGGTCGGCTCGGTGGTCGGCTTCATCGGCGCGCTCGCGGCGGTGCTGATGGTGCATTACGACTGGCATTTCGTGCCGGCCACGCTGGTGTGCGTGCTTGCCGGCGCGGCCATCGGCGCGGCGCAGGGCTGGTTCGTCGCGTTCTTCCGCATCCCGTCGTTCATCGTCACGCTGGCCGGCATGCTGGTGTTCAAGGGCTTGAGCCTGGCGCTGCTGCAAGGGCAGTCGGTCGGGCCGTTCCCGCCGACCTTTCAGCTGCTGAGCTCGGGCTTCATCCCCGACTGGCTCGACGGCGAGTCGATGCGCACGACCTCGCTGCTCGCCGGCATCGGGGTCGCGTTCGCGCTGATCGTCGCGAAGCTGCGCGAGCGCGCGAACCAGAAACTCCATGGCATGGAGGCCGAGCCCTACCCGTTCTTCGTCGCGAAGAACCTGGTCTTCGTCGCGATCATCGTCGCGTTCGGCTGGAAGCTCGCGTCGTACAAGGGCCTGCCGAACGTGCTGGTCATCATGACGCTGCTGATGCTGTTCTATGACTTCGTCACGACGCGCACGACGATCGGCCGGCGCATCTACGCGCTCGGCGGCAACGAGAAGGCGGCGCGGCTGTCGGGCGTGAAGACGCAGTGGCTGTCGTTCGCGACCTTCGTCAACATGGGCGTGCTCGCCGCGGTCGCCGGGCTCGTGTTCGCCGCGCGCCTGAACACCGCGACGCCGAAGGCCGGCACCGGCTTCGAGCTCGACGTCATCGCCGCGTGTTTCATCGGCGGCGCGTCGGCATCGGGTGGCGTCGGCAAGGTGCTCGGTGCGGTGATCGGCGCGTTCGTGATGGGCGTTATGAACAATGGCATGTCGATCCTGGGCATCGGGATCGACTACCAGCAGGTCATCAAGGGCCTGGTGCTGCTCGCGGCGGTCTTCGTCGATGTCTACAACAAGAGCAAGAGTTGAGCGCAGCGATGAAAAGGGCCGAGCGCCGGGCAAGGGCCACGAAGGGGCCCCTTCGTGGCCCAACCAAGCCGGCCCGCATCCCCCCGGGGGATCGGCCGACGTACGCGTCGGACGAGGGGCGCCAATGATTTCCGGGCATCGTGACTATCGGCAGCCGCCCGAGCGCAAGAGCATGCACGCGCGCATCGTGCGCGACCTGGGCATGCGCATCGTCGCGGGCGAGTTCGAGCCGGGCGACCGGCTGCCGTCGGAGGCCGTGCTGCTGGCCGACTACGCGGTCAGCCGGCCGGTGCTGCGCGAGGCCACGCGCGTGCTCGTCGCGAAGGGACTGGTGTTGTCGCGCCAGCGCGCCGGCGCCACCGTGCGGCCGCGCAGCGAGTGGCACCTGCTCGACCCCGACGTGCTGTACTGGCTGATCCAGACCCAATCGCCGCCGGCATTCGTCGAGACGCTGTTGACCGCGCGCCGCGTGTTCGAACCGGCCACCGCCGCGCTGGCGGCGAAGGTCGCGAGCGATTCGGCGCTGAAGGGCATCGCCGAGGCCTACGCCCGCATGGAAGCCGCGCGCACGCCCGAAGAACTGCTCGAGCCCGACCTGGCGTTTCATCGCCGCATCGCCGAGGCCACGAACAACGACCTGCTGGCCTACATCGGCAACATGCTGTCGCTGGCGCTGCGCGAATCGATCAAGCTCAGCAGCCTGCACCCGAACACGCACGCGCTGTCGCTGCCGCGGCACAAGGCGATCCTGACCGCGCTGCTGAACCGCGACCCGCTCGCGGCGCAGCAGGCGACGCTGGTGCAGCTGAAGGAGACGCGCGAGGACCTGAGCGAGGTGCTCGAGTCGGGGCAAGGGTTGATGTGATCGACTCGACTTCGGCCTAAGCGCCGAACGTACCCGCCGGCAGGCCGGGCTCGCCGACCTCGACAGCGAACACCGCTCCGGCCAACGGCTCGCCTGCGATCTGCTCGGCCGACAGCCCGAAGCGCGCGCTCGTGATGTACAGCGTGCGCAGCTCGGGCCCGCCGAACGTGCAGTTCGTGATGTGGCGCGTCGGCAGTTCGACGCGGCCGAGTTCGGCGCCGCTGAGCGGATCGTGGCAGCTGACGCAGGCGCCGCCCCAGTGCGCGAGCCACAGGCGGCCGGCGGCGTCGGTCGTCATGCCATCGGGCAGGCCATCGCCGCGGGCGAACGCGAGCCACTCGCGCCGGTTCGACAATGCGCCCGACGCGGCATCGAAGTCGAACGCGTGGACGCGGCCGTTGACGGTGTCGTTGAAGTACATCGTGCGCTCATCAAGCGACCAGGTCGGGCCGTTGGTGACCGCGAAGCCGATCTCGTGCCGCACGCACTGGCCGTCGGGGTCGTAGCGATACAGCGCGCCGGTCGGCGCCTCGCAGCCGAAGTCCATCGTGCCGCCCCAGAAGCGGCCGCGGCGATCGCACTTGCCATCGTTGAAGCGGTTGCCCGCCGGCTCGGCGGGCGGGCGATGCAGCCAGCGCGGCGCGGCATCGGGCGCGTCCGGATCGAACAGCGCGTAGCCGCGGCGCAGCGTCACGATCAGGCCCGGTGCGTCGCGGCGCTCGGCAACCGCGGAGATCTCTTCGTCGAACTGCCAGCTGCTGCGCGCGCCATCGGCCGGGCGATGGCGGTACAGGCGGCGCTCCAGGATGTCGACCCACCACAGTGCCTGCGTGCGCGGCGACCAGCACAGGCCTTCGCCGAGCGTGGCGCCCGCGTCCCAGACACAACGCGGCGCGCCGTGCAGTGTCGGCATCGCCAGGGCGGCGGGAGCATGGTGCACCCTACGGCCTTCGGCCGGTCCCGCCGAGCGGGATTGAGCCTCTTCGGGCGGCCGGGCGAGGCTCACGCGCACGCCGCCATCACCTGCGCGACCGCCGCGGTCAGCTTCTTGCCGTACGGCACATGCAGGAACTCGTTCGGCCCGTGCGCGTTGCTCTTCGGGCCGAGCACGCCGCAGACCATCATCTGCGCGGCCGGGAAGCTCTGCTGCAGCAGGCTCATCAGCGGGATCGTGCCGCCCTGGCCGATGTAGCCGCAGGGCGCACCGTAGTGCGCCTGCGAGGCGCGGTCGAGCGCATCGGCGAGCCAGGGCGCGAGGCTCGGCGCGTTCCAGCCGGTCGCACCATGGGCCCCGGCGCGGCCATCGGGCGCGAACGTGACCTTCGCGTTGTACGGCGCGTTGTCTTCGAGCAGCGTCTTCAGGCGCAGCGCGGCCTCGTGGCCCTCGACCAGCGGCGGCAGCCGCAGGCTGAGCTTGAACGCGGTGTACGGGCGCAGCACGTTGCCGGCGTTGCCGAGCTCCGGGAAACCATCGGCGCCGGTCACGCTCAAGGTCGGCTTCCAGGTCCGGTTCAGCAGCGCCTGCGTCGGGTCGGTCGTGGTCGGCAGCGTCGCAGCGCCGTCGGCGCCGCAGGCCCACGGGAAGCGCTTCCAGACCTCGTCGCCGAGGATCGCGGCGGTCGCGCGCGTCTGCGCGACGCGGTCGGCCGGAATCTCGCAATGAAAGCTCTGCGGCAGCAGCTCGCCGGTCTGGCTGTCCTCGAGCCGGTCGAGCACCTGGCGCAGGATGCGGAAGCTCGACGGCACGAGGCCGCTCGAATCGCCCGAGTGCACGCCCTCGGTCAGGATCTCGACCTTCAGCACGCCGCTGACCATGCCGCGCAGGCTGGTCGTGAGCCACAGCTGGTCGTAGTTGCCGGCGCCGCTGTCGAGGCAGACGACGAGCCCGACCTGGCCGAGCCGCGGCTTCAGCGCATCGATGTAGGCCGGCAGGTCGAACGAGCCGCTCTCCTCGCAGCTCTCGATGATGCCGACGCAGCGCGGCCGCGGGATGCCCTGCCGGTCGAGCGCGATGATCGCGGTCAGCGCGGCATAGACCGCGTAGCCGTCGTCGGCGCCGCCGCGGCCGTAGAGCAGGCCGTCGATGTACTTCGGCGACCACGGCCCGAGGTCGTTGCGCCAGCCGTTGAACTCGGGTTGCTTGTCGAGGTGGCCGTAGAGGCAGATCGTCGCGGCGTCGGGCTCGTTGCCGCCGGACCGGGTCGCCGGCACCTCGAAGAAGATCACCGGCGTGCGGCCCTCGATGCGCACGACCTCGAGCTTCAGGCCCGCGACCTTCTTGCTCTCGACCCAGGCCGCGGCGTCGCGGATCACCTTCTCGATGTGGCCGTGCTGGGCCCAGTCGGCATCGAACATCGGGCTCTTCGCGGGAACCGCGATGTAGTTCGTGACCAGCGGGACGATCTCGTCGTCCCAGGTCTGGTTCGCGAAGCGCGCGATCGCGTCGGCTTCGTCGGGCTGCACCGGCAGCATGGGGTCGCGTGCGTTCATCGGGCTCGTCCTTCGGCAACGGGAGCCGGCAGTGTAGAACCTGGGCGTTCCCGATCGGCGGCCGGGGAGACTCGGCGGTCGCTTCAGAGCCAGGCCGCGAGCACCGCGAACACCTGTGCCTGCTCGGGCTCGTTGAAGATCTCGTGGTACAGCGGCGCGAAGACCTGTGTCGTCACCCGCGCCGGCGGTGCTGCCGCCGCGAACGCGGCGCTGCCGGCCGGCGCGACGCAGCGGTCGCTGCCGGCGTAGAGCAGCAGCGTCGGCACGTGCCACCGCGCCGCCTGCGCCTGCACGAACGCACCGGCGTCGACGATGAAGCGCGCGAGGCGCGGCGTGACGCGGTCGTGCACCAGCGGGTCGTCGACGTAAGCCTGCACGACCGCCGGATCGCGCGAGATCCACGCGGGCTTCAGGCCGTTGCCGACCGCGAGCTTCGGCGCGAGCGAGCCGAGCAGCGCGAGCAGCAGCTTCTGCGCGCCGCTCATCCCGGCATCGAGCGCCGGCGACGACAGCACCAGCGCATCGACCGGCCGATGCCAGGACGGCAGCGGCGACGTCAGCCCGCCCGCGACCATGCGTGCCGCGATCAGCCCGCCCAGGCTGTGGCCGAGCAGCACCAGCGGCCCGGGGCGGCGCCGGCGCACGTCGTCGATCACCAGCGCGAGGTCGTGCAGCAGATCGTCGGGGTGGCCGATCGCACCCCGCGCACCCTCGCTCGTGCCGTGGCCGCGCTGGTCGTAGCCGACGACATGACGGCCCCCGCGCAGCAACTGCGCCGCGACATGCTCGTAGCGCCCGATGTGCTCGCCCAGCCCGTGCACGATCAGCACGGTACCGCGGGCCTCGGCGCAGGGCCACTCGCGCAGGTCGAGCTTCAGGCCATCGGCAGTGGTCAGGTGCGGCATCGGCGGCAGTGTAGGCTGTGGCCCCTCGCGCGGCATCCCGACGAACACCCATGAACGACTTCTTCACGCTGACCGTCGACGACCACGGCATCGCCCACCTGCAGCTGAACCGCCCGGAGCGGCTGAACACGATGGAACCAAAGTTCTTCCCGGCGCTGCGCGACGCGGTGCGCGCGCTGCACGACGCCGGCGACGCGCGCGCGCTCGTGATCTCGTCGACCGGCAAGCACTTCTGCGCCGGGATGGCGCTCGACGTGTTCGCCGGCGACGACGCGCTGCTCGTCACCGCGACCGCCCGCGCGCGCCTGAGCTTTCAGGAGTCGCTGCGCAAGCTGATCGACTGCTTCAGCGCGCTCGACGAAGCGCGCTTCCCGGTGATCTGCGCGATCCAGGGCGGCTGCATCGGCGGTGCGCTCGACCTGGCGACCGCCTGCGACATCCGCGTCTGCAGTGCCGACGCGTTCTTCACGGTGCAGGAGATCCAGATCGGCATGATGGCCGACCTCGGCGTGCTGCAGCGCCTCGCGAAGATCGTGCCGCCCGGCGTCGCGCGCGAGATGGCCTACACCGGCGAGCGCCTGAGTGCCGAGCGCGCGCTCGATGTCGGCCTCGTCAATGCGGTGCTGCCCGACGCCGACGCCACGCTGGCGCATGCGATGCGCCTCGCGCAGGCCATCGCCGCGAAGTCGCCGCTGGCGATCGCCGGCAGCAAGCTCGCGCTGAACCACGCGCGCGATCACGGCACCGCCGCGAGCCTGCAGCAGATGACGCTGCTGCAGAGCGCGATCTTCGACACCGACGAGATCGCGATCGCGATCCGCGCCTGGAAGGCGAAGGGCAACGCGACGTTCGATGCGCTGGCGCCGATCGTGAAGGTCTGAGACGACGGCGGCCGCGTCGGGGGGCCGCGATTCAAGCAGCCAATCCGGCTGCTCCGCAGCACACATTGCAGTCCGCGAACACTTGGCGCTGCGGTCGACTCATCCCCAACGAGTTGTACCGGTGACCACGAGTCGCTTGTAGGCCGGGCCGGCATCGGTCTGATCGTGCGGCGCAGAAAGCACTTTCTCCACGAGTTCGCCCCAGGCGCGATCGCTGCCGGACTTCGCAAGCTCGGCTTCGCGCAGTGTGATCAGATCTTCGATATCCGTCACGGTTCCGGGAGTCGCCCGGTCGGTCGATCGATGATGTGTGTGGCCCAGGTGAATCCCGATTCGTTCGCAGACGGATTTGAACACTTGCGACACGCGCGAGGAGGTGATCTCCATCGATTGGGCGAGTTCGACGGGCGTCATCCCGATACCGAGGTAGGAGTCGATGACCAGGCGCTCGCGCTCTGGCAGAGTCGCGAAGAACGTCTCGAGTCGCCGCATCAGCATGCCGGTATCGACACGCGCTTCGACCTCGTCCTTCGCCGTGGCTGGCTCGTGGACGGGCGACCGCATGTCGTCCGATTCGGCCTCTTCGGACAAGCTGGTCATCTGGCCTGAGCGCGCGGCAAGCTCCAGTTCGAAGATCTCCTTCGTGTCGATGCCGCAAGACTGGCTGAGCTCCGCCGCCGTGGGATCGGCGCCATGGCTGGCGCGCCAGCGCTCGGAGGCCACCTGAATGACCTTCACTTTGCGGCGCTGGGCGCGTCCGAGGTGATCCATCTGCCGCAACTCGTCGAGCATCGCGCCTTTGACGCGCATCCGCGCGTAGCGCACGAACGCTTCGTTCGCTTCCTCGGTCTCACGGTCGCCCTCCCAGACGAACGTCATGGCGGCCTGCGCGACGCCGATCAGCCCGACCTGGATGAGATCGGCCTTCTCCACGTTCGATGGCAGGTATCGCATGAAGGCCTGCGCCTGTTTGCGAACCCACGATTGGTTGCGCAATATGAGAGACGACGGAACGCCCTGCATCGAGATCATGGTGGTTCAGTGTGGCGGTCTTTGCCTCAGCGCACAACTGCCTTGCGTAGCGACACCTGGTCAGGTTCGAACCAGCAGAGGGTGGGTCACTTTCCAGCGCGGCTCGCGAGGCGCGTCGTCGATCATGACCAGGACCGCCCGAAACCGACAGTCACCAGAATGTTCGACGCGAGTGTCAGCAGGCTCTGCTGCTTCGCGGGCTTGCTGCCGCGAGGTCGCGCAGCGTCAGCGCACTCAGATCTGCCACCGTTTCGCTTCGAACGTTCGACGTTGTCGGGGTCCCCACTGGCGTACGCAGCCGTTCCGGGTGAAACGGGTGCGACTCTCCACACTGCGGACAGTGGGCGACGGCTTCGTGGTAGACGTAGTCGCAGTCAGGACAGCACTCGGTGCCGGAACACAGTTCCACGGCGGCCAGCTCGGCGAACACGGTTGGGCGCATGGCGGCAACTGTTGTCCGGCAGTTCGGGCAATCTTCGTGTGGGATCGGATGCTTGGCACAAAACATGATGAGCTCCAGTGCACTACCTGCATCATCCTCGCGTCGCGGCTGATTCGATGGACCGAATAGAACGGGAAAGCATCCCCACTTGCGGCGCAGCGCGATACCGGCCTGTAAGCTTTTACAGGTGCGCAATCGATCGCAGTCACGTAGAGTGCCATCGCACAGGTTGATCACGATGAAACCCGTCCGGTTGATGCTCATCGATGCGGCAGATGCGACGCCGCAATACTTGCCCCTCGATCTGCTCCCGCGAGGTGAACACGTCCTCGTCGAGCATGCGGCTTCCGCCGAGGCCATCGCCCTGGCACTTCGCTGGTTCGAGCCGAACGTGATCTTGTCCGAGTTCAGTGTGGCGACGCTGCAAGGAATGCAGGCGCTGGAGCTGATAGATCGCCTTCGTCCTGACGTCCCGATCATCGTCATCAGCGAGGAGCACGACGAGCAACTGGAACTCGAAGCCCTGCGCGAGGGTGCGTTCGACTGCGTGCCCCGGAACGACAAGGCGCGGTTGCTCGCCGCCATGACGCATGCGTTGAGCGTGGTCCATGAACGACGCTTTCGTGCCGAGGCTGAACGCGCCTGGCAGGAGAGCGAGATTCGCTTTCGACTCTTCATGCAGCACGTGCCGGGCGCGGTCTACATGAAAGACCTCGATGGTCGCTTCACCTATGTCAATTCGGTCGCCAGGCGTGTGATCGGTCTGCCCGCAGGCCGGATCATTGGCCAGACGCTGCATCAGCTCTATCCCTCCGATGTGGCGGACCGCCTCGCCGCGAACGATGATCGGGCGCTGAAAGTCAGACAACCGATCGAGGCGATGGAGAAGGTGGATACGCCGAAAGGTACGCGGGTGTTCCGAAGCATCAAGTTTCCGATCATCGGATTGGACGGGCACGCGGTCATGACGGGCGGCATCTCCGTCGACGTGACGGAGGCGTCGTTCAACATGCCCACATAGGCCGCCAGCCCGGCCCGCAGGAGTGGTCAGGCTTCCGGATCGTCCATGAGCTCTCGGACTTCCTGAGCGCACCGGCAGGCGACCGCGATCTTCGCGGCCCATTCGAGCGCCGCCTCGCGCGAGGGCACCTGGATGATCGAGAACCCACCGATCACGGCCTTGGTCTCCGGGGACGGCCCATCGACGACCGCACCATCGGTGCCGACGATGCTCGCTCGCTGCTGCTGAACCCCGCCGCCATGGATCCAGACGCCAGCGTGCTTTGCCTCCCGTACCACCGCGTGCGCTGCCTCGCCGACGGCGGGCCACTGGTCATCGGGAATATGAGCCATCGCGCCATCATCGAATGAGATCAGATACCGAGTCACTTTGCCGCTCCCTTTCCGCCGCCAATCGGGCTACCTCTCACCAGTTCCACGGCCCCGAGTGGGGTCCTCGTCCGGGCCGCCGGGCGCTTGCATGACACCGTCCAAGGTCAAGAATGCATTCACGATGATCTTGGGCATATTTGTTCCTCCTTCATGAACGACGAACCGAGATCGCTCGAATCGACACTCGTCCTGGGGTGAAGCGCAAATTCTTGGCAGGATGCCTATCGGCGCCCAACCACTCTGCCGCTGGCCGGCCTGAAAACGGCCTTTGGCGACCGGCTGGAACTGGCCGGGACCGCCAGTTCGCGGTCATTGCCGAAAGCAGGCTCTCAGCCATCGAGATCACGAGCGGCTGCAGGCAGTGCCCGCCTAAAGGGAACCTGCCTGAAGACGCCGACGGGATCCGCAAGCGCCGACCTGGCGGCAATGGCTGGCGACTGCCGGCCTGATCGGTTCGGCGTGCGGACATCGAAGCTTTTGCGACCTGGATGGGGACGACGGGCTGAGCGGAGGGTCGCGGGCCGCAGCGATCTGCTCGACGCCCGGTGTTCGTCAGGTTTCGAGGTGGAGCGGCCCGCTGCTTCACGGCATAGACTCCGCCGGCACGTCAGGAGGCCTCATGCTCGTACTTCACGGTTCAGCCATCTCGAATTACTACAACAAGGTCAAGCTGGCACTGCTTGAAAAAGGTGTGCCTTTCGAGGAAGCCTACGCGGCCACACACAGCAGCGACGAGGCGGTGTTGTCTGCGTCGCCGCTGGGCAAGATTCCCTTCGTCACCACGCCTGAAGGTGGCTTGTGCGAGAGCCAGCCGCTTCTTGAATGGATCGAGGCGCGCTGGCCAACGCCGCCCTTGCTGCCGGCGGACCCTTTCGCGGCCGCGAAGGTCCGCGAGCTCACCACCTTCATCGACTGGCACCTGGAGATCGTCGCGCGCCAGCTCTATGGCAGTGCGTTCTTCGGAGCCGCGCCACTGAGCGAAGCCAATTCGGCCCGCGTCAAAAGGCAGTTGGTCGACAACATCGCAGCCTTCAAGCGGCTGGCCAAGTTCGCGCCGTTCGTTGCCGGCGACCAATTCACGCAGGCCGACTGCGCGGCCTTCAACCACCTGCCTCTGGTGGCCATGACGAGCAAGGCCGTGTACGGTGAAGATCTGCTGCAGGCCGCCGGCATCGACCATCGAGGCTACGGCAAGCTTATCGCGGAGCGGCCGACCGCTCAGAAGGTCGTGGCCGACCGCAAGGCTGTGCAGGCCAAGCTGTAAGCGTAAGGCGGTTCGCGTCGCACCGTTGACCGCGTCCGCCAGGTGGGGCCGGCATTCGGCTGGCATGTGGGGACTTTCCACCGACTCGCGCCGATACGGCGCTCAGGTCCCGAGCGGAACGGCCTTCACCAGCATGCGAGTCGCGTTCGATTCCTCCTCAATCGCACGGTCGAATCGGTCGAGGCCGACAGCGTTGAGCACGCGCTTGTAGTGTGCAACGACGGTCGGATCGAGCGCCGCGAGTCGTTGGCACGCAGCCATCGAGACTTCGTCCAGTTGATTGGACGGTACCACCCGGTGGGCCAGTCCCCAGTCGAAAGCCTGACGTGCACTGAACTCCTCGCCGAACAGCATCATGGCCTTGGCTCGCGACAGTCCGGCGACGGCTGGCAAAGTAGCCACGAGACCGCCGGTCACGAAAACGCCGATCGATGCCTCGGGCAGCTTGAACCTCGCATCGTCTGCAGCCACCACCACATCGGCGTCCATCATCCACTCGAATCCTGCGCCCACGGTCCAGCCGTGCACGGCCGCCACCACGGGCTTGGGGTGGCGCACGATGGCCACAGCAACGCCCTGGACCAGTTCGAGATCCCGCTCAGTGGGCGGTGCGCTGATATCGCGCCCCGCGCAAAAGGCCCGCCCATTTCCACGCAGGCGGATCACGCGCACGTCTGTGTCATTGGCTGCTGCCTGTAGCTCTCCGAGCAATGCGGCTGCCAAGGCGTTGTCGATCGCGTTGAGCTTCGCGGGGCGGTTCAGCGTCAACGTCAATACGCCTTTGTCGAGCGTCGAAAGCAGTGTCGGTTCCGCCATGCGCTCAGCGTAGCAGAACGCTGTCAAGCCAGCTCGGCGACAGTGCTCCCGCGCGGTGACGCAAAAGACTGCTGTCGCCAGCCGCGATCGGCGCGAGTCGACCCTGAGCGGTCCTCCGATACCACAGAGTGGTCGTCCGGAAAGCGGACCGTCGCCTAACGTTGCCAACAACCGGCCTGAGCCGGCGGCACGAAGTGCCGCTGCTGAGGGTCCGTGTTCATCGGCGGGTTAGAGAGCGTTGTCGACATCACTTGTCAGCCGCGCCGCGAAGTCCCGCTCTTTGAACCGCTGCCCTGATTAGTCCTTCGGCTTTCGCATCCTCAATGTACTTTCGCACGTAGGCGATTCCGGTCTCCCGGCCCTTCGGGAGTGCTATGGCAACTTCGTCCACACCAATCCGACCATCAAGAACCCGGGACCCGGGCATCTTGTCCGACAACCCGAACAGGTTTGCTTTATTGGCGGCGAAGACATCCGCCTTTCCGGACTTCAGCATTTCCTCCCCGGCGGGAACACTCGGACTCGCGATCACCGTGGCGTTCTTTATTGTGCGCGCCAAAAATGCGTTCACGGACCCGCCCTGCGGCGCACCGATGCGCGTTCCCGGTCGATCCACTGCGTCGATGCTCGAGATCGGAGAGCCGGCAGGAACGAGGTAGCCGTGCTCGATGACGAGAAACGGTGCAGTGAAATTCAAGACACGTTCGCGCTCTGGGGTTGGCCCAAAAAAGGTGAGGTCCCACTCGCCGGCCTTCAGGCCGTCCATGATGGCTCCTGGCGAGGGATACACCACGGGCTCGAATGGAACCCCGATGCGCCGGGCAAGCTCCTTGCCCAGATCGAACCCCACCCCCTTCGACTCGTCCTGCGTGGCACCGCGAATGATGGACGCGGGCGCCCCGAGATAGAGCCCTACACGGAGCTTGCCGGTTGGGGCCAGGGCCTGTCGCTCTTCCTGGCTAGGTGCGGAAGCGATACCCGCGCAACCTGCAATCAGAAGTCCAACTGCCGCAGCACTAAGCCAAGCAATCGTTCTCATTGCATCCTCCGTTGATGTTACGGTTGCTCTCTGAACGTCGGAGTCCAGCGGTCGCCGAAGGCGATCGGCTGCAACGACTGGTTGGCCTCGCATTATCCTCGCGAGTAGTTCCAAAAGAGGTGAGTGACCCACCGTCAGCCAAGACCGCTACAGTTTTTCCCGAAGGGAACTTGTGGCCGTTCGACCCATCTAGTTTGTGCCATTGCGCGCCGGAAGCATCGATACCGGGCGGCGCACTGGCCGGCGTCATTCGTGGTGACACCACGGGAATGTGCCCACAACTTGAGATGCCGGCTGCTAACAAGAAGCACAGCAGGGGGATGAAGCCGTACCACTTCTTGCGGGGTTGCGTGCAAGGAACCATATCTATCTCCTTCACTGCACATCTGCTAGACGCGCCGCGGCCGCCGCGCCCGACATTATGTAGGCGCGCAAGATGCCACCATGACTCCGCCTCGTTCTGCGCCCTATCAAGTCGGCTGCACCCCAACAAACGTGCCGCTCGGCGTGCCACCAGGTGCTAGCCCAGGCGATGACTACAGCTGAGCGATCCAAAGCGGCCGCTCATGGCCGTCCGTTTGTGGCCGGGAGTGTGAATTCCCGGTCAGGTCCGACAGCAGTCTCTCGATTCGGCGAGGACCGAACGGCCGTTCTTCAAGCGGACGAACTCAAGATCTCGACCCTGAGCGGTCACACAGGCTTGAATGACTCGAATGGGCTTCAGCCGAAGGCGCGCTTTCGCCGCTGCAGATCCGTTGCCGACCCCAAACTAGAGGTAGAGTCTTGAGACTTCAGCAACGCACCTTGATCTCTGCCATGTGATCCTCTGCGTGCCAAGGGTGCATCGATGATCTACCTGCGCGCCCTGCTCCTCACCGATGTTGTCGACAGTACCAAACTCTCGCTGCGCATCGGCGATGCAGAAATGGCCAGGCTGTGGGCCGCGCATGACCGCGCCGCACGCGACCTGCTGCCGGTCTGGCATGGGCGCGAGATCGACAAGACCGACGGTATGTTGCTGCTGTTCGACTCGGCTTCAGACGCGGTGTGCTATGCGCTGGCCTATCAGCAGGCACTGAACCGGCTCGTCTTACCGCTCAAGGCGCGCGCTGGATTGCATGTCGGCCCGGTCACGCTGCGCGAGAACAGCGCTTCCGACATCGCGCTGGGTGCCAAGCCGATCGAGGTCGAAGGTGTGGCCAAGGCGACCGCCGCACGCGTGATGTCGGTGGCCACGGGTGGGCAGATCCTTCTGTCGGCCGATGCCCGGCGATCGCTGAGCACAGAAGGGCTTCGGCTGCAATCGCACGGACACTGGCGCCTCAAGGGCCTGGATGAACCGATCGAGCTGTTCGAGATCGGCGACGACGACGCGGCTTTCATCCCGCCGCCCGATGGCGACAAGGCCTACCGTGTCGCGCGTCAGGGCGATCTCTGGATGCCGGTGCGCGAGATCCGGCATAGCCTGCCGGCCGAAAGCGACGCCTTCGTCGGCCGCGTCGATGCGCTGGCCGAGTTGTCCCACCGCATCCAGTCCGGCGCGCGCCTGGTGTCGGTGCTCGGTATCGGCGGCAGCGGCAAGACGCGCCTGGTGGCGCGCTATGGGTGGAGTTGGCTCGGTGAGTTCGCCGGCGGCGTCTGGTTCTGCGATCTGGCGAGCGCGCGCAGCGTCGACGGCATCGCAAGCGCCGTGGCGCAGGGGCTCGACGTTCCACTGGGCAGGGACGATCCGGTGGTGCAGATTGGCAACGCCATCGCCGGACGCGGTGCGTGCCTGGTGATCCTCGACAACCTCGAGCAGGTCGCGCGCCATGCCCCGCAGACCTTGGGTCACTGGCTGGCCCGCGCCGACCAGGCCCGCTTCGTGGTCACGACGCGTGAGGTGCTGGGACTGGCGGGCGAAGTGGTTCTGGCGCTGCCGCCGTTGCCGCCCGCAGAAGGTGCTGCGCTGTTCGTGCAGCGGGCCCAAGCGGCGAAGCCGGATTTCCAGCCGAATGCCGAGGACCAGGCGGCCATTGCACCGCTGGTGGCACTGCTCGATGGCCTGCCGCTGGCCATCGAATTGGCCGCTGCGCGTGTGCGGGTGATGCCGCCGCGCATGCTGCTGGCGCGCATGAGCGAGCGATTCAAGCTGCTCGCGTCCAAGGGCAGCCGGCTCGGGCGCCAATCGACCCTGCGCGCGGCCTTCGACTGGTCGTGGGACCTGCTGACGCCACCGGAGAAGGCGGCGTTGGCGCAACTGTCCGTGTTCGAGGGCGGCTTCACGCTCGAGGCAGCCGAAGGGGTGCTCGACCTGTCGGACTGCGACGATGCGCCGTGGACATTGGATGTCGTTCATTCTCTGGTCGACAAATCGTTCGTGCGCCCGCGCGACGACGACCGCTTCGACCTGCTCGTCAGCGTACAGGTCTACGCCGCCGAACACCTGCAGACCGAAGGGCACTATGCCGGCAGCGGACCGAGGGCGCTCGCCTCGGCCCGGTTGCGGCATGTGGCGTGGTTCGCGGCGCTGGGGCCGATTCGCGCCGCCGCGGGTCGCTGCGCTGATCTCGACAACCTCGTGGCTGCATGCCGGCGCGCGGTGGAACTCGGCGCCGGTGACCTGGCCACCGGTGCGCTGGAGGGCGCCTCGTCCGCACTGCATCTGCGGGGGCCCTTCGAGACCGGCGTCGAACTGGCCGAATCGGTGTGTGCCATGCCGGGGCTGAACGACCGAGCTGCGGCTCATGCGCAATCGGTGCTGGCCCATTCATTGGTGACATGCGGACGCTCGGGACCTGCGCGCGCGCTGTACGACACGGCACTGGCACGCGCCCGTGCCGCAGGCGATCGGCACTGCGAGGCGATGGTGACGTTCCGGCTCGGATCGCTGCACGAGAGCGCGGGCAGGATGCACGAGGCCCGCGCGCAGCACGTTGCAGCGACGCAGATGGCGCGCGAACTCGGCGATCCCCAGCTGGAGTGCCTGGCGAGCAACGCCCTGGGCACGATCGATGAAGTCGAAGGTCATACGGATCACGCGTCGTCGCACTACGAGCGCGCACTCGCGCTGGCTCGCGAGACGCATGACCTGCACATGCAGGGCAACCTGCTCGGCAACCTCGGCAAGCTGCACATGGAGGTAGGGCGCACGGACGAAGCGCAAGCCCGATGCGCGCAGTCCCTGGCGATCGCACGCGATACCGGCAATCGCCGGCTCGAGGGCCACATGTTGTGCAACCTCGGCATGCTGTACATCGTGCTGGAGCGTCCTGCCGAATCCGAAGCAGCGTCGAGGGCCGCGCTCGTCGTCGCGAGGGAACTCGGCAACGTGAGGCTCGAGGCCATCGTGCTCTGCAACCTCGGTATCGTGATCGAGCGCCAGGGACGCAGCGATGAGGCGCAGGCGAAATTCGAGGCTGCCGTGGGTCTCGCGCGCGAACTCGGCGATCCGATGGCAGAGGGCCAGTTCCTGAGCTACCTCGGGCTGCTGCACGCCCGCCAGGGCCGGCAAGACGAGGCACAAGCAAGTCTGGCGTCGAGCGAGACACTCCTTCGCTCGGTATCCGACGCGTTCGGTTTGGGTGTGCTGTTGACCAGCCGCGCCGAGGCTTATCACCTGGTGGGGGACGCTGCGGCGGCGACGGCATCGCTTGCAGCCGCGCAGACCATCTCAGCCGAGGTCGGTGCTGGTTCGGCGTCCGAGATTGGGCTTGCTCTCGCGCGTGTGCGCGCACTAATCGACGCCGAGGCTGATTCGGCAGCAATTCATCGACGAGGGGATTGAGTGATGAATGCTGCGCGCCGACGAGGTGATTCGATGATCACGCGTCGCGACCTGACGATTGCACTGCTGGGCGCGCATGCCCTTGCCGCACCGCTGGGTGCCCAAACACAGGCCGCGAAGCCGGCTCGCGTCGCGGTGCTGGGAACTAGCAGCCCGGAGACGGGCGGATTTCTTGTCGATGCGTTCATGCGGCGGCTGCGCGAACTGGGATACAGCGAGGGCAAAAATGTCGGGTTCGAGATCCGCTGGGCGCGTGGCCACCTCGAGCGCCTGCCAGAGCTTGCGCAGGAACTCGTGGCGCTCAATCCCGACGTCATCTTCACGACAACCGGGACCGCCGCCCTCGTGGTGCGGCAGGCGACGACCAAGACTCCGATCGTCTTCGGGGCTTCCGACGATCCGGTGGCCAGTGGCCTCGCTCAAAGCCTCGCGCGGCCCGGCGGCAATGCCACCGGCGTGTCGACCCTCGCCAGCGACACGAGCCCCAAGCTGCTCGAATTTCTGCTGGCTGCCGTGCCCGGGCTGTCTCGCTTGGCCGTCCTGTCGGACCCCTCCGACCCGACGACCGCGGCAGCGCTGAGAAACCTGCGGACCGCTGCACAGTCGTTGAATGTGGATGTGATCGCATTGGATGCATCGGACCCGGCGGAGATCGAAAGCGCCTTTGCACGCATGACTCGCGAACATGCTGGCGCAGTTCTCGTCTCGGGTTCGACTCGGTTCTTCTTCCAAAGGCGCCTGATCGCAGACTTGGCGCTCAGACATCGGCTGCCGTCGGTCTTTGCCGTGCGCGAGAGTACCGAGTCCGGAGGCCTGATGAGCTATGGGCGCAATCTCGCGGAGGGTTCCCAGCATGCCGCGGACTACGTCGACAAAATCCTCAAAGGCGCGAAGCCGGGCGACCTGCCGATCGAGCAGGCGACGCGACTCGAACTGGTGATCAATCTGAAGACTGCGAAAGCACTCGGCCTCACGATTCCGCAGTCGCTGCTGTTACGTGCTGACGAGGTGATTCGATAGTGGATCGATCTGGTAGTTCGCGGCTTTGCGTAGCCGGTGCCCGAGGGGTCAAAGCGGTCGTTCCTTGCCCCTACGACGAGAACCACTGCGTTACTTCTCGGGAAGGCCGGCCTTGCGCAGGCCGGAATAGAAGTGTTCTTCGGCCAGGCGAATGAAGGCGGGGTTCAGCGAGTAGCCGTTCGCCTTGAGTCTCGCGATCGAGTAGCCGGGAACCAAGCGCAGCACTTCGGCCTTTGCTGCCGCGGCCTTCTCCGCCTCGCCGCGATGCCCGTACGCTGCGGCAAGAAACAAGTCGACCCACCAGTCGTCGGATTCGAGGCCCCTCGCCTTCTCGCACCGAGCGATGGCCTGCTCGTACTGGCCCAACAGCAGATGCGCCTCGCACGCACCGCGCAGTTCGCCAAAACCACCGGGCGGGTCGGCCGCGATTGACTGCTCGATGAGCGCCAGCCCCTCGGCGGGCCTCGCGACCTGATTTGCCAAGAACCACGCGTGCCGAACACTCCAATTGCTGTATGGGTCGAGGCTGCCTTGCTTTTCACTCGCCTCAAGCGCTGCATCCCATCTGCCAAGGTAACTGAGCGCCACTGAGCGCAAGCCCCAGGTGTCCGGATGAGCACCGTTCAGCTTCATCGCCATGCTTGAAATTTCATCGATTCGCCGCACTACGCGCTCGCGATCAACATTCGGGGCGTTGTCGATCTCGGCGAGCAATGCAAAACCGAGACCGATCAGTGCGGGAACGAGATGGGGATCGCGACGAAGAGCCTTTTCGTACAACCGTTGCGCTTCGTGCGCTCTTTGCAGCGTGCCGGCCTCCTCCGGGTTCACGGACTCGGCTCGCAACCAATAGTCCATCGCAGTCGCGTCGCCCAGCGGCTGGGCCATGATGCGGCGGACCTCGGCCTGGAACAGCGACCCTGCCATACGGCCCGCTGCCTTGCGGAGTGCGCGCATTTCCGCGCTGGTCGTGTCAATCGTCTTGACGGGCACCGTCCCGCTCCACACCTGCTTGCCGGTAGCCCCGTCCAGCAAGCGGATACCGAGCACAACCCCCTCCACTCCCGGTTGAATATCGCCCTCCAACCAATAGCGAACGTTGAGGGCTCGGGTCAGGGTGCTGGTGCCCTGATTGCCTTCTACCCCCGCCCGCGCCTGTGCCGCCGGAACAGGAACCACCGTGATCGCGGCCGTGGTCAGGGTCAGCATGGAAGTCAGGTCGCGGGTCCAGGCCTCCGCCCGATGCGCCAGCGACGCATCGCCGGTCGGCACCACCAACGGCATAACGGCGACCGACATTGCGGGTAGTGACGGGGTTGCCACGCTTCTCCAAACCTGCCAGTTCGGCACCAACCCGAGGACCACAACGATCACGCCTGCAACCACCGCAGCCAGGGCGCGGTGTCGCCGCACGTACTCTGTTGCTCGGTGTCTCAATTGACCGGGCAACGCCGACGGCCCGGTCGCCTGCACACCCTGAGCCCGCGAGTCGGCTCCGAGCACCCTGAAAGCCCGTACCGGATCGACGATGTTCTTGACCTGCTGCTCGCCCAGGTCTTCGAAAGTGGCGGCGACACGGTGTCGAACCGCCCCATGCACCGCATCCGAGATCGTCACACCGCCGGGCAGTGCCAGCCCTTCGAGCCGGGCGGCAATGTTGATGCCTTCGCCGTACACCGTGCCGTCGGGCTTCTCGATCACGTCGCCCAAATGAACGCCGATGCGAAACCGCATTCTGCGATCGGCGGGCACACCGGCGACGAGCGATTCGAGCTGCTCCTGCGCCGCGAGCGCTGCACTCACGGCACCGGTCGCGGTCTCGAACACCGCGAGTACCGAGTCTCCTGCCATGTCGATCACCCGGCCATGGTGCGTCTCGATCTGCGATCTGAAGACCGCGCGTGCCGCATCGAGCGCGGCGAGTGTCCCGGTTTCATCGCCACTCATCAGGCGCGAATACCCGGCAGCGTCAGCGGCCAGGATGGCGGCAAGGCGTTGGCGTCTGGTGGCGTCGTTGGGATTCAAGATCCCCTCCCCGTGAGAACGGGAACCCGGGAAATGGTACGCCTAGTCCATAGGTTGCTTGGTGCTGATCGCCAGTGGTGGACCGCTTTGTAGCTTCAGCCCGATCGGCTGCTTCTGGCCGGGACGACCCGTTCGCGAAGCTCGCTGACAGCTGCCGTTAGCCAACCCGGCAATCACGCCGAAGGCGCGCAGTCGGGCTAGGCATCGAACTCGCCCGCACTCTCCGATGCCCGGCGAATTATTGAGTCTCAGGACGCACAAAGGCGACTTGCGGCAGTCGCCGCTTCCGGGGTGGCAGCCGCCTCCGGCAGGAAGTTGCCGGCTGCCGCTTCGTCTGCGAGCCGCTTCGCATCGGCGGGCAGCAGCATTCGACGCTCGACCTCGCGGGCGGCGGCCTTGCGCACCGCACACGCGTAGCCTCGCTGCGTGCCGTAACGTTCTTCAAGCGAAGGGCGCGAATCGCCTGACGCGAGCCGCTCGGCACGCGTACCGGCGAAGGGGATGTAACCACCGGTGAGGCCGCCGCCGCAGGGCTGGCCCTGGAAGAAGCCGGTCTTGGTGACGTTCCAGCCCGTGTAGGTCCCCAGCGGGACCTGGTGCTGCACGGCGGGGTAGCCCGCGGTCTCGTTGCCGTCGGCATCGAGCTTGGGCATCAGCGCCGGGATGGTGCGACGGATGGCCGGTGGCCATTGACTGAGGACACCGGCGAAGTCGTTGGCCTTCAGGTCCGTTCCGTAGTCGTAGTCCATCAGCCCGACGGCCATGCCATCCGGCCCGGGCACGCCGGGGATGGCCGGCCAGCCCATGGCCTGCGCGGTGTTGGCGGCCAGCTGTGCCGCCGCCAAGCGCGGATAGTTGGACGGTGGCGGCTCGACGCCGCGACTGACCCAGTCGACGAGGGCTTGCGCCAACGCGGTCATCTGTTGCTTCTCGGGGATGGGATTCCTCGGCAGCAAGCAGGCGTTGAGCGACACGGGAGCATGTGCGAAGCCGCCCTTGTCGTCGCCGCCGTGCGTGGTGCCAGGAAAGTAGTAGCGGCGCACGTCGGACGGCAGAGGAAGATCGGCGCGCCCGTCAGTGCCGGTCAGCGCCACCGTCATCAGGCGAGCGTTGAATTCGGCCGAGCCGAATGTCTCGAAGATCTTTGGGCAGGTGTTGCTGGCGCGGCACCGATCAAGCAAGCTCGCTTGCATCCTGCCGCGCGTGCCGTCGCGGTACGGAGCCCACCACAGCACGCCCTCGCCCCCCGGCTCGTACAAAGTGCCGGAGCCGCTCGGCAGCCCGAAACGGATGTTCACCGACGTGAGACGTCCTGCGATGTGCGGATTGGCGCCGTCGAACACGATGCGGCGGGATTCGTCCTCGTTGAAGCCTTGTAGCAGGAAGGTCTTGAGCGCATTGCCGGACTGCGACGTGCCGTGACCGATCGCCCATTTGATCGCGCCGGCGACGGGATTGCTCGCACCAGTGGCGTCGCGCGCCTCGTAGCGGAAGAACGACGCGACGTCTCGAATCGCCGCGAGGCCGACGCCCAGCACCAGCGGATCCTTCGCGCGGTAGCTGACTTCGTACAGGAGCTTCGGATCGAATCCGTTCTTCAGGCAAAGCATGCGGGGGTGCGGCTTGCCGGGAAACGGAGTGCTGCTGCAATCGGCGAAGGCCCAGTCGCTCGCCGGCACGGTCTCCATGCCGCTGCTTTCTCCATCGCGCTTTTCAGCTCGCTTGGTGACCAGGCGCGCCTGTGTGGTATCGAGCGAGGCGGCGTCGTAGGGAATCGTATTCGCCAGCATCGCCAGCGGGCGCGATGCCGTACCGGCCGGCACGTCCGCCAGCCGCGCGAGCACCATGCCGGTGATTGGAGAGCCGTCGGGGCTGCGCGCCACCGGCACCTGCACCGTGTAGTTGGAGGCGGTCGGTGCGATGTCGCCCTGCCAGCCGATCATCAGCGTGACATGGCCGGAGGAAGCCATGCTGTCGAAGGTGCGCAGCGGGCCTGCTCTGTTGACCATTTCGTACCAGAGCACGCCGCTGGCCCGCGTCATATCGACCGGCTTGGCCAGCGAGAACGTCGTGCTGTACTCGACTCGTCCTTGCGCGTTGCGCGGCGCGAACTGCAGGTCGGTGACGATCGAGTTACCGCGTGCGGCGGGATCGAGCAACCCGAAGGCGCGTCCGCGAAGGACTTCTTGGCTGCCGTCCGCGCTGCGCTCGGTCCTTTCGATCTCGATGCGGTCGACTCGAGCCTCAGCGGAGGCTCCGGCGAGCAAGACCGCGGCAGCGAAGGCGGGAAACACCAGGCGTTGGGACATCAAGAAACTCCCCTGTTGGTCGCCACCATCATGCTTCGCCGCCCTGTCAACTGGCTGTCGACGAGTTCAGGGTTTTCCCCCCGGGCCAGTGACGGCAACCGGTCGGAAGTCCCCGCTCCATTGGCTGATCGATGCCTCACTCTGCTCGCGGCTCGAACCGATGCAGCAGCGAGGTTCAGCCTTCATCTTCGATCGGGGCCACCGCAATAATGCGGCGATGAACAAGACAAGCCCATCGATCCCTTTCCCCGAAGTGCTGCGACCGCACACGCCGCTGCCCGACTACTACGGAGACGAGATCGAGCACGAGCGGTTCCTGCGCCGCATCTTCGACGACACCGCGCCAGACTACGACCGCATCGAGCGCGTGCTCGCGTTCGGCACCGGCGCGTCGTACCGGCGCGCGGCACTGCGACGGGCCGAGCTGGCGGAGGGCTCACAGGTGCTCGACGTCGGCATCGGTACCGGCCTGGTCGCGCGCGCGGCGCTCGAGCTGATCGGCCCGCGCGGCCGCTTGATCGGCATCGATCCCAGCCCCGGGATGATGGGCGAGGTGGTGCTGCCGGGCGTCGAGCTGCTGCAAGGTCGTGCCGAAGCACTGCCGCAGCCGGATTCGAGCAGCGATTTCGTCAGCCTGGGTTATGCGCTGCGCCACCTCGCCGACGTGAGGCCGGCGTTCGCCGAGTTCTTTCGTGTGCTGCGTCCGGGCGGCCGGCTGCTGATACTCGAGATCACCAAGCCCGACGGTCGCATCGGCACGGCCGTGCTGAAGACCTACATGCGCGCCGTCGTGCCGCTGATTGCGCGGATCGTCGCGCGCCGGCGCGACACCGCCGAGCTGTGGCGCTACTACTGGGACACGATCGAGACCTGCATCCCCCCCGAGTCCGTGCTGGCCGCGCTGCGTGCCGCCGGCTTCGAGCAGATCAAGCGCCACGTCGAACTCGGCGTCTTCTCCGAGTACACCGCGGTCAAGCCGAGCTCTGCGGCCTGAAGGCGGACAACCGCATGGAGACGAATCAGGAATGTGACGTGCTGGTGATCGGTGGCGGTCCGGCCGGATCGACGATTGCCACGCTGCTGGCGCGCCAGGGGCGCCGGGTCGTGCTGCTCGAGAAGGACCACCATCCGCGCTTTCACATCGGCGAGTCGCTGTTGCCCGGCAACGTGGAGCTGTTCGACCGGCTCGGCGTGCTCGACCAGGTCGAGAAGATCGGCATGCCGAAGTTCGGCATCGAGTTCGTGCCACCGGATCTCGACGAGCGCAGCTACGTGGACTTTCTCCGAAGGATGGGACCCGTCCAGGAGTTCGGCCTGGCAGGTGCGGCGCTCCGAACTCGACGAGTTGCTGTTCAGGAATGCCGCCCGGCAAGGTGCGCTGGCGCTCGAGGGCGCCAAGGTCCGGCAGGTGGATTTCGACGCCGACGGTGCTTCGGTACAGGCCACGCTCGACGACGGCACGCAGCGTGGTTGGCGTGTCCGCTTCGTCGTCGACGCGAGCGGCCGCGACACGGTGCTGGCCACCAAGTTCAAGAGCAAGCAGAAGAATCCGGACCACAACAGCACGGCGCTGTTCGGCCACTTCCGGAATGCGCGGCGCCTGCCCGGCAAGCGCGAAGGCAACATCAGCATCTGCTGGTTCGAGCACGGCTGGTTCTGGTTCATACCGCTGGCCGACGGCACCACCAGCGTCGGCGCGGTGTGCTGGGCGTACTACCTGAAGGCGCGCGACAAGCCGCTGAAGGACTACTTCCACGACACCATCGCGATGTGCCCGGAACTGCACGATCGGCTGAAGGACGCGACGCTCGTCGACGACGCCGTGCACGCGACCGGCAACTTCGCCTACGCCAGCACGCATGCCACCGGCGATCGCTACCTGCTGGTCGGCGACGCCTTCACCTTCATCGATCCGATGTTTTCGTCGGGCGTTTTCCTGGCGATGCAAAGCGCATTCGACGGCGCCGACCTGGTGGCCACGGCACTCGACCGGCCTGCCGAGCTGCCCGGCGCACGGCGCGTGCTCGAGAAGCGCATGCGCGCTGGCCCGCGCGACTATTCGTGGTTCATCTACCGCGTGACGAACCCGACCATCCGCGACATGTTCATGCACCCGAAGAACATCTTCAAGGTCAAGCAGGGCCTGATGTCCTTGCTGGCCGCGGACCTGCGGCACGGGCTGCCGTACCGCATGTCGCTGGTGATGTTCAAGCTGGTGTATTACGTGGTGTCGCTGACGCACTGGCGCCGCACCTACGCGGGCTGGAAGCGCCACCGCTTCAACATCCGCGACATGGGACTGCTGAAGGGCGAGACCATCGTCAAGGCCGAGGCGCGGGCCGACTGAGACGCGCTCGCGCGACCGCACGCCATCGCACCGCATAAGCAAACACGTATTCCTTTGTTGGCCGCGGCCGCGCGCCAGCCTAACGTAGCGACTCGTCATCCACGCGAGTCGTCATGCACATCGTCAGTCTCTCCGGCAGCCCTTCATCGCGCTCGCGTTCGCGCTGGCTGCTGCAGCTCGCGCAGACGCGCCTCGAAGGCCACGCCTCGACCTCGAGCGTGATCGCGGTGCGCGAGCTGCCCGGCGCTGCCTTGCTCGACGCGGACACGCGCGCCGAGCCGATCCGCCGCGCGCTCGACCACATCGTGCGTGCCGATCTGCTGCTGGTTGCCACGCCGATCTACAAGGCCGCGTACAGCGGCCTGCTGAAGCTCTTTCTCGACCTGCTGCCGCCGGACGCGCTGCGCGGCAAGACGGTGCTGCCGCTCGTCACCGGCGGCAGCCTCGCGCACTTCCTCGCGATCGACTACGCGCTGAAGCCGGTGCTCGCCGCACTCGGCGCGCGCGACATCCTCGACGGCGTCTACGCGACCGATGCGCAACTCGTGCCGCACGAATCGGGCGGCTTCGTGCCCGATGACGGCCTCGTCGAGCGCCTCGACCGCGCGCTGCGGCCGTTGGCGTCGTTCGTGCCGCCGCTGCCGCTGGCGGCCGAGGCGCGATGTAGCGCCTGACGCGCCCACCCCCCCGTTTGTCTCCTGGCCCGCGCGGGCCATTCCACACCCCGACGCCGGCCCGGCGCCAGCGCGGGGTGCCTTTTCGCCCGAATCACGAGAACCCGACGATGAAGCACTTCCTGACCCCGACCCGACGCCGCGCGCTGCAGCTCGCGGCCACGCTCGGCCTCGGCCTCGCACTGACCGGCGCACAGGCGCAGAGCCAGCCCGAGCTGCTGCGCATCGGCTACCAGAAATACGGCACGCTGACCCTGCTGAAGGCGCGCGGCGAGCTCGAGAAGCGCCTGGCGCCGCAGGGCATCGAGGTCCGATGGACCGAGTTCCCGGCCGGCCCGCAACTGCTCGAAGGGCTGAACGTCGGCTCGATCGACTTCGGCACCGTCGGCGAGGCGCCGCCCATCTTTGCGCAGGCCGCCGGCGCCGATCTCGTCTACGTCGCCAACCAGCCGCCGGCGCCACAGGGCGAGGCCATCGTCGTGCCGAAGGGTTCGGCGCTGAATTCGGTCGCCGACCTGAAGGGCAGGAAGGTCGCGCTGAACAAGGGCAGCAACGTGCACTTCCTGCTCGTGAAGGCGCTCGAGAAGGCGGGGCTGAAGTACGCCGACGTGCAGACCGTCTTTCTGCCGCCGGCCGATGCGCGCGCGGCCTTCGAGCGCGGTGCGGTCGACGCCTGGGTGATCTGGGACCCGTTCCTCGCCGCGGCCGAGAAGCAGATCGGCGCGCGCGTGCTCGCCGACGGCCGTGGCCTGGTCGCGAATCACCAGTTCTATCTCGCCGCGCGGCCCTATGCCGACAAGCGCCCGCAGGTGATCCGGGCGATCGTCGAAGAGCTCGCCCGGCTCGATCGCTGGGCCGAAGGCGACCCGAAGGCGGTGGCCGCCTTCCTCGGTCCGCAGATCGGCCTGGACGTCGGCATCGCCGAAGTCGCCGCAGCGCGCTTCGCCTACGGCATCGTGCCGATCGGCACGGCGGTCGCGGCCGAGCAGCAGAAGATCGCCGATGCCTTCTTCGAGCTGAAGCTGATCCCGAAGGCGATCCGCATCGCCGACGCGTTGCCCGCGTCCGCCCGCACTGCGTCGGCGAAGTGAAGGGGGCCACGATGGACAGCTTCCTCGTCTCGCGCCGCCGTGCGGCGCTGGCCTTCGCGTCGCTCGCTGCGGCGGCCGGACTCGGACCGTGGGCCGGCACCGCGCAGGCCGCGTCGCCCGCCTTCGCCGAGCTTCGCATCGGCTTCCAGAAGGGCTCGCTCAACCTCGCGCTGCTGAAGAGCCTGGCGCTGCTCGACAAGCCGCTCGCGGCGACCCGCGTGACCTGGGTCGAGTTTCCCGCCGGCCCGCAGCTGCTGGAGGCGCTCGCGGTCGGCAGCGTCGACTTCGGCGCGACCGGTGACGCGCCGCCGGTGTTCGCGCAGGCCGCGGGTAAAGACCTCTTCTACGTCGGCGCCGAGCCACCCAAGCCCGACAGCTCGGCGATCCTCTCGCGGCCCGCGGCGGCCCTGAAGACACTGGCCGACCTGAAAGGGCGGCGCATCGCGGTGCAGCGCGGCTCGAGCGCGCACTTCCTGCTGCTGCAGGCGCTGGCGAAGGCGAACCTGGGCTGGGCCGACATCACGCCGGTCTACCTTGCGCCCGCCGATGCGCGTGCGGCCTTCGAGCGCGGTTCGGTCGACGCCTGGGCGATCTGGGACCCGTACTACGCCGCGGCCGAGATCGACGCTCGCGTGCAGGTGCTGGCGACGAGCCGCGGCCTCTCCGGCAACAACACCTTCTACCTCGCCTCGCGTGCGCTCGCGCAGCGCGAAGACGTGCTGCGGGTGTTGTTCGCCGCGTTGACCGACGCCGACGCCTACGGCCAGGCCAACCGCAAGGAGACGGCGCAGCGCTACGCCGAGTACGCCGGCCTGAGCCTGGCGACCGTGCATCGCTTCCTCGCACGCCGCCAGCCCTCGCCGGTCGGCCCACTGACGCCGGCGCTGGTCGCCGAGCAGCAGAAGGTGGCCGACGCGTTCGCCAGGCTCGGCCTGATCCCGAAGCCGATCCGTGTCGCCGACATCATCTGGCAGCCCGGCCAGGCGCTCGCGCAGGCCCGTTGACCGACATCCAGGAGACGACGAATGAAGATTCTCTGGTTCATCCCCACCCACGGCGACGCGCGCTACCTCGGCACCCGCCACGGTGCACGCGCAGCCGACTTTGCCTACTTCAAGCAGGTTGCGATCGCCGCCGACAGCCTCGGCTACGAAGGCGTGCTGCTGCCCACCGGGCGCTCGTGCGAGGACCCGTGGGTGCTCGCCGCGAGCCTGATCGACGTGACGCGACGGCTCAAGTTCCTCGTCGCGCTGCGCCCGGGGCTGCTGCAACCGGCGCAGTCCGCACGCATGGCGGCGACCTTCGACCGCCTGTCCGGCGGGCGGCTGCTGGTCAACCTCGTCACCGGCGGCGATCCCGACGAGCTCGAGGGCGACGGCCTGTTCCTGCCTCACGCCGAACGCTATGCGCTGTCGCGCGAGTTTCTGACGATCTGGCGCGAGCTGCTCGCACGCAGCCACGGAGCCGAAGGCGACCCACCGGGTTCGGGCGAGGGCTTCGACTTCGAGGGCGCCCAGCTGCGCGTCAAGGGCGGCAAGCTGCTCTACCCGCCGGTCACCCGACCGTACCCGCCGGTCTTCTTCGGCGGCTCGTCGCCGGAGGCGCACGAGCTCGCCGCCGAGCAGCTCGACACCTACCTGACCTGGGGCGAGCCGCCCGCCGCGGTGGCGAGCAAGGTCGCCGACATCCGCGCGCGTGCCGCACGCCATCGGCGCGAACTCGAGTTCGGGATCCGCCTGCACGTGATCGTGCGCGAGACCGAGGACGAGGCCTGGCGCGCCGCGGCTGAACTCGTCTCGCACCTCGACGAAGCCACCGTCGCAGCGGCGCAGAAGAAGTTCGCGCAGATGGACTCCGTCGGCCAGCGCCGCATGGCTGCACTGCACCAGGGCCGCTTCAACCGTGCCAACGTGCGCGACGGACTCGAGGTCGCGCCGAATCTCTGGGCCGGCGTCGGCCTGGTGCGCGGCGGCGCGGGCACGGCCTTGGTCGGCAACCCGCAGCAGGTGGCCGAGCGCATCCAGGAATACGCCGCGCTCGGGCTGAAGTACTTCATCCTCTCCGGCTACCCGCACCTCGAGGAAGCGCACCGCTTCGCGGAACTCGTGTTCCCGCTGCTGCCGCTCGATCTGCGCGAGGCGGTGTCGCCGCAGCGCACGCTGACCGGGCCGTTCGGCGAGATCGTCGCGAACAGCTTCGCGCCGCAGCGCGTGTCGGAGAGCTGAGATGGCCGCCACCCTCATTCACGCCGTCGACCACGTGCAGCTGCCGATCGCACTCGGCGGGTCGGCCAAGGCGCGGGCGTTCTATGAAGGGCTGCTGGGTTTGCGCGAACTGCGCGATCCGGCGCTCGACCGGCCCGGCACGCTGCGCTATGGCCTCGGGCATCAACGCCTGGACTTGCGCGAAGGCCACTTCAGCGGCGTCGCGCCGCAGGCGCACCTGGCGCTGCGCGTCGTGGGCGTGCCCCGCCTGGCGACCGTTCTGCGTCGGGCCGGCCATGCCGTCGACGATGCGCCGCTGCTCGACAGCGGCCGGCTCTATGTCGAAGACCCGTTCGGCAACCACCTTGAACTGATCGAACCGGACGCCCGTGACGGCGAACACCATGTCCTCGAACTCCGCATTGCGGTCTGAACGGCGCCGCGCGATCGTGCAGCGCGGCCTCCCCTGGGTGGTCCCGGTGCTGACCCTGATCGGCTGGGAACTCGCCTCGACGCGCGGCTGGCTCTCGACGCGGGTGCTGCCCGAACCGCTCGCGGTGGCGACCGCGTTCTGGAACCTGCTGCGCTCGGGCGCGCTGTGGCAGCACGTCGCGGTCAGCTCGATGCGGGCGCTCGCCGGCCTGGCGATCGGCGGCGGGCTGGGGCTGCTGCTGGGCTTGCTGACGGGCAGCTTTCGCGTCCTCGAGACACTGCTCGACACCTCGCTGCAGATGCTGCGCAACATCCCGGCGCTGGCGCTGATCCCGCTCGTGATCCTGTGGTTCGGCATCGACGAGAGCGCGAAGCTCTTCCTCGTCGCGGTCGGCGTGTTCTTCCCGATCTACCTGAACACCTTCCACGGCATCCGCTCGGTCGATCGGGGGCTGATCGAGATGGCGCGCAGCTACGGCCTGTCGGGCTGGGCCCTGTGGCGCCACGTCATCCTGCCCGGCGCGCTGCCGTCGGTGCTGGTGGGGCTGCGCTTCTCGCTCGGGCTGATGTGGGTGCTGCTGATCGTCGCCGAGACGATCTCGGCGCAGGCGGGCATCGGCTACCTGACGATGAACGCGCGCGAGTTCCTGCAGACCGACGTGGTGCTGGTCGGCATCCTCCTCTACGCCGCGCTCGGCAAGCTCGCCGACGTGCTCGCCAAAACGCTCGAGCGCAGGTGGCTGCGCTGGCACCCGGGCTACCAGGTCCAGGCAGCCTGACTGTCGAGGAATCAAATGCACATGACCGAACTCGACGGCGCCGCGCTGGCGCTGCGCACCCTGTCCGAACCGGTGCGCCGCCGGCGCGCGGAACTCGACGCGCCGCACGTGCGGACCGGCGCGCCGCCTGCCGCCGGGCTCGCCCTCGAGGTGCGCGGCGTCGCCAGGTCCTACGGCGCGCGCCGCGTGCTCGAGGCGATCGATCTGCGCATCGCGCCGGGCGAGTTCGTCGCGATCGTCGGCCGCAGCGGCTGCGGCAAGAGCACGTTGCTGCGCCTCGTTGCCGCGCTCGAGCAGGCCGACGCGGGCGAGATCGCGCTCGACGGTGCGGCGCTGGCACAGCATCGCGAGGACATCCGCATCATGTTCCAGGACGCGCGCCTGCTGCCGTGGAGGCGCGTGGTCGACAACATCGCGCTCGGCCTGCCCGGCGTGGACGGCCGGCGCCGCGCGCGCGAGGCGCTCGCGCAGGTGGGCCTGGCCGACCGTGCCGACGACTGGCCGGCGGTGCTCTCGGGCGGGCAGCGCCAACGTGTCGCGCTGGCTCGTGCGCTCGTGCACCGACCGCGCCTGCTGCTCCTCGACGAGCCGCTCGGTGCGCTGGACGCGCTGACGCGCATCGAGATGCAGCAGCTCATCGAGTCGCTCTGGCGCACCCACGGCTTCACGGCGCTGCTCGTCACGCACGACGTGTCCGAGGCGGTCGCGCTGGCCGACCGCGTCGTGCTGATCGAGGACCACCGCATCGCGCTCGACGAGCGCGTTGCACTGGGCCGACCGCGCTCACGCGGGCAAGCCGCGTTCGCGGTGCTCGAGGATCGCGTGCTGCAGCGCGTGCTGCGCGAACCAGCCCGTCCCGAAAGCGAAGTCGCCGAACCACTGCCCGGCATCGCCACGTGGCGCTGGGCGATCTGACCACCGACATCCACCCCCCGAAGGAGAGCACATGAGCATCACCGCGATCAACGTCCGCAACCAGTTCCGTGGCAAGGTCAAGGAGATCATCGAGGGACCGGTCGTGTCCGAGATCGACGTCGAGACGCCCTCGGGGCTGATCGTCACCTCGGTCATCACCACCCGTTCGGTCAAGGAGCTGAAGCTCGCCGTCGGCAAGGAGGTGATCGCGCTGGTGAAGGCGACCGAGGTGTCGCTGGCGACGCTGTGACGCCGTCGCGCCTGCTCATCGTGCCCGGCCTGGGCGACAGCGGTCCGTCGCACTGGCAGACCTGGCTGCAGCAGGGTGATCGCCACGCGCTGCGCGTCGAGCAACGCGACTGGATGAGCCCCGACCTCGACCGCTGGGCGGCTCGCATCGCCAGCACCCTCGAACGCGCGGGACCGGGCCCATGGATCGCCGCGGCGCACAGCTTCGGGTGCCTCGCGCTGGTTCGCTACCTGGCGCAGCAGCCGCGCAGCGACATCGCTGCGGCACTGCTCGTCGCGCCGGCCGACCCGGCCAAGTTCGGCGTTGGCGCGCTGCTGCCGGCCAGCGCCTTGCCGGCACCGAGCGTACTGGTCGGCAGCGAAACCGATCCGTGGATGAGCGCGGCCGAGGCGCGCCGCTGGGCCCAGCGCTGGGCGAGTCAGTGGATCAATCTCGGGGCGGCGGGCCACATCAATGCCGAAGCCGGCTTCGGGTCCCTGCCGCTGGCGCGGCGCTGGGTGACGGCGGCCAGGCAGCGCATCGAGCGAGGACGACGACCGGAGCGCGCGTCGATCGGAGAGTGGTCGTTCGCGATCTGATCGACCACTCTCCGAGGTGCCGCGCTACCGCGCCGTCGTCGCCTCCGACCACCCGCCGCCGAGCACCTTGTACAGGGTCACGAGGTTCTGCACCTGCAGGGCCTGCGTCTGCAGCGTCGCCTGCTGCGCGCTGAACAGCGAGCGCTGCGCGTCGAGCACCTCGAAGTAGCTCGATGCGCCGCTGCGGTAGCGCAGGTCGGCGAGCCGGAAGCTCGCCTGCGCGGCGTTCGCGACCGCCGCCTGCGCGCGCAGCTGCTCGCCCAGCGTCGCGCGGCCGGCGAGCGAATCCGAGACCTCGCGGAACGCGGTCTGGATCGCCTTCTCGTACTGCGCGATCGCGATGTCCTTGTTGACCTTCGCGACATCGAGGTTCGCCTGGTTGCGACCGGCATCGAAGATCGGCTGCAGCAGGCTCGCGGTGCCGGTGACGGCCCAGGTGCCGCTCTTGAACAGGCCCGAGAGTTCGGTGCTCGCGCTGCCGGCGCTCGCGGTCAGCGAGATGCGCGGGAACAACGCCGCGCGCGCCGCACCGATGTTGGCGTTCTGCGCCTGCAGCTGCTGCTCGGCAGCGCGCACGTCGGGCCGGCGCGTCAGCAGATCGGACGGCAGCCCGGCCGGCAGGTCGGCGACGCCCTGTTGCGCCGCCAGCGGCAGGCCGGCGGGCAGATCCGCCGGCAGCGGCTGGCCGACCAGCAGCACCAGCGCGTTCTCGTCGAGCGCGCGCTGGCGCTGGGTCTGCGCGAGCGCCGCCTTCGCGGTCTCGAGCAGCTGCTCGGCCTGGCGCACGTCGACCTCGGACGACGCGCCGTTGTCGAAGCGCAGCTTCGTCAGCCCGAACGAGTCTTCGCGCGTCTTCAGTGTGTCCCGCGTGACGCGCAACAGCTCGTCGTCGGCGAGCAGGCTCGCGTAGGTCGTCGCGACACCCGCGATCAGCGCGATCTGCGTCGTCTTGCGCGCCTCTTCGGTCGCGAGGTATTGCGACAGCGCGGCCTGGCTCAGGTTGCGCACGCGCCCGAAGACATCGAGCTCGTAGCTCGTGACCTGGAAGCCGACCGAGTAGGTGTTGACCAGCTTGCCGCTCGATCCGGGCTGGCGCTGCGCGCTGATGCCGGCGCCGACCGTGGGCAGCTCGTCGGCGCGCCTGATCTGGTAGCTCGCGCGCGCCTGCTCGATGTTCAGGATCGCGACGCGCAGGTCGCGGTTGTTCTGCAGCGCGAGCTCGATCAGGCGCTTCAGCCGCGCATCGGCGAAGAAGCGCTGCCACTCGATGTCGGCGGCCGCCGCGGCCTCGACCTGCGCGCCCGCCGCACCGGCCGGCGCCAGCTCGGGCGCATAACCCGGTGCGACCGGCGCGGCGGGGCGCTCGTAGCGCGGGGCCAGGTTCATGCAGCCGCCGAGCAGCAGCGCCGCCGCGAGCGCCGACAGCCGACCGGCGCGCGCGCCACCCGTCATCAGGCGGTACTTCATCATGCGCCCTCCTTCTTGCCGTTCAGCTCGTGCGTGTACATCTTGCGCTGGCGCTCGCTGCCCTTGAAGACGCCGCGCACCGCGACGAAGAAGGCCGGCACGAACAGCACCGCGAGCACGACCGCAGTGATCATCCCGCCGATCACCGCGGTGCCGATCGCGCGCTGGCTCGCCGAGCCCGCGCCGCTCGAGATCGCCAGCGGCAAGGTGCCGAGGATGAACGCGAGCGAGGTCATCACGATCGGCCGGAAGCGCAGGTGCGCCGCCTCCAGCGCGGCCTCGATCGCGCTCTTGCCCTGCGCCTGCAGGTCTTTCGCGAACTCGATGATCAGGATCGCGTTCTTCGCCGACAGCCCGATGATCGTGATCAGGCCGACCTGGAAGTACACGTCGTTCGAGTAGCCGCGCCACATCGTGCCGATCACGACACCGAGCACGCCCAGCGGCACGACCAGGATCACCGACAGCGGGATCGACCAGCTCTCGTACAAGGCCGCGAGGCACAGGAACACCGCGAGGATCGCGAAGCCGTAGAGCAGGTAGGCCTGCGAGCCGGCGATGCGCTCTTCGCGCGACTGGCCGGTCCACTCAAAGCCGAAGCCGGCCGGCAGCTGCGCGGCGAGCCGTTCCATCTCGACCATCGCCTGGCCGGTGCTCTGGCCGGGCGCGGCGTCGCCGGAAATGCGCATCGTCGGATAGCCGTTGTAGCGCACGGTCTGCGCCGCGCCGTTGGCCCAGCGCGTCGACGCAAACGCCGACAGCGGCACCGGCTGGCCCTGGCTGTTCAGCGCGTTGATGCGCAGCAGGTCGTCGGGCTGCATGCGCTGGCGCGCCTCGGCCTGCACGACGACGCGCTGCAGCCGGCCGGCGTTCGGAAAGTCGTTGACATAGGCCGAGCCGAGCGCGGTCGACAGCGCCGCGTTGACCGCGTCGAAGCTGACGCCGAGCGCGCTCGCCTTGTCGCGATCGACATCGAGCTGCAGCTGCGGCGCGTCCTCGAGGCCGTCGGGCCGGACGCCGGCGAGCACCTTGCTCTGCGCGGCCATGCCGAGCAGCTGGTTGCGTGCCGCGACGAGCGCCGCGTGGCCGTTGCCGCCGCGGTCCTGCAGGCGGAACGTGAAGCCGGTCGCGTTGCCGAGCTCGGGGATCGGCGGCGGGCTGAGCGCGAAGATGAACGCGTCGCGCACGCCCATCAGCGCGCCGAAGCCGCGCGCGGCAAGCGCCTGCGCCGAGTGCGCGGCGCCCTCGCGTTCGCTCCAGTCCTTCAGCGGCACGAACGCGAGCGCGGCGTTCTGGCCGGTGCCCGAGAAGCTGAAGCCGAGCACGCTGACCATCGCCTGCGTCTCGGGCTGCTTCAGGAAGAAGCCCTCGGCCTGCTTCATCACCTCGAGCGTGCGCGCCTGCGTCGCGCCCGGCGGCAGCTGCACGTTGGCGATGATGTAGCCCTGGTCCTCGTTCGGCAGGAACGAGGTCGGCAGCCGCGTGAACAGCAGCGCGACGACGCCGCCGATCGCGAGGTAGACGATCATCATCCGCCCGGAGCGCCGCAGCAGCTTCGCGACGAAGCCTTCGTAGCCCTTCGCGGTCGACTTGAAGCCGCGGTTGAACCAGCCGAAGAAGCCCTTCTTCTCGAGGTGGTGGCCGGCATCGACCGGCTGCAGCAGCGTCGCGCACAGCGCCGGCGTCAGCGACAGCGCCATGAACGCCGAGAAGCCGATCGACGCGACCATCACCGCCGAGAACTGGCGATAGATGTTGCCGACCGAGCCGCTGAAGAACGCGAGCGGCACGAACACCGAGATCAGCACCACGGTGACGCCGATGATCGCGCCGTAGATCTGGCCCATCGCCTTCTTCGTCGCGGCGCGCGGTTCCAGGCCCTCCTCGCTCATGATGCGTTCGACGTTCTCGACGACGACGATCGCATCGTCGACGACGATGCCGATCACCAGCACCATGCCGAACATCGTCAGCACGTTGATCGAGAAGCCGAGCGCCAGCAGCACGCCGAAGGTGCCGAGCAGCGAGACCGGCACGACGATCGTCGGGATGATCGTGTAGCGGATGTTCTGCAGGAACAGGTACATCACGAGGAACACCAGGATCACCGCCTCGACCAGCGTCTCGGCGACCTGGCTGATCGAAATCTTCACGAAGCGCGAGCTGTCGTACGGGATCGTGTACTTCATGCCGGGCGGGAAGTAGCGCTGCAGCTCCTCCATGCGCGCCTTGACCGCCTTCGCGGTCGCCAGCGCGTTGCCGGTCGGCGTCAGCTGCACGCCGATGCCGGTCGAGGGCCGCCCGTTCAGGCGCGCCGAGGTCGCGTAGCTCTGCCCGCCGAGCTCGATGCGGGCGACGTCCTTCAGCCGCACCGACGAGCCGTCGGGGTTCGCGCGCAGCACGATGTTGCCGAACTGCGCGACCGATTCGAGCTGGCCCTTCACGACCACGGTCGCGAAGATCGATTGCCCGGGGATGTTCGGCAGGTCGCCGATCGTGCCGGACGAGACCTGCGCGTTCTGCGCCTGGATCGCCTGCGCGACGTTGCTCGTCGACAGGTTGAAGCCGACCAGCTTGGCCGGGTCGATCCAGATGCGCATCGCGCGTTCGGTGCCGAACAGCTGCGCCTGGCCGACGCCCGGAATGCGCTGCAGCTCGGGCACGACGTTGCGCGAGGCGTAGTCGCCGAGCGCGATCGGGTCGATCGACGCGTCATCACTCGACAGGATCGTGAACAGCAGGAAGTTCGAGCGCGACTTGTCGACGCGCACGCCCTGCTGCGTGACCGCCAGCGGCAGCCGCGGTGTGGCGCGCGACAGGCGGTTCTGCACGTCGACCTGCGCCAGATCGGGGTTGGTGCCGGCCTGGAAGCTCAGCGTGATCGAGCCGGTGCCGTCGGCCTGGCTGACCGACTCCATGTAGATCAGGCCGGGCGAGCCGTTCATCTCGCGCTCGATCACGCTGATCACGCTGTCCTCGAGCGTCTGCGCCGAGGCGCCGGGGTACGCGGTGTTGACGACGATCGACGGCGGCGCGACCGACGGGTACTGCGCGATCGGCAGCTGCGTGATCGCGGTGCCGCCGAGCACGATGATGAACAGCGCGATCACCCACGCGAAGATCGGGCGATCGATGAAGAACTGGGCCATGTGCCGTGCCCCTTACTTGGATGCGGCCGAGGCCGGGGCGCTGGCGGCGGCGGGCGCCGCGCCGGAAGCGGCCGGGCGCCACGGCACGGCCTTCACCGGCGCGTTGCCGCGCAGTTTCTGGAAGCCGTCGACCATCACCTGCTCGCCCGGCTTCAAGCCGTCGAACACGACCCACTGGCCGTTCACCGCGGTGCCGATCTTGACTGGCCGCTGGGCGACCTTGCCGTCGGCGCCGACGACCATCACGCTGTCGCCGGTCGCGCCGCGCGTGACCGCCTGCTGCGGCACGGCGATGCCGGCCTCGGCGCGCGCCTCTTCGAGCCGCACCCGCACGTACATCCCCGGCAGCAGCAGGCCGGCCGGGTTCGGCAGCTCCGCGCGCAAGGTGATCTGGCCGGTCGTCGAATCGACGGTCAGGTCGCTGAACAGCAGCTTGCCCGGCGTGCCGTAGTCGCTGCCGTCCTCGAGGATCACGCGCACGCTCGCTGCATCGGCACCGGCCCGCTTGTACTGGCCGCTCGCGATCGCCTTGCGCAGGCGCAGCACGTCGGTCGTCGACTGCGTGAAGTTCACGTAGATCGGGTTGATCTGCTGCACGGTCGCGAGCGGGGTCGCATCGCCCTGCCCGACCAGCGCGCCTTCGGTGACGAGGGCGCGGCCGACGCGGCCCGAGATCGGTGCGGTGACCGTGGCGTAGCCGAGGCTGATCTGCGCGGTCTGCAGGTTCGCGCGGCCGGTCGCGACATCGGCCTCGGCGGTCTTCTGCGCGGCGACCGCGTTGATGTAGTCCTGCTTGCTGATCGCGTTCGCCTCGAGCAGCGGCTTGTAGCGCTCGGCCAGCGCGGTGGCCTGGGTCACGTTCGCCTGCGCCCGCGCGAGCGCGGCCTGCGCGCTCGCGGCGGCCGCCTGGTACGGCGCCGGGTCGATGCGGAACAGCAGCTGGCCGGCCTTCACGTCGCTGCCTTCGGTGAACACGCGCTTCTGCAGGATGCCGGCCGCGCGGGCCCGCACCTGCGCGACACGCGAGGCCTCGAGCCGGCCCGGCAGCTCGGTCGCGAGGCCGATCGCCTGCGGCGCGACGACGATCACGCCGACCTCGGCCGGCGGCATGCCGCCACCGGGCGGCCCGCCCGCGCCGGGCTCGGCCTTCTGCCCGCAGGCCGCGAGCATGGAAACAGCCAACACAACGGCAGACACTGCCCAGACGTTTTTCAACGTTGACATGCGGGAACCCTTCGGGAGAGGTGAGGCGGGCGCGACGCCCTGGATGTGATTTTCAGGTAGTATACATACATGCTTGAATGTATGTAAGTCGATCGCTGCACCGCAACAAATCTTCATCATGGCCCGCAGAACGAAGCAAGAGGCGCAAGCCACCCGCAGCCGCATCCTCGACACCGCCGAGCTGGTGTTCGAGCAGCGTGGCGTCTCGGGCACCTCGCTCGGCGAGATCGCGAAGGCGGCGGGCCTGACGCGCGGCGCGATCTACTGGCACTTCAAGGACAAGGCCGACCTGTTCAACACGATGATGGAGCGCGTCACGCTGCCGCTCGAGCAGACCATCAAGGACACCGAGATCACGCTGGTGCAAATGCGCGACGTCTTCGTCGACGTGCTGCGCAAGGTCGTGACCGAACCGCAGCTGCGGCGCGTGTTCGACATCGCGACCCACAAGGTCGAGTACGTCGGCGAGATGAACGCGGTGCGCGAGCGCCACCTCGCGATGCGCAACGGCTGCCTGGCCGACATGCAGCTCGCGCTGCGGCGGGCGCAGCGCAGCGGTGCGATGCCCAAGGCCATCGCGCCGCGCAGCGCCGCGCTCGGCCTGATCGCGCTGTTCGACGGGCTGCTGCAGAACTGGATGCTCGACCGCGACGGCTTCGACCTGCCGCGCGTCGGCGGCCAGGTCTTCGACGCCTACCTGCGTGGGCTGACGGCGTCCACCTGAGACGGGGCGACTCGAGTCCGGGGCGACCTCGGGTTCGTCATTTCGGGCCGCTGTAGTTCACCGGCACGAACGCATAGCCCTTGCCTTCGGCGCGCAGATGCCCGAGCCCGGGGAACGAAATGTGCGCGCCGCCGACCAGCCAGCCCTGCTTCACGGCCTCGGCGTAGGCGCGCTTGCGTTGCAGCGCGGCCGACTTGCTGTCGATGTCGAACTGGATCGTCACCGCCGGCTCGGGGAACTGCACCGCCCCGACGTGCATCACGTCGCCCCACAGCAGCAGCGTCTGCCCCCCGCTCTCGACGCGGTACATGCTGTGCCCGGGCGTGTGGCCCGGCGCCGGGATCGCCTTGATGCCCGGCACGAGCTCGGTGGCGCCGCTGAACGGCTTGAACTTGCCTGCGGCCACGTAGGGATTCACCGACACCTGCGCACCGCGGATGAAGCCTTTCATCCCTTCAGGTGCGCGGTCGAGGGTGGCCTGGCTCAGCCAGAAGTCGGCGTCGTGCTGGTCGGCGCGCACGATCGCGTTCGGGAACGCGAGCTTGTCGCCGGCCATCAGCCCGCCGACGTGATCGACGTGCATGTGGGTGATGTAGACCTCGTCGACCTGCTCGGGCTGGTAGCCGGCGGCGCGCAGGTTGTCGATCAGGTGACCGAGCGTGGGATCGAAGAGCTTCGCCGCGCCGGTGTCGACCAGCACCAGCTTCGAACCGGTGTTAATCAGGAAGCCGTTGACCGACATCTCCATCGGCGACGTCATGAAGTTGCGCGTCAGCACCTGGTCGACATGCGCCTTGGTCGTGCGCGTCAGCAGCTCGTCGACCGGCGCCATGAACGTGCCGTCGGACAGCGCGGTGACCTCGAAGTCCCCGACCATCACGCGGTAGTAGCCCGGCGCCTGCGCCTTGACCTGCGGCGCCGCGGCATGGGCCGATGCGAGCACGAGGCTGCCGGCAATGATCGCGAGTGCACGGCGCAGCCGAGAGATGTGTGTCATGAGGCGAACTCCGTAGTGTGTGGATTTGGATGCGGGCGCCGAGAATACGGCAACGCGCGAACTTGCGCAGAAGCCGCGCCGATCAGACGCCGGCCTTCGCGAACACGACGACCGAGATGCCGCGCGCGGCGGCCAGCGCATCCGCGTTCTGGTACGAGTGCGGCAGGTTGCCGGGGAAGGCGAGCACATCGCCCTCGGCCAGCGCGTGGCGCACGCCGGCGACGATCAGGTTCACGCGGCCGTCCAGGCAGGTGAAGAACTCGCGCGTGCCCGGCAGGTGCGGCGTGCCGCCCATCAGTGCGCCGGGCGCGAAGTCCATCACCTCCATCATCTCGTCGGGCACCGGCTCGGGCACCAGTTCGCGGATCGTCACGCCCCGGCCCTTCGCGCGCGAGGCCAGCTCGGCCGCCGGCCAGTGCCGCACCAGCGCGCGCGGCGAGGCGAGCAGTTCGTCGATCGGCACGCCGAGCGCCTGCGCGACCTTCACGAGCACGACCAGCGACGGATTGCCTTCGCCCGACTCGAGGTTCGCGATCGTCGAGCGCGGCAGCTTCGCGGCTTTCGCGAGCGCCTCCTGGGTCAGCGCGCGCACGTGGCGCAGGCTGGCGAGGTTGCGCGCGAGGTGCGCCGAGGTCTGCCCGGCGTGCGGGTCGGGCGGGCCCGACGGCGTGGCGTCGGCGCTGGGTTCGGATTCAGATTCGGAGGCGGGCATCGTGCGCCGCATTGTGCGACCGCGCGCCGTCCGCTGCAGCGAACTTGCGCCAATGCGCTGGACAGCGCGCTCGTCGCGCCACCGCGGCCGGCCTACCTTCGCGTCATCGACCACCACGAACGAGATCCGACGATGAACACTTCCACACTCCAAGGCCTGCGCGTCGCGATCACCGGCGGCAGCGCCGGTCTCGGGCTCGCGCTGGCCCGCGCACTGCACGCGCGGCAGGCGCAGGTCGCCTTCGTTGCGCGCGATGCCGTGCGCGTGGCCCGCGCCGCCGACGCGCTGCCCGGCAGCCACGGCATCGCCGGCGACGTGTCTGCGAAGGACGAGATCCACCGCATCGCGCTGCAGATCACCGGCGCGCTCGGCGGGCTCGACGTGCTCGTCAACAACGCCTCGAGCCTCGGCCCGGTGCCGCTCGCGCTGCTCGCCGACACCGAATGCGAAGACTTCGAGGCGGCGCTCGCGACCAACCTGCTCGCCCCGTTCCGGCTCACGAAGGCGCTGCTCGGCGCGCTCGCAGCGTCGGCGCGCGAGCACATCCCGCCGCGCGCGGCGCTTGTCGTCAACATCACGAGCGACGCCGCGGTGACGCCCTACGAGCACTGGGGCGCGTACGGCGCGAGCAAGGCGGCGCTGGCGCACATGAGCCGCATCTGGGACGAAGAGCTGCGCCCGCATCGCGTGCGCGTGCTCGCGGTCGACCCCGGCGACATGGACACCGCGCTGCACGCCGCGGCCCTGCCCGATGCCGACCCGGCGCAGCTGAAGCGCCCCGAAACGGCGGCACGCGAGCTGCTCGCGCTGATCGCGCAACACGCCGCCGTCGCGGAGCGCGCATGAGGGCCGCTGCGCTGCCGCTGCAGCGGCCCCCCGAAGCGAAGCTGCTCGTGATCGACGCGACCGGCCGGCTGCAGCATGCAGCGCGCGCCCGACTCGCGGAGTTCTTCCGCCGCGGCGACCTGCTGGTCGCGAACGACGCGGCGACCCTGCCGGCGAGCCTCGCGGGCACGCACCTGCGCAGCGGCCTCGGGATCGAGGTGCGGCTGGCTGGCCGCGGTTCGCTGCGCGCCGACGACGTGCAGCGCTTCAACGCGGTCGTGTTCGGCGCCGGCGACCATCGCACGTGCACCGAGGACCGCCGCGCTCCGCCCGCGCTGCGGGCCGGCGACATGCTGCGGCTCGGCCCGCTGCAGGCGCGCATCGAGCGCCTGCTCGATCATCCACGCCTGATCGCGCTGCGCTTCGACGGCACGCCGGATGCGATCCGTGCCGGCCTGGCGCAGCATGGCCGCGCGGTCCAGTACGCGCACATGGCGCCGGCGCTCGCGCTGTGGGACGTGTGGACGCGCATCGCCGCGCTGCCGGCCGCGTTCGAGGCGCCGTCGGCCGGCTTCGCGCTCGACTGGCAGCTGCTGCGCCGCCTGCGCGAGCGCGGCATCGGCTTCGCGACCCTGACGCACGCCGCGGGGCTGTCGTCGACCGGCGATCCCGCGCTCGACGCGCGCCTGCCGTTCGACGAGCCGTACTTGCTGCCGACCGCGACCGTCGCCGCGATCGACGCGGCGCGCGCCCGCGGCGGCCGCGTGATCGCGCTCGGCACGACGGTCGTGCGCGCGCTCGAACACGCCGCGTCGCGCGATGGCACGCTGCGCGCCGGCGCCGGCCTCGCCGACCAGCGCATCGGCGCGCACACGCGGCTGCGCGTCGTCGATGCGATCGTCAGCGGCACGCACGAGCGCGCGACCAGCCACTTCGAACTGCTGCGCGCGTTCGCCGGCGACGCGACGCTGCGCCGCGCCGACCACGCGCTCGAGACGCACGGCTACCTGACCCACGAGTTCGGCGACTCGGTGCTGATCGAGCGCGCTGCCCGGATGGCGACCCTCGGTGCGTGCCCGATCGGCGCGTTGACGCTCGCCGATTGAGGAAGGAGCCGTTCAGTCGGCCGCAAAGCGCAGCACCGCTGCGCGGACCCGGCGGTCCATCGCTTCGCCGCCGCCGTGCCCGGTGCCGATCAGGTGCAGCTCGGCGTCCGGCCAGGCCTGGGCCAGCTGGCAGGCGGTATCGGCCGGGCTGCCCAGGTCGAGCCGGCCATGCACCAGCACCGCCGGGATGCCGGCCAGCCGGTGCGCGTTGCGCAGCAACTGGCCGTCCGCCAGCCAGGCGGCGTGGCTGAAGCAGTGCGTGACGATGCGCGCGAAGCTCAGGCGAAACGCGGGGTCGGCAAAGCGTTTCGGATAGATGTAGCCAGGTTCGAGCGACAGCACCGCGGCCTCCCAGTCGCACCAGGCCTGGGCCGCGCGCTGCCGCGTGGGCAGATCGGTCGGCCCGTTGAGCAGCCGGTCGTACGCCGCGACCAGATCGCCGTTGCGCTCGCCTTCCGGCACGCCGCGCCGGAAGCGCTCCCATTCCTGCGGGAAGTACCGGCCGACCTCGTGGTAGAGCCAATGCACGTCCGCGGGCCGCGTCATCGTCACCGACGCGAAGATCGCTGCGGCCACGTGCTGCGGGTGCTGCTCGGCATAGGCCAGCCCGAGCGTGACGCCCCAGGAACCGCCGAACAGCACCCACTTGTCGACGCCGAGGTGCTGGCGCAGGCGCTCGATGTCGTCGATCAGCAGCGGCGTCGTGTTGCGGTCGAGGACGGTCGCCGGGTCGGCAGCGCTCGGCGTGCTCCTGCCGCAGTTGCGCTGATCGAAGATCACGATGCGGTATTGCGCAGGATCGAACAGCCGCCGCGAGCCCACGCTGCAGCCCGAGCCCGGCCCGCCGTGCAGGAAGAGCGCGGGCTTGCCACGCGGATTGCCGCAGACCTCCCAGTAGATCTGCTGGCCGTCGCCAACATCGAGCATGCCCTGCTGGTGCGGCTCGGTCGGGGGAAACGGCTCCATGGTCATCCTCCAGCGCAGGTCGGCCGCAAATCGTCGCCGGCCACGGGGTCGTGCGGTCGGGCGTTCTAGCCGCGCTCGAATTTGAACACCGCGACACTCGCGCGCAGGTTCGGCCAGCGCCGCACCGCAGCGCCGTTGCGGATGCCGAACGCATCGAGGATGCGCAGCCCGTCCTTGCGCGCCAGCACCTCGAAGTCGGCGTAGGTGCCGACGCGGATGTTCGGCGTGTCGTACCACTGGTACGGCAGCACGCGCGTCACCGGCATGCGGCCGGTGGCGACCTGCAACCGGTTCGGCCAGTGCGCGAAATTCGGGAAGCTGACGATGCCGATGCGCCCGACACGCGCGGTCTCGCGCAGCATCTTCTCGGTGTTGCGCAGGTGTTGCAGCGTGTCGATCTGCAGCACGACGTCGAAGCTCTGGTCCTCGAACAGCGCCAGGCCCTCTTCGAGGTTCAGCTGGATCACGTTGACGCCGCGCTGCGTGCAGGCAAGCACGTTGGCGTCGGCGATCTCGATGCCGTAGCCGCTGCAGCCGCGCGTGTCGCGCAGGTGCGCGAGGAACTCGCCGTTGCCGCAGCCGAGGTCGAGCACGCGCGAGCCCGGCGGCACGAGTTGGGCGATCAGCTCCATGTCCTTGCGGTCACTCATGGCTCAGCTCCGCCGCGATGTTGTCGAAGCACGCGCGCAGCACGCCGTGGTAGCGCGGGTCGTCGAGCAGGAAGGCATCGTGGCCGTGCGGCGCGTCGATCTCGGCGTAGCTCACGTCGCGCTTGCGGTCGACCAGCGCCTTGACGATCTCGCGCGAGCGCGCCGGCGCGAAGCGCCAGTCGGTCGTGAAGCTGACGAGCTGGAACTTGCAAGCGGCCGGCGCGAACGCGGCGGACAGGTCGCCGCCGAACTCGCGCGCCGGGTCGAAGTAGTCGAGCGCGCGCGTGATCAGCAGGTAGGTGTTGGCGTCGAAGTACTCGCTGAACTTGTCGCCCTGGTAGCGCAGGTAGCTCTCGATCTCGAACTCGACGTCCTGCGTGCTGTAGGCCAGGCCGCCGTTGCGCAGGCCGCGGCCGAACTTGGCCTCCATCGCGTCGTCGGACAGGTACGTGATGTGGCCGATCATCCGCGCGACGCGCAGCCCGCGCCGCGGCAGCGTGCCGTGCGCGCGGTAGTGGCCGCCGTGGAACTCCGGGTCGGTGACGATCGCGCGCCGCGCGACCTCGTTGAACGCGATGTTCTGCGCCGACAGGTTCGGCGCGGTCGCGACCGCGATGCAATGGCGCAGCCGCTGCGGATAGCGCAGCGACCAGCTCAGCGCCTGCATCCCGCCGAGGCTGCCCCCGAGCGCCGCCGCGAGCTGCTCGATGCCCAGCGCATCGAGCAGCCGCGCCTGCGCGTCGACCCAATCCTCGACCGTGACGACCGGGAAGTCGGCGCCGTAGGTGCGGCCGGTCTCGGGGTTCGTCTGCATCGGCCCGGTCGAGCCGAAGCACGAGCCCGGGTTGTTGACGCCGATCACGAAGAAGCGGTTCGTGTCGAGCGGCTTGCCGGGGCCGACGAGGTTGTCCCACCAGCCTTCGCTCTTCTCCTGGCCGGCGTAGGTGCCGGCGACGTGGTGACTCGCGTTCAGCGCGTGGCACACGAGCACCGCGTTGCTCTTCGCGGCGTTCAGCGTGCCGTAGGTTTCGAACGCGAGCGTGTAGTCGCGCAGCTGCGCGCCGCTGCGCAGCGGCAGCGGCTGCTCGAAGCGCAGGAATTGCGGCTCGACGTCGCCGATCGAACTGGTGACCACCAAGAGAACACCCCAGATAAACAGAAAACCGGCGCCGCTGCAAAGGCGGACACCGGGCTGGGCGTCCTCTTTAGCGGCATTTTTAAAGCGCCCGCAAGTCGGAACAAATCGGCGCTGTGGATCAAGTATACCGAGGCGGTTCGCGGCCCCGCGGCTGCGGTTGTCGCCTGACCGCGCTCAAGCCTCGTCGCAGGCCGTCACGGTCGACGGATGCGCCGCGGCACGCCGCGCGCCCCGCAGCGTCACGCGCGCCAGCACCCAGGCGATCAGCGCAGCCGCCGCGATGCCCGCGACCATCGGCCGCGCGGTGCCATCGACGAACCCGCCCATCACCGCGATCACGACCGCGCCCATCACGAGCTGCAGCGTGCCCATCAGCGCCGACGCGGCGCCGGCGATCTCGCCGTGGTCGTCGAGCGCCATCACCGAGGTCGTCGGCACGACCAGGCCGAGAAAGCCGTAGCCGATCAGCAGCATCGCGATCATCGGCGCGAGGCCGTCGATGCCGGCCAGGTTCAGCGCCAGCAGCGCGGTCATCGCCAGCGCGAACCCGAGCACCGCGACCGACACGATGCGCGGCAATCCGTAGCGTTCGGCCAGCCGCCCGGCGAATTGCGAGACGCCGATGAACGACGCGGCGTTGACCGCGAACGCGAGGCTGTACTGGCGCGGTGTCAGGCCGTAGTGTTCGATCAGCACGAACGACGAGTTCGCGAGGTAGATGAAGAACGCGGCCATGCCGAACGCGCCGATCGCGGTCAGGCCGATGAAGTGCGGGTCGCGCAGCAACAACGCGAACGCGCGCAAGGTGCTTGCGACGTCGCTGCGGGCGCGCTGCGGCGCCGGCCGCGTCTCTTCGAGCGTGGCCGCGACGAGCACCAGTCCGACGCCACCGATCGCGGTGACGACCCAGAAGATCGCGCGCCAGCCGGCCGCATCGATGATCAGGCTGCCGATCAGCGGCGCCAGGATCGGCGAGACGCTGAACACCAGCATCAGCATCGACATCAGCTTCGTCGCGTCGGCGCCGGTGTGCAGGTCGCGCACGATCGCGCGCGGCACGACGATCGGCGCGCCGCCGCCCAGCCCTTGCAGGAAGCGGAACGCGATCAGCCAGACGATGTCGGGCGCGAGCGCGCAGCCGACGCTGCCGACGATGAACAGCGCGATGCCGACATACAGCGGCGGCTTGCGGCCGAAGATGTCCGAGGCCGGGCCGTAGACGATCTGGCTGATCGCGAACGAGATGAAGAAGGCCATCAGGCTGAGCTGCACCGCGTGCACGTCGGCATGCAGCGCGCTGCCGATCGCGGGCAGCGCCGGCAGGTACATGTCGATCGCGAACGGGCCGATGGCCGACAGCAAGCCCAGCACCAGGGCCATGCGCAGAAACGAACGGGTCATCGGGCAGCAGTATCCGGGAATTGCACAGGCCTTGCCCGCACAGGGTCGGACTACCATCGCGGCACTTTCGCGGGGGACTCGTCGATGTTCAATTGGCTCAAGCTCGTCGACAGCCACGTGCCGGTGCGCTACTCGGTGTGGGTGCTGTGCGCGGTCGGCATGTTGCTGTGTGCGTTCGCCTGGGTCGGGTTCGGTGTCGGCGGCGGGCCGGCGTTCGCGTTCATGCTGCTCGTCGGCCTGGGCTTTCGCGACACGCACCAGACGCGCCACTCGGTGCTGCGCAACTACCCGGTGATCGGGCACCTGCGCTTCCTGCTCGAGTTCATCCGGCCCGAGATGCGCCAGTACTTCATCGAGGGCGACAACGAGGCCGCGCCGTTCTCGCGCCAGCAGCGCTCGCTGGTCTACCAGCGCGCGAAGGGCGATGCCGACAAGCGGCCGTTCGGCACGCAGATGGACGTCGGCGCGGTCGGCTACGAGTGGATCAACCATTCGCTGCAGCCGACCGAACTCGCGACGCACGACTTCCGCGTGACGATCGGCGCGGGCCGCGCGCAGCCGTACAGCGCGAGCATCTTCAACATCTCGGCGATGAGCTTCGGCGCGCTCAGCGCCAACGCGATCCTGGCGCTGAACGCCGGCGCGAAACGCGGCAACTTCGCGCACGACACCGGCGAGGGCTCGATCAGCCGCCACCACCGCACGATGGGCGGCGACCTGATCTGGGAGATCGGCTCGGGCTACTTCGGCTGCCGCAACGACGACGGGTCGTTCAGCGAAACGCGCTTCGCCGAGAACGCGCTGCAGCCGCAGGTCAAGATGATCGAGCTGAAGCTGAGCCAGGGCGCGAAGCCCGGCCACGGCGGCGTGCTGCCCGGGCCGAAGGTCACGCCCGAGATCGCCGCGGCGCGCGGCGTGCCGCCGTGGGTCGATTGCATCTCGCCGGCCAGCCACGGCGCGTTCAAGACGCCGATCGAGATGATGCAGTTCATCGACAAGCTGCGCCTGCTCTCGGGCGGCAAGCCGACCGGCTTCAAGCTGTGCATCGGCCACCCGTGGGAGTGGTTCGCGATCGCCAAGGCGATGCTCGAGACCGGCATCACGCCCGACTTCATCGTCGTCGACGGCGCCGAGGGCGGCACCGGCGCGGCGCCGCTCGAGTTCACCGATCACGTCGGCGCGCCGCTGCAGGAGGGGCTGCTGCTGGTGCACAACACGCTGGTCGGGCTGAACCTGCGCGACAAGGTCAGGATCGGCTGCGCCGGCAAGGTCGTCAGCGCGTTCGACATCGCGCGCATGCTCGCGCTCGGCGCCGACTGGTGCAACTCGGCGCGCGGCTTCATGTTCTCGCTCGGCTGCATCCAGGCGCAGAGCTGCCACACCGGCCACTGCCCGACCGGTGTCGCGACGCAGGACGAGCAGCGCGCGCGCGCGATCGTCGTGCCGACCAAGGCCGAGCGCGTCTACCACTTCCACCGCAACACGCTGCTGGCGCTGAAGGAGCTGGTGCAGGCGGCCGGCCTCGCCGACCCGAGCCAGATCACCGCGTCGCACATCGTGCGGCGCAGTGCCGAACAGAGCGTCAAGCTGCTCGCGAACCTGCTGCCGTTCGTCGCGCCCGGCGAGCTGCTGCGGGGCGAGATGACGCAGCAGGTGTTTCGCGTCTACTGGCCGATGGCGCAGGCCAGGAGCTTCGGCGTCGCCACGCGCTGAGCGCCGCAGCGGCCCCTCACCCTCTCACGACGGCTGCGGCGGCAACGTATCGATGAAGCTCGGGCGCGCGTTCAGCTTGTCGGCCAGCCGCGCGAGGTTCGCGTGCTTCGCGCGCCAATCGATCTGCGGGAAGCGGAATGCGAGGTAGTCGAGCGCACAGCCGACCGCGATGTCGGCCAGCGACAGGTGGATGCCGGAGCACCACGGCTTGTCGGCCAGCCCGGTGCTGACCGCGTCGATCGAGACGTCGACCTTGTGCAGCTGGCGCTCGACCCAGGCCGCGCAGCGCTGCTCGTCGCTGCGCCCGGCCCAGGTCTGCTCGAGGCGCGCCAGGATCGCGGCGTCGACGATGCCGTCGGCCAGCGCCTCCCAGGTGCGCACCTCGATGCGCTCGCGGCTGCCCTCGGGGATCAGCCGGCTCACCGGCGAGCGCGTATCGAGGTACTCGACGATCACGCGCGAGTCGAACAACGCCTCGCCGCCGGCGAGCACCAGGCACGGCACCTTGCCGAGCGGGTTGGAGGCCATGATCTTGTCGCTGGTCCACACGTCCTCGAGCTCGTGCTGGTAGTCGAGCTTCTTCTCGGCCATCACGATGCGGACCTTGCGCACGTAGGGGCTGGTGAGCGAACCGATGAGTTTCATGAAATATTGCCGTCCCTGAGCGCCATGCTGTGTGGCTGCGGCGATTTTAGCGGCGCACCCCGGGCCGGCAGGGTCAGCGGCGTAGCGTCCAGTCCACAGTCGGCGGCCGTTCGTCCAGGTTCAGCGTCGCGATCGCGGCCGGCGTCTGCGCGACGATGCGCCCGCGGCGCACCACCATCAGGCGGTTCGCGCGCAGGCGGATCGCCTCGACCGGGTCGCGCGCCTGCAGCAGCACGAAATCGGCGCGCTTGCCGACATCGATGCCGTAGCCGCCCAGCCCCATCAGGCGCGCCGCGTTGACGGTCACGGCATCGAAGCAGGCCCGCATCTGCGCCTGCGATGTCATCTGCGCGACATGCAGGCCCATCTGCGCGACCTCGAGCATGTCGGCCGAGCCGAGCGAATACCACGGGTCCATCACGCAGTCGTGGCCGAACGCGACGTTGATGCCGGCCGCCATCAGCTCGGGCACTCGCGTCATCCCCCGGCGCTTCGGATAGGTGTCATGGCGGCCCTGCAGCGTGATGTTGATCAGCGGGTTGGCGATCGCATGGACCTGCGCCTCGGCCATCAGCGGCAGCAGCTTCGACACGTAGTAGTTGTCCATCGAGTGCATCGAGGTCAGGTGCGAACCGGTGACGCGCCCGTGCAGCCCGAGGCGCTGGGTCTGGAACGCCAGTGTCTCGATGTGGCGCGACAGCGGGTCGTCGCTCTCGTCGCAGTGCATGTCGACGCGCAACCCGCGCTCGGCCGCGAGCTCGCACAGGATGCGCACGCTCTCGGCGCCGTCGGCCATCGTGCGCTCGAAGTGCGGGATGCCGCCGACCACGTCGACGCCCAGGTCGAGCGCGCGCTTCAGGTTCGCGAGCGCGGTCGGCGCGCGCAGCAGGCCGTCCTGCGGGAACGCGACGAGCTGCAGGTCGAGGTAGGGCGCGACGGTCTTCTTCACCTGCAGCAGCGCTTCGGTCGCGAGCAGCCGGTCGTCGCAGACATCGACATGCGTGCGGATCGCGAGCAGCCCCTTCGCGACTGCCCAGTCGCAGTACTGCAGCGCGCGCTCGACCAGCGCCTGCTGCGTCAGCTGCGGCTTCAGCTCGCCCCACAGCGCAATGCCTTCGAGCAAGGTGCCGCTGGCGTTGACGCGCGGCAGGCCGTGGCTCAGCGTCGCGTCCATGTGGAAATGCGCGTCGACGAAGGGCGGGCTCAGCAACCAGCCGTCGGCCTCGACGATGCGGGCGCCGGCGGGCGCCGCCAGCTGCGGGCCGACCTCCGCAATCCGGCCGTCGAGCACGAGCACGTCCTGCGCCTCACGGCCGTCGATCAGGCGCGCATTGCGCACGAGCATCGGTTCGCTGCGTTCCATCTGCCAACCTTTCCACGAACGTTCGGAAACATACGCCCCGCCCGTGAGCGGGGCGCGGAAAAATGCAGCGTCGCCAGAGTCTAGGCCCGCCCGCCCCGCGATCCGTGTTCAAACTGCTTCTTCTCTTCACCCACCTGCTCGGCACCAGCCTGGCACTCGGCGCGATCGTCGCCACCGACATCCGCCTGCTGCGCCGTCTCGCCGACGACCGCGTGCGCATCGCCCCGCCGAACCCGTTCGTGATGCGCCTGATCACGATCGCGCTGCTGTTGCTCTACGCGACCGGCGCCGCGATGGTCGCGCTCGGCGTGGCCGACAACCCCGACTACCTCGGCAACCGGAAGCTGCAGGGCAAGCTCGTGCTGATCGCGCTGCTCACGATCAACGCATGGGTGCTGCACCGCTACACCTTCCCGGGCCTGGCACGCGGCCGGCGCGTCGCGCGCTGGAAGATCGCCGACTTCATGCGTGTCGCGGTCCCGGTCTCGCTGTCGAATTGTCTGTGGATGTACTGCGCGTTCCTCGGCATCGCGCGGCCCTGGAACCAGAGCGCCTCGTTCGGCTTCGTGCTCGGCACCGGCGCCTGGCTGTTCGCGGCCACGCTGGCCGCCGTGATGACGGTCCTCGTGATCGCCGCGCAAGACCGCACCGACGCCGAACCCGGCTGGATCGACGTGCTGAAGCGCCAGTTCGGCGCGCTGGCGACCGCACTGCGCGCCTGAGCCGCTCGTGACGTTCCGGCCATGACCTGCGAGGTCATCGCCAGAGTGACGCCTGCACCTGAAGATGCTCCCAACGCCATCTTTCAACCGCAAAGGAGCTCCGCGATGGACAGCGTCAACCTTCTCCCGCTCGGCGTCGGCCACATGATCGGCCTCGGCGCGGTCGGTTCCTGCCTCGGCATCGGCCTGCTCGGCTCGAAGTACCTCGAAGCCGTGGCGCGCCAGCCCGAGATGATGGAGCCGCTGCAGAACAAGGTCTTCCTGCTCGTCGGCGTGCTCGACGGCGCGTTCATCATCGCGACCGGCATCGGGCTGTGGTTCGCGACGGCGAATCCGTTCAAGTAGGGCGGTCGGCGCTCCCGGCGGGTTTCGCGGCGGCGCGGCGTGCACTTCTACAATCGCAACTCGCCGCCGCTTCGGCGCGCTGCCCGCGCGCACCGCCATGAACCTGTCCGCCCTCTCCGCCCTGTCGCCGCTCGATGGTCGTTATGCCGCCAAGGTCGCGGCACTGCGCCCGCTGCTGTCCGAGTTCGGGCTGATGCACCGGCGCGTGCAGGTCGAGGTCGAGTGGTTCATCGCGCTGTCGGATGCCGGGTTCAAGGAGTTCAAGCCGCTCTCCGAAGCTGCGCGCGGGCTGCTGCGCGGGCTGGTGCTGCGCTTCTCCGAGGCCGACGCACAGGCGATCAAGGACATCGAGCGCACCACCAACCACGACGTCAAGGCCGTCGAGTACTGGCTGAAGGGCCGCATCGACTCGACCGCCGAGTTGAAGGCCGCCAGCGAGTTCGTGCACTTCGCGTGCACCAGCGAAGACATCAACAACACCAGCCACGGCCTGATGCTGCGCGCTGCGCGCACCGAGGTGCTGCTGCCGGCGCTCGACCGCATCGTCACGAAGCTGAGCGCGATGGCGCACACGCTCGCCGCGGTGCCGATGCTCGCGCGCACGCACGGCCAGACCGCGAGTCCGACGACCGTCGGCAAGGAGATCGCGAACGTCGTCGCGCGTCTGGCGCACGCGCGCACGCGCATCGCCGACGTGAAGCTGCTCGCGAAGATGAACGGCGCGGTCGGCAACTACAACGCGCACCTCGCGGCCTACCCCGACTTCGACTGGGAGGCCTTCTCGCGCCGCGTCGTCGAGACCCAGCTCGGCCTGACGTTCAACCCGTACACGATCCAGATCGAGCCGCACGACTGCATGGCCGAGCTGTTCGACGCGGTGACGCGCACCAACACGATCCTGGTCGACTGGTCGCGCGATGTCTGGGGCTACGTCAGCCTGGGCTACTTCAAGCAGCGCACGAAGGCCGGCGAGATCGGCTCGTCGACGATGCCGCACAAGGTCAATCCGATCGACTTCGAGAACGCCGAAGGCAACTTCGGCCTTGCCAACGCGCTGCTCACGCACCTGAGCCAGAAGCTGCCGATCAGCCGCTTCCAGCGCGACCTGACCGACAGCACCGTGCTGCGCAACATGGGCGTCGCGCTCGGCTACGCCGTGCTCGGCTACGACTCGCTGCTGCGCGGCCTGGACAAGCTCGAGATCAACGAAGCGGCCCTCGCCGACGACCTGGAGCAGGCCTGGGAGGTGTTGGCCGAGCCGATCCAGACCGTCATGCGCCGCTACCAGCTGCCGAACCCGTACGAACGGCTGAAGGAGCTGACGCGCGGCCGCGGCGTCACGCGCGAATCGATCGCGGCGTTCATCAAGACGCTCGAGATCCCGGCGGCCGAGCGCGAGCGCCTGCTGGCGATGACGCCGGCGAGCTACACCGGGCAGGCGGTGGCGCTCGCGAAGCGCATCGGCTGACGGCGACGGGCCGCCGCGGCCGACCACCCCATTCGAGGGGTCGCGGCCAAGTTAGGGGTCGTGGCGGTGCACCCGGGCGCCTATCTTTCTGCGCCTCAGCCACCCCCGTCGAGGAGTTCCCGATGAATCAACCCGCACGCAAGCTCGCGTCCACGATCGCGGCCCTCGCCGCACTGTCGTTCGCGACCCTCGCAGACGCGACCCCGCTCGACAACGGCTTCGCGGCCCAGCCGTTCCTCGACACCGCGCTGTCCGGCACGACATTGGCGGCGCGGCCCGAACTCGCCGGCACGGTGCTGGTCGACACGATCCAGGCCTTCAGCTTCGCCGGGTTGAACATCAGCGGCACGGTGCAGAACCGCGTCGTGCGCGAAACCGGAACCGGCACGCTCGACTTCTACTGGCGCGTTCAGGTCGACGCCGCCTCGACTGGCGGCGGCATCTCGGCATTTCGCCTCGCCGACTTCGGCTACGCGTACCTGACCGACGCCGATTGGCGCATCGATGGTCTGGGCACCGTGGCGCCATTCGTCGGCCGCCTGTTCAACCCGGCGAGCCACCCGGAAGGCGCGATCAACTTCCTGTTCACCGACCCGTCGGTCGGTCCGGGCAACTTCGAGACCGGCGTCGGCGGCTCGCGCTTCTTCTTCCTGCACACCGACGCCACCGACTACGCGATGACGGCGCTGTACGACCTGCTCGGCGGCCCCAACCAAGCCTTGTCGGCGTCGTTCGCGACCTACGCGCCCGCGGCGGCGGTTCCCGAGCCGGCGTCGGTGCTGCTGATGGCGGGGGGCCTGTTGGCGCTGGGTCTGCTGAAGCGCCACCGCCCACGCGCCTGACGCGGCCCCGACGCGCCGGCGGGGCGCGCGCCCCCGCCGCCTACAATCGCGGCCCATGAATTTCATCGATGCGCTGCGCGGCGCCGAAGCGCTGAACGACTCGATGCTCTGCATCGGCCTCGACCCCGACCCGGCCAAGTTCCCGGGGTCGTGGAAAGACGACCCGAGCCGCATCTTCGACTTCTGCGCGACCATCGTCGACTCGACCAAAGACCTGGTGATCGCGTTCAAGCCGCAGATCGCGTACTTCGCGGCGCAGCGCGCCGAGGAACAGCTCGAGCGGCTGATCGCGCACATCCACAAGGTCGCGCCGGCGGTGCCGGTGATCCTCGACGCGAAGCGCGGCGACATCGGCAGCACGGCCGAACAGTACGCCCGCGAGGTGTTCGAGCGCTACCGCGCCGATGCGGTGACCTTGTCGCCGTTCATGGGCTTCGATTCGATCGAGCCTTACCTGGCCTACGACGGCAAGGGCGCGATCCTGCTGTGCCGCACGTCCAACCCCGGCGGCGCCGATCTGCAGGCACAGCGGCTGCCGAGCGGCGACCGGCTGTTCGAGCACATCGCGCGCCTCGCGCACGGCGCGTGGAACCGCAGCGGCCAGCTCGCGCTGGTGGTCGGCGCGACCTTCCCGGCCGAGATCGAGCGCGTGCGCCAGCTCGCGCCGACGCTGCCGCTGCTGATCCCCGGCATCGGCGCGCAGGGCGGCGATGCGTTCGCGACGGTGCGCGCCGGCTGGCGCGGCGACGGCAACGGCCGCACGGTCGCGCCGATCATCGTCAGCTCGTCGCGCGCGGTGCTGTACGCGAGCCGCGGCGAGAACTTCGCCGAGGCGGCGCGCGCCGCCGCGCAGGCGACCCGACTGGCGCTGAACGAGGCGCGCCCGGCGGGCTGAGCCGGCTCCGACGAGCGGCGCGATCGCGGCAACCGCTTGCAATGCCGCCAGTCCCCATGCCGTGCCCGTAACATCGGCCGATCTTCGACGCTTCACGCTGCATGAAGTCTGCCCCGGCCGATGCCAACCTGCCCGAATCCGCGGCGCGGATGATCGGGCGTTTCTACTTCGGCACGACGGCCGCGGCCGGTCTCGCGAGCGCGGCGATCATGGCGGTGCTGCCGCCGGGCCTGCCGGCGCAGCCGCGCCTGGTACTCGTCGGCAGCATCGCGGTGTTCGCGCTGCTGTGCGTGCTGGCGGTTCGCTTCAGCGCGCGGCCGCGCTTCCCGATGAACGCGGCGCTGTGCGCGGCAGCATTGACGGCCATGCTGCTGGCCGGCCTCGTCGGCATCGCGCTCGACGAAGGGCTGCGCAGCCCGCCGCTCGCGTTCTGCGGGCTGATCGTCTGCGTGGTCGGCGCGATCACCGGCGTGCGCTACGGGCTGGCGCTCGGCGCGTTCGCCATCCTCGGGCTGGGCGCGCTCGCGTGGGCAGAGGCCGACGGGCTGATCCGCGGCATGTCCGGGCCGACGCCGCTGAGCCTGGTGCTGCTGTACCAGTGGCTGGTCGTGCTGTGCGGCACCGTCGGCGGCAGCGTGATCGCCCGCGTGCTCGATCACTACCTGCAAGCAGCGGCCGAGCGCGAGCAGCGCTTTCGCGGGCTGCTGCGCGTCGCCGCCGACTGGTATTGGGAGCAGGACCGCAACTTCCGCTTCAGCTACGTCTCGGAGGCGAGTGCCGATGTCTCCGGCAGCGCGCGCGGCGGTTCGGTGCAGCGCGCGCCATGGCAGATCGCCGAGATGGGCTTGACCGACGAGCAGCTCGATGCGCACCGCGCCGACCTCGAAGCGCATCGCCCGTTCAACGGCCTGATCGCGCGGCGCCGCAACCCGGCCGGGGTTTGGCGCACCGTCAGCGTCAGCGGCGAGCCGAAGTTCGATGCCGCCGGCGCGTTCACCGGCTACTGGGGCGTCGCGCGCGACGTGACCGACGAGGTGCTCGCGCAGCGCGCGGTCGCCGCCAGTGAAACGCGCTACCGCGAGCTCTTCACGCGCTCGCCGTCGCCGCTGTTCCTGCACCGGCGCGGGCTGGTGTTCGATGCGAACGAAGCGGCTGCGCGCCTGTTCGGCTTCGCCAACGCCGCGGCGATGAACGGGCTGAACATCCTCACCCTGTTTCCGGCCGGGTCGACGCGCGAGCGCGTCATCGAGCGCCTGGCCGAGCTCGACGCGCTGCCGATCGGCACGGGCCTGCCGGTCACCGACTTCCAGCTCCGCGCGGTCGACGGCCGGCCGCTCAGCGTGCAGGCGACCGCGGTGCGCGTGGACACGAGCAGCGGCCCGGCGAACCTGTCGATCTTCTTCGACATCACCGCGCGCAAGGCGGTCGAGGGCGCGCTGCGGCGCTCGGAAGCGATGCTCTCGCACCTGTTCGCGACCAGCCCCGACTGCATCACGCTGACCGAGATGGCGAGCGGCCGCTACGCGATGGTGAATGCGGCGTTCACGCGCCTGACCGGCTACAGCGCCGACGAGGCGGTCGGCCGCAGCGCGATCGAGCTCGGCCTGTGGCACGACGACCTGCACGACCGCCTGCTCGAGCTGCTCGCGCGCGACGGCAAGGTCGTCGACCTGCCGGCCGAGTTCGTCACGCGATCCGGCGCACGCGTGTCGACCTTGCTCTCGGCCGGCCGCTTCGCGATGGACCAGCGCGACTACCTGGTGCTGAACACGCGCGACGTGACCGAGAGCGAACGCACGCGGCTGCAGCACACCGCGATCCTGCAGCGCGCGTCGATCGGCATCGCGTTCACGCGCGACGGGCGCTTCGTGCTGGCGAACCCGTTCTTCGAGCGCATGTTCGGCTGGGACAGCGGGGCCCTCGTCGACCAGCCCGGCTCGGTCGTCTGGCCGACCGCCGACGACTACCGCGAGATCGGCGAGCTCGCGGGCCCGCTGCTGTCGCACGGACGACCGTTCGAGATCGAGCGCCGCGTGCGCCGCAATGACGGCAGCCGCTTCTGGTGCCGGCTGCTCGCGCAGGTCGTCGACCACGGCAATCCGATCCGCGGCGGCACGATCTGGATCGCCGAGGACGTGACCGAGCGTCGCCGGCTCGACGAAGCGCTGGCCGCGGCGCGCGATGCCGCCGAGACCGCGAGCCGCGCGAAGAGCGCGTTCCTCGCCAACACCAGCCACGAGATCCGCACGCCGCTGAACGGGCTGCTCGGCCTGACGCACCTGGCGATGCAGCAGGACGTCCCCGAGGAGCGCCGCCAGCAGTACCTCGCGCAGATTCTCGACAGCGCGCAGGCGCTGGCCGGCATCATGTCCGACATCCTCGATGTCTCGAAGATCGAGGCCGGCAAGCTCGCGCTCGACGACACGCCGTTCGACCTGCGCGAGGTGCTCGAGGCCGTGCACCACGCGTACGAGTCGCTCGCCGAGGTCAAGGGCCTCGCGCTGCTGCTCGCGATCGACGAGCGCCTGCCCGCCCACGTGCGCGGCGACCCGGTGCGGGTGCGGCAGATCCTGTCGAACTTCATCACCAACGCGCTCAAGTTCACCGAGCGCGGCCACGTGCGGATCGAGGCCACGCGCACCGATGCCGGCGGCCTGCGCCTGGCCGTGTCCGACACCGGCCCCGGCGTGCCGCCCGACACGCAGGAGCGCCTGTTCACGCCGTTCTCGCAGGGCGACTCGTCGACGACCCGGCGCTTCGGCGGCACCGGGCTGGGGCTGTCGATCTGCCGCGATCTGGCGCAGCTGATGGGCGGCAGCGTCGGCGTGCAAAGCACGCCGGGCTACGGCAGCACCTTCTGGGCCGAACTGCCGTTGCCGCGCACGGCACCGGCGCACCGCGCGGCGAGTACCGAAGCGAGCGAGCTCGCCCACCTGCGCGGCGCGCGCGTGCTGATGGCCGAAGACAACCCCGTCAACATGATGATCGCGGTCGCGATGCTCGAGCACTGGGGCGTGCGCGTCGAACAGGCCGCCGACGGCCGCGCCGCAGTCGACGCGGTGCATGCCGCGGCGCGCGACGGCCACCCGTTCGACGCCGTCCTGATGGACGTGCAGATGCCCATCATGGGCGGTCACGAGGCGGCACGCGAACTGCGCCGCCACTACGGCCCGGGAACGCTGCCGATCCTCGCACTGACCGCCGCCGCGCTGGTCTCGGAACGCGACGAGGCGCTCGAGGCGGGCATGGACGACTTCCTGACGAAGCCGATCGACGCGAGCAAACTGCGCCGCACACTCGCCGGGCTGGTGCACCGCGGCGCGTGAGCGCGAGACGTCCTCAGGCCGGCGCCGGGCCGCCGAGGGTTACTCGCGGTAGTACACGATCTGATGGCTGCTCGCGAGGAGCTGCCAGTCGTCGCTCCAGACTTCGGCGCTCTGGTCGAAGTAGCCGTTGCGAAAGTTCAGCGCGCGCGCCGCGCCGAGCACGTGGCGCGCATCCTGCGCCTGCAGCAGCGCGGCGTCGGCGTGGAAGTAGGTCGTCAGCGAGACGGTGCCGATCGGCGCGATCTTGCGCCGGCGCACGAAGATGCGCGGGAAGAAGCTGTCGCACAGCGCCGCGAGCGCGATGAAGTCGAGCGCGCGCGGCGGCTCGTCGCGCACCCAGACCTGGCTCACCGAATCGAGCTGCTGCTGCTCGTCGAACGCGTCGGGCAAGCCGCCGCGCGCGAAGCGCATGTCGTAGCGATGCGTCCACGCCGGTCGCCCGATCAGCGGCGAGCGCGTCAGCGTATCGGCGTGCGGCAGGTTCGCCGGCGGCGCCGCCTCGGGAGCGGACCAGGTCTCGCGGCGCTGCGCAAAGACCGCGGTCGCGCTCGCCGCAACCTCGCCGCCCTGGCTCAGCTCCATCGCCCAGTGCTGGGTCGAGCGGTTCGTGCGCAACGCGCGCGCATGGATCCGGAACTCGCCGTCGGCCAGCGCCGCCGCGAAGTTGACGGTCAGCGCGATCGGCTCGCCGAGGCGCGCGCTGTGGCGCATCGGCGCCTGCAGCAGGCAGGCCGCGACGGCGCCGCCGAACGGGCCGATCATGTTCGCGTACGCGGGGCTTGTGTGACCGCGGAAGCTGCCGTCAGGCAGCGATTCGAGCAGGGTGGCGGTGTCGAAAGGATGCATCACCCCATGGTACGCAACGCCGCTCAACCCTGCAGCGGCAGCGTGCGAAGGCGCTTGCCGGTCAGCGCGAACATCGCGTTCGCGACCGCCGGCGCGATCGGCGGCGTGCCGGGCTCGCCGACGCCGCTCGGCGCCCGCGTGCTCGGCACGAGCCAGGTCTCGATGCGCGGCGCCTCGTTCATCTTCACGACCGGGTGGTTCGGAAAGTTGGTCTGCTGCACGACACTGTCGACGATGTCGACGCGGCCGTAGAGCGCGGCGCTGAGGCCGAAGATCACCGCGCTTTCCATCTGCTGCGCGACGATCATCGGGTTCACGACGATGCCGACATCGGCCGCGCAGACGACGCGCCGAACTCTCGGCCGGCCGTCGTCGATCGACAGCTCGACGACCTCGGCGACGACGCTGCCGAAGCTCTCGTGCAGCGCGACGCCGCGGGCGACGCCGGCCGGCAGCGGCGATCCCCAGCCAGCCTTCTCGGCCGCGAGCCGCAGCACCGCCGCATGACGCGGCGCGTCGTACAGCAGCGCGAGGCGGAACGCGACCGGGTCCTGCCTGGCCTCGGTCGCGAGCTCGTCGATGAAGCCCTCGCTGAAGAACGCGTTGTGCGAATGGCCAACCGAGCGCCAGAAGCCGACCGGCACACCACTGCGCGTCGCGATATGCGCGATGCGCTGGTTCGGCACCGCGTACGGCAGGTCGAACAGCCCTTCGCTGGTGGTCTTGTCGGGCGTGTCGATCGGGCCGGCGAGCGCGGGCAGGCCACGCTCGATCCAGCGCGGCGTGATCGCGTCGCCGGCGCTGGTGATCGACAGGCCGACCGGCAGGCCTCGCGCGTCGAGGCTGGCCTGCATCACCGCGACGCCGGCGGGACGGTAGAAGTCGTGCGGGATGTCTTCTTCGCGCGGCCAGACCAGCTGGACCGGCCGGCCGCCGGTCTCGAGCGCGATGCGCACGGCCTGGCCGACGAAGTCGACATCGAGGCGCCGGCCGAAGCCGCCGCCGAGGTAGGTGACATGCAGCGTGACCGCGTCCTCGGCGACGCCGGCCGCGCGCGCCGCGATCGCGCGCGCGGCGCCGGGCATCTGCGTCGGCGCCCAGACTTCGACCCGGCCCTCGGCGAACCGCGCGGTGCAGTTGATCGGCTCCATCGCCGCGTGCGCGAGGTAGGGCGCGCGGTAGACCTGTTCGATCCGGCGCGCGGCGCCCTTTGCGGCGTCGACGACATCGCCGCGGCTGTGGAACGCGAAGCCGTCGCCGGCGGCCGCCGCTTCGCGCGCGCTGCGTTCGAGCGCCTGGTCGATCGCCGCGCTGTTCAGCACGCCGGCCGGTGGCGCCTGCCACTCGACCCGCAGCGCCTGCGCGCCCTGCTTTGCATGCCAGTAGGTCGTGCCGACCACCGCGAGCGCGGCGGTGGAGCCCGCATAACTGCCAAGGCGCACGACGCGCTCGACGCCGGGCAGCTTCATCGCCGCGTCGGCATCGACCGCGCCGTAGCTGCCGCCCATCGCCGGCGCGTGGCGCACGACCGCATAGAGCTGATCCGGCAGCCGCACGTCGATGCCGAACTGCGCGCTGCCGTCGATCTTGGCCTGCAGGTCGACGCGCTTTGCTGCCGTGCCGATCAGCGTCCAGTCTTTCGGCGACTTCAGCTTCACGTCGCCCGGCGGCGTCGCGGCCGCGGCCTTCGCGAACAGCCCGTAGTGGCCTTGCGGGCCCGACGCGTGGCTGACGACGCCGTTCTTCACGCTCAGTTCGTCGAGCGGCAGCCGCCACTCGAGCGACGCCGCGCCGAGCAACTGTGCGCGCGCGGTCGCTGCGGCGAGGCGCAGCACGTCCCAGGCATCGGCGACGCTCGACGAACCGCCGGTCGCGCTGATGCCGAGCTCGCGCGCGAACTTCGAGACGATCCACTGCCCGGTGCGCACCGTGCGCGTCTCGTGGCCGGGCTCGCTGTCGCTCGGGTGGAACGGCAGACTGCCGACGAACATCGCGACATTGCCGTAGAGCTTGTCGGGGCCGGCCTGCACCAGACGGACCTTCGCGAGCGAGACGTCGAGCTCTTCGGCGACCAGCATCGCCAGCGCGGTGTGCACGCCCTGGCCCATCTCGCTGCGGTTCATCGCGAGGATGACGTGACCGTCGTCGGCGATCTTGATCCAGCCGTTCAGGCCGACCTCGCCGCCGACCACCGGCAAGGTGTCGGCGCGGCCCTGGCGGCTGCGCGGCGGCATCACGCCCCAGCCGACGACGAGCGCGGCGGCCGCGCCGGCGCCGCTCAGGATCAGCGTGCGGCGCTTCATGGGGCCCCCCGGACCGGCGGGTACGCCGGCCCGCCCCCCAAGGGGGTTTCGCCCGCCTTGGGGCGGCCCGGCGCCGGGCTCATGGCGCTACTCCGGGCTTCAGTACAGGCTTGACCGGCCCACCGCCGCGCAGCGCGCTCGCGGCCGTCTTGATCGCTTCGCGGATGCGCGGGTAGGTGCCGCAGCGGCAGATGTTGGTGATGCCCGCGTCGATGTCGGCATCGGTCGGGTTCGGGTTCTTCGCGAGCAACGCGGCCGCGGCCATCAGCATGCCGCTCTGGCAGTAGCCGCACTGCGGCACCTGGTGCGCGATCCACGCGGTCTGCAGCGGATGCGGCTGCGCCGCGCTGCCGAGCGCCTCGATCGTCACGATGCGCTTGCCGGCCACCGCCGAGAGCGGTATCACGCACGCGCGCAGCGCCTGCCCGTCGACCTGCACCGTGCACGCGCCGCAGGCCGCGACGCCGCAGCCGAACTTCGTGCCGGTCAGGTTCAGCACATCGCGCAGCGCCCACAGCAAGGGCATGTCGGGCGCGACCGCGGCGTCGGCGAGCGTGCGGGTCTGGCCGTTGATCGAAAGCTCCACGCCGTCTCCTCTGGTTCCGGAAAGCCCCGCCGCGGGGCGAGCCGATTCTGCGCGCATTTCGCGGACGAATCCGCCGCAGGGCCGCGACGTGGTCCACTTGTATCAGGTCACTCTTTTTCGCTGCGATGAACACTTCCGCCCTCGCCCACCTGCCCGATCCCGGGCCGCCCGAATTGCTCTACCTGCTGTTCCACGGCGTCGGCGCGACGGCCGAGCACATGCTGCCGCTCGCGCGCCGCCTGATCGCCGAATATCCGCAGGCCGCGGTGCTGTGCCTGAACGCGCCCGACCCGTTCGACGCCGTGATCGGCGACGCGCAAGGCTGGCAGTGGTTCTCGATCCGCCGGGTCGACGAGGCCAACCGCCCGGGTCGCGTGGCCGCCGCACTGCCCGCGTTCATCGCGACGGTGCGGGCGCTGCAGCAGCGTTTCGACATCGGTTGGGAGCGCACCGCGCTCGCCGGCTTCTCGCAAGGCGCGGTGATGGCGCTCGAAGCGGTGCAGTCCGAGCCGATGCTCGCCGGCCGCGTGCTCGCGTTCTCGGGCCGCCACGCGAGCGCGCCGACGCACGTGCCGCTCGACACGACCGTGCACCTGTTCCACGGCATGGCCGACACCGTGATCCCGGCCGCCGCCGCGGTCGACTCGGCGCAGACCTTGCTGGCGCTGGGCGGCGACGTGACCGCCGATGTGCTGCCCGGCATCGCGCACGAACTGCATTCGGCGCTGATCGACAAGGCGATCGGTCAGCTGCGCACGTTCCTGCCGAAGAAGGTGTGGCGCCAGGCGATGAGCGAGGCACCGGTGCTGCCGCGCGCGGCGTCCAGCGACGAGCTGGGTGAATGACCGTCGGTCGGCCTAGCTGACTCGCTCGTCGAGCGAGGCGTGCACCGGCGCGCCGCGCGCGATGACGCCCCCTGAGACAACGTCGGCGCGCAGGCCGGCGCGATGGAGCAGCTTCTTGACGACCGTTGCCGCGGCGAGATCGGCGCCGGCCAATGCGGTGCCCAGGCCGAGGCAGGGCTCGCAGAGTTCGACACCGCGCAACCTCACGTCGCCGACCATGAACTCGCGGCCGACGAGGGCGTTCAATCGAACGCCGCGCGTCACCAGGTTTCGGTTCGTGATCGAGAGATCGCGGTCGCGCCCGTGCTCGTGGATGAACGCCTCGATCTCCTCCGCTTCGACCAGCGTGATGTTCTGGCCCGGCTCATCGCGGCGGCCAAAGTAGCGGTCGCCCACGATGCCGGCGCCGGCGACCACCGTGACCGCGTCCTGCTCGACCTGCCGTGCGCCCTGCACCGCGCCGATGTAGATGCGCTCGATCGTCATGAAGCGCTCCGGCGTCAGTCGAGGCTGACCTCGGTTCGCACCACGCCCGCGCGCTCCGCCTGCGCCGTCAACGCCAGCCGTGTGCCCTTCGGCGCCCGCACGACCCACTCGACGACCGCGCGATCGCCGGTCACCTCGCGGTTCGGCAGGAAGGCCTGCAGCGAAGCCTTCGGCGCGTGGCCTTCGAGCTGCGGCCCTTCGATGCGCGGCTTGCCGCTGACCAGCGAAATCTCGGGGTCGCCCGCGGGCAGGTGAATCTCGAACATCACGCCGCGCACAACCTTGCGCGCCAGCGCACGCTTGCTGACATAGGCCGGCAGCCAGCCGCTGTTGCCGACCGCGAAGCGCACGCGCCAGGTATCGGGGCCGAGCGCACGGACTTCGGTGCGCAGCAGCTCGAGCTTCGGCAGGCTCAGCGCGATCTGGTTCATCCAGGCCGGGAAGCGAGCGACCTCGCGCTCGCGCAGGTGCGGCGGCGGGTTGCGCCAGAAGTTCATCTTGTCCCAACCGCCGATCTCGATCGCGCCGAGCTGCGGGTGCATGAACGGCTTCCAGTCGGCGTGGGCCAGGCCGCCGCATTGCTCGTCGCTCCACTTCAAGAGCTTCAGGTCGTCCTCGACCGGGTGGTCGCGGTACCAGTCGATCCACTTGTAGTCGGTGATCCCGGCGGCCTTGTTCGGGCCCCACAGTTCGACGACCCAGAACAGCGCGCCGAGGTGTTCGTAGAGCCAGTCCTGCGTGCCGCCGATGGTCTCTTTCGGGTGGTACTTGAAGTCGTGCCAGATGCTGATCGCCGGGTAACCGGTCAGCTCGGTGCCGAGCGCGCTGAAGCGCTTGATCGACCACAGGTCCTCCGGGATCATGTCGTCGTCGCTCTGCGTGCCCATCGGCCGCAGGATCACGCCGCTGTGCGTGTGATAGCTGATCGCCGCACCGATGTTCGGGTGCGCGAGCACGAAGTCGACCATCGCCTTGACCTCGGGCTCGCTGGCCGGGTAGTCGCCCGCGCCGGGCTGCTCGAATTCCTGGCGCCAGAAGGCCGGGAAGTTGCGGTTCAGATCGAGGCCTTCGGGGTCCTTGTTGACGTTGATCGTCAGCCCGTCGTAGTTGGTCAGCAGGCCCTCGGGCATCAGCCGGAAGTACTCGCCGCCGAACTCGCCGGGCCGGCGCGGCACCATCAGGCGCGGGTCGCGGTCGCACTTCTTGTAGGCGCCGTGCGGGTCGGGGATGCGCATGAAGAGCACCCGGCCGTCGCCGTCGACGTCCTCGGTCGTCAGGCCTTCGACCGGGTCTTCCTCGTACGGGTAGCGCCGCGTGCTCGAGCGGATGTGGCGCGGCCTGTCGCCGAGCGCGAGCTCGGCACCATCGGGGTTCAGGCGCGGGCACAGGTAGATCGTGCGCGTGTCGAGCAGCTGCGTGACCTGGCTGTCGTTGCCGTAGCCGGTGACGAGCTGGTGCAGGTAGTAGAGCACCGCGGTGCTCGCAGTCAACTCGGCGGCATGGATGTTGCCGTCGGCCCAGAACGCGGGCTTGTCGGCGGCCGGTCCGGTCGCGGCGTTCGTGACGGTCGCGACCCAGATGTCGCGCCCCTCGAAGCTGCGGCCGATCGACGCGACCGCGACCAGCTCGGGGTGCGCGTCGGCGTAGTCGAAGAGCAGGCGCGTCAGCGCGCCATGGCGGTAGAAGGTGTCGAAGCGGGGCGTCGGCGTGGCGGGGTTGGTCATGGGGAGCTTGTTTTTCTCTTGTTTGACGAATCTGGCGTCGGACCGCCGCGCTCACTGGCTGCGAAACAGCCCCTGAAAATGGCGCGAGACCGGCAGCTTCTCGCTGCGGCCACGCAGGGTCAGCACCATGTTGTCTTCGTCGATGCGCACGGCGCTTGCGATGTGGCGCTGGTTCACGATCACCGAGCGGTGGATCTGCCAGAAGCGCGCCGGGTCGAGTTGCCCGATCAGCTCCTTCAGCGGCGTGCGGGCCAGCACCTCGCCATCGGTCTCGCCTTCGCGATAGACGACGCGTGTGTAGCGGCCGTCGGACTCGAAGTAGACGACGTCCTCGACCCGCACGAGCCGCACTTCCATGCCGACGCCGGCCTGGATGACATCGAGGGGCGCCGGCTTGCGCACCTGGCCGGCGAGCTGGTTCAGCAGCTGCTGCAGCTCGGCCGGCGCCGGGCCCGGCGACGCGAGCCGGGCCTTCACGCGCGCGACCGTCTTCTCGAGACGCTCGGCATCGACGGGCTTCAGCACATAGTCGACCGCGCCGGCATCGAACGCGGCCAGCGCGTGGTCGCCGTGCGCGGTGACGAACACCAGGTGCGAGCGCGCGCCGATGCGCTGCGCGACCTCGATGCCGGTCAGCCCGGGCATGCGAACGTCGAGAAAGCAGACATCGGGCTCGTGCTCGAGAAACGCGTCCCAGGCATCGACGCCGTTCACGCACTCCTGCACGATCTGCAATTCGGGCCAGGCCGCGCGCAACGCCGCCACCAGTTGCGCGCGCGGCACTTCCTCGTCATCGGCGATCAGGGCGGTTGGCATCGGGGGAAGGAGCGCAGGAAAGAGGCAGGATCTGGCGGAAACCGCAAGCGCGCAGTGTGCCCGATTTCACCCGTACTGCGCCCCCCGAACTCGGGTTGGGTACGCAACAGCAAGCCGCGCCGAACGGCGGTATCAGACAGCCAACGGCGCGCCGTCAACGAACACGCGCAGCTCGCCGGGTGCGAACGCGGTCCAGACCTCGTCCTTCGTCAGCGGCTCGGTGACGATCACCGCAACACGGTCGCTCGCCGACGTGTGCTGGGCAAAGTCGACCGTCACGTCTTCATCCTGCAACGACGCGCGCGCGAACGGATGCTGGCGCACGATGTGGTGCAGCTGCGTCGAGCAATGCGCCCACAGTGCCTGGCCGTTGCTGAGCATGAAGTTGAACGTGCCGTGCGACGCCGGCTGCGGCGCGAGCTCGCGCAATGTGGCCGTCAGCTCGGGCGTGGTCGGCACGCTGGCATGCGCCTTCGCGAGCTCCTGCATCAGCCAGCAGAACGCGTGCTCGCTGTCGGTCTCGCCGACCGGCCGGAACGCGCCATGCAGGCGCGGCGCGAAACCCTTCAGATCGCCGTTGTGCGCGAACACCCAGTAGCGGCCCCACAGCTCGCGCACGAACGGATGCGTGTTCGCCAAGGTCACGCGGCCCTGCGTCGCCTTGCGGATGTGGGCGATGATGCTGCGGCTGTGGATCGGAAAGCGCCGCACCATCTCCGCCACCGGCGACTGGCGCGCGCTTTGCGCGTCGACCAGCAGGCGCACGCCGGCGCCTTCGAAGAAGGCGATGCCGAAGCCGTCCTGGTGTTCCGCCGCGCGGGTCGAGAACCCGGTGAAGCTGAACATCAGGTCGGTCGGCGTGTTGGCATTCATGCCGAGGAGCTGGCACATGGCACTTCCTAGCGTACGCCAGCAGCGGCAAGGCGGTCGGCGGCCGACAATGCCACACACGATCGAATCACACGATGCAGTCTCATCGTCAATTTCACTCCAGAAACACGCGCGCCAGGCCCTTGAGCGAGACCAGGTTGCCGGGGTTGCTGGTCTCGTTCAACACGCCGCTCATGCGGCGCAGCAACCGCGGGCTGCGGTTCGCGCGCCAGATCAGCAGGTCGGTCAGCCACGGGTGGCGGTTCACGGCATTGGCGCGCTGGTACAGGTCGAAGCGGGGCTTCAGCGCGCGCAGGCGCGCCTCGTAGTCGGTGCGCACCGCGGCATCGGCGGCAGGCGCGGCGCCGCCCGCGATCACGGCCTCGGCCGCGTGGATGCCGGTCTCGTAGGCCTTGCCGATGCCTTCGCCGGTGAACGAGTAGGTGCTGCCCGCGGCCTCGCCGACGACCAGCAACCCGGGCCGCGTGTAGCGCGCGCCCTCGAGCGTGCAGCGCAGCGGCGCGCCTTTCATCGGCCCGAGCGCCATGCCGCCCTGCATCAGCTCGCGTGCCGGCGCGTAGACCTTCTGGAAGTCGTCCATCACCTGACGCAGGTTCAGCTCGCGTTTCGCGAGCCGCCCGTTGCGACGCTCGTTGTGGCTGTCGGCGATGCCCACGCCGATGTTGAACACGCCGTCCCGGCACGGGAAGATCCAGCCATAGCCGGGTGTCAGCGCGCGGTGCCAGACGATCTCGAGCGCGCTGATGCGGCCCACCATCGCATCGTTCTTCACATAGCCGCGCAGCGCCACGCCGCTCGGCGTGTGGCGCTGCGACATGCCGGCCGCGAGCAGCGCCTGCGGCACCGCGCCGGTCGCGAGCAGCACCCAGCGCGCACGCAGCTCGCGCGCGGCGGCGCCGTGCTGCAGCCGCGCGCCGACGACGACGCCGTCGGCCTCGATCGTCGCGACGAAACGCAGCGGCGCGAACATGCGCGCGCCCGCGGCCACCGCGGCGCGGCAGACGATCTCGTCGAGCTGCTTGCGCGGCAGCACCGCGAGCTCGCCCGGCACGTCGATGCGCCCGCCGCGCGGTCCGATGCAGCCGACGAGGCCGCTCGGCTGCGCCTGCGCCATCACCTCGTCGAGGACACCGAGCTTGCGCAACGCGTTGTGCGCATCGGGGATCAGGCCGTCGCCGCAGACCTTGTCGCGCGGGAACGCGTGGCTGTCGACCAGCACCACGTCGAGCCCGGCGCGTGCGAGCGTGATCGCCGCGCCGCTGCCGGCCGGGCCGGCGCCGATCACGAGCACGTCGCACGCTGGAGGGAGGGTTTCGATGCCGAGGTTCATGGAGCGCGAAGGAGGCCGAGGGGGTCCGGTGTGGGGGGCTGGATTCTAGGCAGGCCCGACGGCCGCCCGTGGCGGCGCGGCGCCCATCCGCAGCGCGGCGAGCACCGCGCAGCCGGTGATCAGTCCGATCAGCACGAAGGTTTCGTGGAACGCGCGTACCGCATCCGCCGGCAGCGCCTGCAGCCGCCATTCGAGCACGATGCCGACCAGGCTGATGCCGACCGCGCCGCCGAGCTGGCGCATGAAGTTGATCGTGCTCGCGCCCTGCGTGATGAATGCGCCCGGCAGGCCGCGCATCGCGCCGACGTTCAGCGACGGCAGCACGAAGCCCAGGCCGATGCGCCCGATCACCGCCCACGAGACGATCCACCACAGCGAGTTCGCCGGCCCGACCGTGATCATCAGCAGGAACGACGCGGCCAGCAGCGTCAAGCCGAACGCGACGATGCGGCCGAACGGCAGGCGGTCGGTCAGGCGCCCGGCGAACGGGATCGTGAGCGCGAGCACGAAGCCCGCCGGCAACAGCGCCGCGCCGGCCTGGCTCGGCGGCAGGCGCAGCGCGATCTGCATGAACACCGGCACCAGGTAGGTCGAGCCGAACAAGGCCATGCCGTAGATGAACGCAACCACGCCGCCGAGCGCGAAGTTGCGGTGCGCGAACAGGCGCAGCTCCATCAGCGGCCGCGCGCCGCGCCGCTGGTGGAAGACGAAGCCGACCAGCGCGGTCGCGCTGCACGCGAGCAGCGCCCAGCCGGTGCCGCCGGCCGCAGCGTGCAGCTGGACCATGCCGTTCAGCAGCGCCAGCACCGCGACGCCGATCAGCACCAGGCCGACGAGGTCGAGCTTCGCGCCGTCACGGTCTGCCTCGACGCCGCCCGGCGCCGTGATCGGCAGGTAGCGCCGCGCCAGCAGCAGCGCGACCAGGCAGAACGGCGTGACGACGAAGAAGATCGAGCGCCAGCCGAACCACTCGACCAGCACCCCGCCGACGCTCGGCCCGATCGCCGGCGCGAGCACGACGCCGAAGCCGAAGATGCCCATCGCCTTGCCCTGCTCCGAGCGATCGAACGCGTGCATCACGACGATCGCCGGGATCGGCTGCAGCACGCCGGCCGCCAGGCCTTCGGCGACGCGCATCGCGAGCACCAGTTCGAACCACGGGCTCAACCCGCCGATCACGCCGCCGCACAGCAACAGCAGCACGACCCCGATGTACGTGTGGCGGTAGCCGAAGCGCTGCAGCAGCCACGGCGTCGTCAGCATCGACAAGGTCATCGCCGCCATGAAGCCGGCCGACAGCCACTGCGCGCGCTCCTGGCCGAGGCCGAACACGCGGCTCATGTCGGGCACCGCGACGTTGATGATCGTCGACGCCATGATGGCCGCCATCGTGCCGATCATCACCGTCAGCAGCACCCGCCAGCGGTAGTGGGGGCCGAAGCGCTGTTCCAGGCCGGCGCGGGAGTGCGGGTGGGGTTCTTGTTCGGTCATCGGCCTTCTACGGCCGTGCCGCAAGGAGCCGCGTCAGGGCCTCACGCAGAGGTGCGAGGTCGTCGCGCACGATGCTCCACAAGGTGTCGTCGTCGACGCCGAGGTAGCCATGAATCAGCTGATCGCGAAGCGCGACGACCGAACTGCGATCCAGGCCTTGCGCATACCGCGAGACCTTGGCGCAGAAGTCCACCATGTCTTCGACGTAGAACCGCCACTCGAGCGGCAAGGAAGCATCAGACACTGATGGCATCCCGCTCGACGAACGGCCGCAGCTCGGCGCGCAGCGCGGTCTCGGTGACGAGATCGACGGCGCAGCCGAGCAAGTCTTCGAGGTAGAACTGGACGCCGAAATAGCGCGCCGAACTGGCGGGGCCGTCGAAGGCGACAAGAATGTCTGCATCGCTGCCCCCGCGCGCGCTTTCGCGCGCCCGCGACCCGAACAGCGCGAGCCGCACAACGCCGAAGCGGCGCTGCAACTCTGGCTTGTGCCGGGTCAGGAGAGCGAGCGTGTCGGCGCGGTTCACGGCACGAATGATGCCGCAATTGGGCCGAAGACTCACGCTCGCGCCGGCGGCGCGGCGCTCATCGATGCGCCTGGACCGGCTTGTCGGCGCCGCGGTCGAACCTGCCCCGCTCAGCCCGCAGCCTTGACCTTCAGCCGCCACGCGTGCAGCAGCGGCTCGGTGTAGCCGCTCGGTTGCACGAGGCCCTTGAAGACCAGGTCGTGCGCGGCCTGGTACGCGGCCGAGTCCTTGAAGTGCCCGGCCATCGGCCGGTACAGCGGGTCGCCGGCGTTCTGCCTGTCGACGACCTTGGCCATGCGCTTCAGGGTCGCGTTCACGTCCTGCTTGCCGACGACGCCGTGCCGCAGCCAGTTCGCCATGTGCTGGCTGCTGATGCGCAAGGTGGCGCGATCTTCCATCAGGCCGACGTTGTGGATGTCAGGCACCTTCGAGCAGCCCACGCCCTGGTCGATCCAGCGCACGACGTAGCCGAGGATGCCCTGCGCGTTGTTGTCGAGCTCCTGCTGGCGCTCGGCCTGCGACCACTTCGCCTTCTTCACGACCGGCACGGTCAGCAGCCCGTCGAGGATCGCCGGCGCCGCGGCGGCGGCATCGGTCTTCTCGAGCGCGCCCTGCACCGCGAACACGTCGACCTGGTGGTAGTGCAGCGCGTGCAGCGTCGCGGCGGTCGGGCTCGGCACCCAGGCGGTGTTCGCACCGGCCTTCGGGTGGGCGATCTTCTGCTCGAGCATCGCCGCCATCAGGTCGGGCATCGCCCACATGCCCTTGCCGATCTGCGCCTTGCCGCGCAGACCGCAGCTCAGCCCGACGAGCACATTGTTGCGCTCGTAGGCCTGGATCCAGGCGCTGCTCTTCATGTCGCCCTTGCGCAGCATCGCGCCGGCCTGCATCGCGCTGTGCATCTCGTCGCCGGTGCGGTCGAGGAAGCCGGTGTTGATGAACGCGACCCGGTCCGCCGCGGCGGCGATGCAGGCCTTCAGGTTGACGCTGGTGCGGCGCTCCTCGTCCATGATGCCGAGCTTGACGGTCGCCTTCGGCAGCCCGAGCAACTGCTCGACGCGGCCGAACAGCTCGGCCGCGAACGCGACCTCGGCCGGGCCGTGCATTTTCGGCTTGACGATGTAGACCGAGCCCTTGCGCGAGTTGACGATGCCCGCGGCGCCGGAGGCGGCGCCTGCCGCTCCCCGGCCGCGCTTTTGCAGGTCGTGCAGCGCGATCGTCGTCGTGACGACCGCGTCCATGATGCCTTCGGGAATCTCCCGGCGATCGGCGCCCCACAGGATCGCCGGGTTCGTCATCAGGTGGCCGACATTGCGCACGAACAGCAGCGAGCGGCCGTGCAGCCTGACCTCGCCGCCCTTGGGTCCGACGTAGACCCGGTCGGCGTTCAGCCCGCGCGTGAAGGTCTTGCCGCCCTTGCTGACCTGTTCGGTCAGCGTCGCCTTCAGGATGCCGAGCCAGTTGCCGTAGGCCAGCACCTTGTCGTCGGCGTCGACGACCGCGACCGAGTCTTCGAGGTCGAGGATCGTCGACAGCGCCGATTCGAGCACCAGGTCGGAGACGCCGGCCGCATCGCCCGCGCCGATCGGGGTCGTGCGGTCGATGCGCAGGTCGAGGTGCAGGCCGTGGTGCTGCAGCAGCACGCCCGAGGGCGCGGCGGCAGCGCCCTGGTGGCCGACGAACTGCGCGGGTTTCGCCAGGCCGGTCGTCGTGCCGTTCTTCAGCGTGACGCGCAGCGCGCCGTCGACCACCTGGTACCCGGCCGAGTCGAGATGCGATCCCTTCTTGAGCGGTGCGGTGCGGTCGAGCACATGGCGCGCGTAGGCGATGACCTTCGCGCCGCGCACCGGGTTGTAGCCCGAACCCCTCCCTGATCCGGCCCTTTCGGCGCCGTCGGCCTCGGAGATCGCGTCGGTGCCGTACAGCGCGTCGTACAGCGAACCCCAGCGCGCATTCGCGGCGTTCAATGCGTAGCGCGCGTTGGTGATCGGCACGACCAGCTGCGGGCCGGCCTGCAACGCCAGTTCGGCATCGACATTCTTCGTCGTCGCCTTCACGACCGGCGGCACCGGCACGAGGTAGCCGATCTTCTCGAGGAAGGCCTGGTACTTGGCCGGCTTCCTGATCGGCCCCGGATGCTTGCGGTGCCAGGCATCGAGCTCGCGCTGCAGGCGGTCGCGCTCGGCGAGCAGCGCGGCATTCTTCGGCGCGAGCTCGTGCACGATCGCATCGAAGCCTTTCCAGAACGCGGCGGCATCGATGCCGGTGCCGGGCAGGACCTGTTCCTCGACGAAGCGATGCAGCGAGGTGGCGACTTGAAGGCCGTGGACGGGGATGCGTGCGGTCATGTTCGGTGCGTGAGTGAGTTAATCGAAGAACGCGAGCACATCGCGCAGGCTCGTGCCGATGCGCGTGGGGTTCGTGTCGAGCTGTTCGAGCGGCAGGCCGAAGCGGTTGACCCACAGCGTCGTGTAGCCGAACCAGGTCGCGCCGATCGCGTCCCAGCCGTTGCTCGAGACGAACAGGACTTCTTTCGCTTGCAGGTTCAGTGCCTGCGTGCCGAGCGCGTAGGTCGCCGGGTCGGTCTTGAACTTGCGCAGCGCATGCACGCTGAGCACGTGCGCGAGCAGGCCCGAGAAGCCGGCGCTCTTGACCGCGACGCCGAGCATCTCGGGGTCACCGTTCGACAGGATGCCGGCCGGCACGCCGCGCGCCTTCAGCTCGGCCAGCACCTCGCGGTTCTCGGGGAAGCTGCTCAGGTGCCGGTACTGGTTCATCAACCGGTCTTCGCTGACCGCGTCGAGCGTCAGACCCAGGCGCTGCGCTGCGAAACGCAGCCCGGCGCGGGTCAGCTCCCAGAACGGCTTGTAATGGCCGCTCATCGAGGTCAGCCGGGTGTAGTCGATCTGCTTGTCGCGCCACAGTACCGACAGACGCTCGCCAAAGCCGGGGAACAGCTGCTCGGCCAGCAGCGCAACGCTGTAGACGTCGAACAGCGTGCCGTAGGCGTCGAACAGCACCGCGCGCGGCGGAGTGGCGGTGGGCGGCTTGTCCATCTCGACAATCTATTCGATAAGCCGATCGGCATTAAGTACGATCCAATCCTTGGATTGATGACCTAAATGCACTGAATTGAGTTGAACGATGGACAAGCTGAAGCAGCTCGAATCCTTCGCGTCGGTCGCGATCCGCGGCAGCCTGACCGCCGCGGCGGCGGCCGAGGGCGTCGCGCCGGCGGTGATCGGCCGCCGCATCGATGCGCTCGAGCGGCGCCTGGGCGTCAAGCTGCTGGTGCGCACGACACGCCGCATCACACTGACCCACGAGGGCAGCGCGTTCCTCGAGGACTGCCAGCGCCTGCTCGCCGACTGGGCCAACGCCGAGGCCAGCGTCAGCGCCGGCGGCGTGAAGGCGAGCGGCCACCTGCGCATCACCTCGCCGGCCGGCTTCGGGCGCCGCCATGTCGCGCCGCTGGTGCCGCGCTTCCTGGCGCTGCACCCGGAGGTCAGCCTGTCGCTGAACCTCTCGGACCGCGTCGTCGACATCGTCAACGAGAGCTTCGACTGCGCGGTGCGCGTCGGCGACCTGCCCGACAGCAGCCTGGTCAGCGTGCGGCTGGCCGACAACCGGCGCCTGTGCGTCGCGACGCCGGCCTACCTGAAGCGCGCCGGCACGCCGGCCCACCCGGGCGAGCTCGCGCGCCACGAGTGCCTCGCGCTGTCGAGCGACGCGAGCCAGACGCGCGGCTGGGCCTTCGTCGTCGATGGCGAGGTGATCCACCTGCGGCCCGGGGGCCGCCTGGACTGCACCGACGGCCAGGTGCTGCACGCCTGGTGCTCCGCCGGGCTCGGGCTGGCATGGCGCTCGACCTGGGAGGTCGAGCACGAGATCGCGGCCGGCGAGCTCGTCAGCGTGCTCGACGCGTTCGCGGCGCCGCCGAACGGCATCTACGCGGTGTTCCCGCACGCGAAGCACCTCGCGCTGCGGGTGCGGCTGTGGATCGATTTTCTGAAGCACAGCTACGGCGACGCGGGCTACTGGAAGCGCGCGCCGCAGAAATGACAAGACCCGCACGCGGCGGGCCTTGTCGGGGACAGCGGCCGTCACCGGCCGCATCAGCCCTATTTGCTCAGGCATTCCTTCATGAAGGCCTTGCGTGCGTCGCCCTTGGTCTCCTTGGCCTTCGGATCGGCGTTGCAGGCCTTCATCTTTTCCTGCTGCGCCATCTTCTTGTTCGACAGGCAGCTCTTCATGAAGGCCTTGCGCTCGTCGCCTTTCTTGTCGGCGGCGTCCTTGTTGCACTCGGCCATCTTGGTCTGCTGCTTGCCCATCGGCGCGCTCGCGGCGTCGGCGGCGAAGGCAGACGGCGAGAGACAGGCGACGGACAGGGCAAGCGCGGTCATCAGGTGTTTCATCGGAGCTCCTCGGAAGGTTGCACAGGGGTAGGCTGGATGCCGGCGAGCATTGAAGCACGCGACCGATAGGCCAGCAAGCGCACAACGCGCCGCGCTGTCTCGCGGCCGACACGGCCGCGCGCCGCATTTCATGCGAACGCCTTACAAGATGCGCCGCGGGTGCGCGAGAGCCTCGTGCGCGACATGCAGCCGGCGCACGAGCACGCGGATGAAAGCCTCGTCGAACAGATGCTTGCAGCCCGGGCTGACCTGCACCAGCGTCTCGGGCGTGAACGAGATCGTCGTCGCCGGTTCGGTGACGATCACGTCGGTGCTGTGGCGCTTCAGCTCGGGGTTGGGCGCGAGGTAGGCCATCTCGCCGATCGACGTGCCGGCGCCGAGCTGCGCGACCTTCTTGCCGTCGCGGAACACCTCGACCTCGCCTTGCGCGAGGATGTGGAAGCTGTTGCCCTCCTCGCCCTTGCGGTACAGCGCGTGGCCGAAGTGAAAGCGCTGCCACTTCGCGCGGTGCACGACCTCCCAGAGCTCGACGTCGCCGAAGCCCCCGAAGAAGTCGAGCGAGCGCAGCAGGTTGAAACGCTCGGAGTCGAGCACGCCCTGCAACTGGCCGCGCGGCACCTGCTGGTTCGTGATCAGTGCCGACAGCGCCTGCGCGAACTCCTCCCAGTTGGCGTAGCGCTCGCCCGCCTGCTTGGCCAGCGCGCGCTGGATCATCGCGTTCAGCCCGGCACTGACGCCATCGCGCAGCGCCCCCAGCGGCGCCGGCTGCACGTGGTAGATCTGGTGCATCATCGCCGACTGCACCTGCGCTTCGAACGGCGGCCGCCCGGCGATCAGGTGGTACAGCACGGCGCCGAGCGAGTACATGTCGGCGCGGCAGTCGAGCGTGCCGCCGTCGAGTTGTTCCGGCGACATGTACGCGAGCGAACCGACGCGGTAGATCTGCGTGGTGTCGGCCGACAGGTTCAGCACGCTGCCGAAGTCGCTGATCTTCACATCGGTGATCGAGCCGTTGGTCAGCACCGCGAGCAGGTTCGCCGGCTTCACGTCGCGGTGGATCAGGCCCTGGCGGTACACGTAGCCCAGCGCCATCGCGCATTTGAAGCCGATTTCGACAATCAGCTCGAGCGCGAGCAATTGGTCGGCGCGGCAGTACGGGCGCAGCGTGCTGCCGGCAACGTACTCCATCACCAGGTACGGCGCGACCGGGTCGGCCACGGCGTCGAAGATCTGCGCGACGTTCGGGTGGTTCAGGCGCCCGACCAGCGCGGCCTCGGCGGCAAAGAAGCGCTCGGAGTAGCGGCCGTCCATCGCGTCGCCGTTGACGTTCGGGCGCACGCGTTTGATCGCGACATCGATGCCCTTGAAATCGTCGTGGCACAGGAAGACCTCGGCGGTCGCGCCTTCGCCCAGGCGCTTGAGCACCCGGTACTTGCCGACGTGGCTGGGCAGCGGCGACGCCTCGGTGAGCGTCGGCGCGACAAGGGGCGTCGGGGCGGTGTGCATGGAGGGTGGGCGTGGAAGGCGCATCTTCGCACCGGCGGCGTTCGCGCGTCGGCTCGAACAGCGCGACAAACAGCAACTATTCCCGCTCGCCTGCAAGGGCTCCGGCGACGGCCGACGCGCGGCTTGCCCGCGAGGCGCACCCGTAGAATCGATGCATGATCCAAGCCAAACAGGACCTCGTCGAAGCGCTGGCCGCTGCCGTCGCCGAGGTCGCGCCGCAGGCGACGCTCGCGCCGGCGTTCGAGTCCCCGAAACAGGCCGCGCATGGCGACCTCGCCTGCACCGCCGCGATGCCGCTCGCCAAGGCGCTGAAGAAGAATCCGCGTGAAGTCGCCGCCGCTCTGGTCGATGCGCTGAGGCGCCAGCCGGCCGTCGAGCGCTGGGTCGACGCGCTCGAGATCGCCGGCCCCGGTTTCATCAACCTGCGCCTGAAAGCCGGCGCGAAGCAGGCGATCGTCGGCGAGATCCTGGCCGCCGGCGACGCCTTCGGGCGCCAGCCGGCGCGGCCCGACCAGGTGCTGGTCGAATTCGTCTCGGCCAACCCGACCGGTCCGCTGCACCTCGGCCACGCGCGCCAGGCGGCGCTCGGCGACGCGATCTGCAACCTGTTCGAGACGCAGGGCTGGCGTGTCAGCCGCGAGTTCTACTACAACGATGCCGGCGTGCAGATCGCGACGCTCGCGGCCTCGGTGCAGGCGCGCCTGCGCGGCCTCAAGCCGGGCGATGCGCAGTGGCCCGACGCGGCCTACAACGGCGAGTACATCGCCGACATCGCCGCCGACTTCCTCGCGAAGAAAACCGTGAAGGCCGACGACCGCGAGTTCAGCGCGTCGGGCGACGTGAACGATCTCGACTCGATCCGCCAGTTCGCCGTCGCCTACCTGCGCCACGAGCAAGACCTCGACCTGCGGGCCTTCGGCGTGCGCTTCGACCACTACTTTCTCGAGTCGAGCCTGTATTCGAGCGGCCGCGTCGACGCGACCGTCAAGCGCCTGATCGAATCCGGCAAGACCTTCGAGGAGGGTGGCGCGCTGTGGCTGCGCACGACCGACTACGGCGACGACAAGGACCGCGTGATGCGCAAGTCGGACGGCGGATTCACGTACTTCGTCCCCGACGTCGCCTACCACGTCAACAAGTACGAGCGCGGCTTCACGAAGGCGATCAACATCCAGGGCGGCGACCACCACGGCACGGTCGCGCGGGTGCGCGCCGGCGTGCAGGCGGCCGGCACGGGCGTTCCGACCGGCTACCCCGAGTACGTGCTGCACAAGATGGTCACCGTGATGAAGGGCGGACAGGAGGTCAAGATCTCGAAGCGCGCCGGCAGCTACGTGACCTTGCGCGACCTGATCGACTGGACCAGCCGCGATGCGGTGCGCTTCTTCCTGCTGAGCCGCAAGGCCGACAGCGAGTTCACGTTCGACGTCGACCTCGCGCTGAAGCAGAACGACGAGAACCCGGTGTTCTACGTGCAGTACGCACACGCGCGGATCTGCTCGGTGATCCGCAACTTCGTCGACAAGGGCGGCCGGCTCGACAGCCCCGCCGACCTGTCCTTGCTGACCGCGCCGACCGAGGCCGCGCTGATGCTCAGGCTCGCCGAGTTCCCGGCGATGCTCGCGAACGCATCGACGGGCCTGGCGCCGCACGACCTGACCTTCTACCTGCGCGATGTCGCCGGCACGTTCCACAGCTACTACGCGGCCGAGCGCGTGCTCGGCGGCGACGCCGCGCTGACACGCGCGCGCATCGCGTTGCTGGTCGCGTGCGCCCAGGTCATCCGCAACGCGCTCGCGGTGCTCGGCGTCAGCGCGCCCGAGCGCATGGAGCGCGAGCTCCCCGAATCCAAGGACACGCCGGAAGCGTCATGAACGACAAGCAGAGATCCCAACGTGGCGGCTTCGCCGTCGGCCTGATCATCGGGTTGCTGATCGGCCTCGCGCTCGCGCTCGGCGTCGCGCTGTACGTGACCAAGGTGCCGATCCCGTTCGTCAACAAGGTGCCGCAGCGCACCGCCGACCAGGACGCGGCCGAGACCCAGAGGAACAAGAACTGGGACCCGAACAGCCCGCTGTACGGCAAGAACCCGGTGAAGCCGAGCGGCGCCGCGAGCGGCATCGTCGCGCCGCCGCCCACGGTCGCGGCGCCGCAGCCGGCGCCCGGCGGCCTTCCGGCGCC
>NZ_JBFUKR010000014.1:0-148465 GCF_056400745.1 Rhizobacter sp. P5_A1
GCTGCGCGCGGCGCCGCTGGCGACCGCCGCGGCCAACGGCGGCGCCGGCTTGCGCGGACCTCCGACCACGCCGATGAACTGCCACAGCACGCCGGCCGCGAGCGCCGCGGCGGCCAGCAGGCCGGCGAGTTTCGCGCCGCGGCGCGCCGGCGCCGCTGCTGCCGCGGGTAGCGATGCGCTTGCAGGCCCGGCGTCGGCCGCAGGCGTGGTCGCGCGCGCAGGCGGAACGTACGTCGGCGGCGGCGTGCCCGGCGGGGTCGAGCGCATCGGCGCGGCGCCCGATGGCGCAGCCGGCGGCCGCGCCGCGGCCAGCTTCTTCGCGAGCTGCGGCGGCGCGGGCGGGTTCATCGGCTCGGTCGGCTGATGGGCCCGGTCCAGCGGCGTCGGCGGCTCGATCGGCGCCGCCGCGGCAGCGCCGCCCGCCACCGTCACGCCGCGCCACGCGCTCGACGGGATCGGCAACTCGCCGTCCAGCGCCGCACGCAGCGCGGCGACGCTCTGCGGCCGGTCCAGCGGGCGCACACCGAGCATCCACGCGACCGTGCTGACGAAGCGCGGCGAGACGCCGGCCACGGCGCGCTGCTCGATCGGTTCGGCATCGGGCTGCACCGCGCGCGCGGTCGCAGGCGCCGGCGGCACGCCGAACAGCAGGTAGTGCAGCACCGCGCCGAGCGCGTAGAGATCGGTCCACGGGCCCTGGCGCATCGTCGCCATCTCGGCGTACTGCTCGATCGGCGCGTAGCTGGGCTTCAGGATCGCGGTCAGCGACTGGCTGCGGTCGCTGATGACGCGCCGCGCGGCGCCGAAGTCGAGCAGGATCGGCGCGCCGCCGCGCGGCAGCAGGATGTTGTCGGGTGCGATGTCGCGATGGAACACGCCTTCGCGGTGCAGCAGCTCGAGCGCGTCGAGCACCGGTGCGAGCACGGCGCGGATCCAGGCCTCGTCGGGCGGTTGCGCCATCGCGCGGCGCGCGTCGCGCAGCGTGCGGCCCTGCAGGTAGGGCATCACCATGTAGGCGGTGCCGTTGTCCTCCCAGAAGCGGTAGACCTTCACCAGCGACGGGTGATCGAAGCGCGCAAGCAGCCGCGCCTCGTTGATGAACGAGCGCAGCCCGGCCGCGTAGGTCTCGGCGAACGCACTCGCGCGCACCGTGACCATCGCACCGGCACCGCGCGCCGCGAGCGCCGCCGGCATGTACTCCTTCAGCGCGACCTGGCGTTCGAGCGAATGGTCCTGCGCGAGGTAGACGATGCCGAAGCCGCCGACACCGAGCACGTGGATGATCTCGAACTCGCCGAAGCGGGTGCCGGCCGGCAGCGCGTCGTGCTCGTTCAGCGCGAGCCCGGCCACAGGCGGTTTCGGCGGATTCGGGTCGGCGCTCATGAAGGGTGCTGCATCTCTTGCGCGCGGCAAGCTTAACGCAGGGCCTGGACGACAGCGGCGGTCTCGGGGCCAAGGCCGGGCGCTTCAGCGCCATGCACCTAAAATCGCTGCTCCCCTCGCCCGAACTTCACCCAGTCCTCCCATGGCAACCATTCTTCAGCACCTGCCCGTCGGCCAGAAGGTCGGCATCGCGTTCTCCGGGGGGCTGGACACCAGCGCCGCGCTGCACTGGATGCGCAACAAGGGCGCGGTTCCCTACGCCTATACCGCGAACCTGGGCCAGCCGGACGAGGCCGACTACGACGAGATCCCGCGCAAGGCGATGGAGTACGGCGCGCAGGCCGCTCGGCTGATCGACTGCCGCTCGCAGCTCGTCGCCGAAGGCATCGCGGCGCTGCAAAGCGGCGCGTTCCACATCTCGACCGGCGGCCTGACCTACTTCAACACGACGCCGCTCGGCCGCGCGGTCACCGGCACGATGCTGGTCGCGGCGATGAAGGACGACGACGTCAACATCTGGGGCGACGGCAGCACCTACAAGGGCAACGACATCGAGCGCTTCTACCGCTACGGTCTGCTCGCGAACCCGGGCCTGAAGATCTACAAGCCCTGGCTCGACCAGCTCTTCATCGACGAGCTCGGCGGCCGCGCCGAGATGTCGGCGTTCATGAGCGCCGCGGGGTTCAAGTACAAGATGTCGGCCGAGAAGGCCTACTCGACCGACTCCAACATGCTCGGCGCAACGCACGAGGCGAAGGACCTCGAGCACCTCAGCAGCGGCATGAAGATCGTGCAGCCGATCATGGGCGTCGCGTTCTGGCGCGACGAGGTCGACGTCAAGCGTGAAGAGGTCACCGTGCGCTTCGAAGAAGGCCACCCGGTCGCGTTGAACGGCATGCGCTTCGCGAGCCCGGTCGAGCTGCTGCTCGAAGCGAATCGCATCGGCGGCCGCCACGGCCTGGGCATGAGCGACCAGATCGAGAACCGCATCATCGAGGCGAAGAGCCGCGGCATCTACGAGGCGCCGGGCCTCGCGCTGCTGTTCATCGCCTACGAGCGGCTCGTGACCGGCATCCACAACGAGGACACGATCGAGCAGTACCGGATGAACGGCCTGAAGCTCGGCCGCCTGCTCTACCAGGGGCGCTGGTTCGACCCGCAGGCGATCATGCTGCGCGAGACCGCGCAGCGCTGGGTCGCCAGCGCGATCACCGGCGAGGTCACGCTCGAGCTGCGCCGCGGCAACGACTACTCGCTGCTGAACACCGAGTCGGCGAACCTGACCTACAAGCCCGAGCGGCTGAGCATGGAGAAGGTCGAAGGCGCGTTCTCGCCGCAGGACCGCATCGGCCAGCTGACGATGCGCAACCTCGACATCGCCGACACGCGCGAGAAGCTCGGCATCTACGCCGGCACCGGGTTGCTCGCCGCGGGCGGCGCGGCCGATCTGCTGCGGGTCGCGAAGCCAGGCGGGCGCTGACGGCCACGTCCGGCACGCGGACATTGACCACCCCGCTCGCGCGTCGAACGCTTGAGCGACACTGCCGAGGTGCCTACCCCCAGCGCCGAACGAGTTGCGTTCCTGCGGGCGACCTGCCTCTGTCTGGCAGCCGCCGTGCTGGGCTTCGCAGCGTTGTCCGGCCTGCTGTTGAAAACAGGCGCGGCGTGGACCCTGCTCGATGCGTTGACCCATCGCAAGGTTGCCTGGCTGGGCATAGGTGCTGTCATGGCGCTGGGCTGGCTGGCGGTCGCCACCCTCGAAGGGGGTGAGACCCTGCGTCGTCGAGTCCTCGGGCTGGGACTCGCCGTACTGGCCGACAGCCTGCTCTTTGCGCCGGTGTTCGCGCGCGTCCACGCCACTGCGCTCGGCCTCGGCGCGGCCATCGGCATGGTGTCCGTGGTGATCGCTGGCGGCGTCGCGTGGGCCGTCTTTGGCCCGCGGCACGCGCCGGTCTGGCTCGACGAAACACTGTCGCTTACCGGGTTGGCGGCGCTGGCGGGGGTTGTCGTCGGCGTTGCGCTCGGGCATCCGCCCGGCCCGTGGGCACTTGGCGGGCTGATCGCATTCGGTGCCGCGACCTTGGTGCTGCATGCCGCGCAGTTGCTGCGCCACCTGCCGACCGATCGCCCGGCCGGCGCCGCGCTGAACCTGTTCGCGTCGACGGCGCTGGCGCAGTGGGCGCTGCACGGCCTGCTGCGACTGTTGGCCCGCGCCGCGGGCCGTTAGACTCGACGGATGCGTTCATCGACGCCCCTGCTGAAGAACGTTCTCGCCCGCGCCGGGCTCGGCAGGGTGTCGACACGCGCCGTGCTCGGGCATCTGGCGGCGCGCACCCTGCTCGCGCTGGCGTTCCTCTTCGCGCAGGAGACGGCGGCGCTGCACTGGCTGTCGCATGCGATCGAAGCGACGCATGCAAAGGCCGGCAATGGTTCGGCGCCCGCCGACCATTGTGATGAGTGCCTGACGCTCGGCGCGCTCGGCGCCGCTGCGACCGGCCACGCCGCCGCGCCGCCGATCGCGGGCGCGCAACACGCGCTGCTCGCGCTGCCCGACGCGACGTCCTCGCCGGCCGCGCTGCGGCTCGCGTTCCAGTCCCGAGCCCCACCGATCCTGAGCTGAGCCCCGTTCGCGCGAGCGCGGTGCCTCTGGGCACGCGCTCGCCCTTCCCGCTCTTCGATCAGGATCATCCATGTTCAAGTTGACCGTCCTGGCCAGCGCCGCCGCGCTGGCTTTGTCCTCCGGCGCGCCGGCGCGCGCCGCCGATGCGCTCGTCGCGCAAGCCGCGCCGCCCTCCCCCGCTTCGTCGGCCAGCGCCCCCGCAGCCGCCACCGCCCAACTCAAGCGCGTCGAGGTCACCGGCGCGCGCCTCGACGCGGCGCGCAGCTCGCTCTCGCCCGAGACCGGCAGCACGGTCTATCGCTTCGACAAGAACGACATCGCGAAGCTGCCGCTCGGCGATGCGACCCCGCTGAACCAGGTGCTGCTGCGCGCCCCCGGCGTCGTCGGCGATTCGTACGGCCAGCTGCACGTGCGCGGCGACCACGGCAACCTGCAGTACCGCATCAACGGCGTCGTGATCCCCGAATCGATCAGCGGCTTCGGGCAGGCGCTGGACACGCGCTTCGCCGACAACATCAACGTGCTCACCGGCGCGCTGCCGGCGCAGTACGGCTACCGCACCGCCGGTGTGGTCGACATCCGCACCAGGGGCCACGAAGAGGCCCCTTCGGGACCCCAGAGCGCAGGTCTCACGAACGCCGGCAGCGTCGACCTCGTGCTGGGCGGCCGCGGCCACCGCGAGACGAGCCTGAACATCGGCGGCACGGCCGGCGATCTGCAGTACTTCGTCACCGGCTCGTACCTGCAGAACCAGATCGGCATCGAGAACCCGACGCCGGCGAAGAACGCGATCCACGACGACACGCACCAGGGCAAGGGCTTCGCCTACCTGAGCTACCTGCTCGGCGACGACAGCCGCGTCAACCTGATGCTGGGCACGGCGACCAGCCGGTTCCAGATTCCGAACCTGCCGGGCGAAACCCCGAGCTTCGCGCTCGCCGGCGTCACGCCGCCGGATTCGACGAATCTCGACGCGAACCAGCGCGAGCGCAACAACTTCCAGGTGCTGAGCTTTCAATCGACCCTGGGCGACGGCACCGACTACCAGGTCGCGCTTTTCAACCGCAGCAGCAGCGTGCACTACCGGCCCGATCCGGTCGGCGACCTGGTCTACAACGGCGTGGCCGCCGATGTGACGCGGCGCAACGTCGCGAGCGGCCTGCAGCTCGACGCGAGCCGCCCGCTGGGCGAGCAGCACACGCTGCGCGCCGGGTTGTTCGCGCAGCGCGAGCGCGGCTCGGTGGCGAACGCGTCGACCGTGTTCCCGGCCGATGCCGACGGCAACCCAACCAGCGATGTGCCGCTGACGATCCAGGACGACAGCCGCCTGAACGGCCACCTGTTCGGCGCCTATGTGCAGGACGAATGGCAGCCGACGAAGGCGCTGACGATCAACTACGGCCTGCGCTACGACAAGGTCGACACGGTCGTCGCCGAGTCGCAATGGAGCCCGCGCGTCGGCCTGGTCTACGACCTGAGCCGCGACACACGCGTGCACGCCGGCTACGCGCGCTACTTCACGCCGCCGCCGACCGAGAAGATCGACACCACCTCGGTCGAGAGGTTTCTCGGCACGACGAACGCGCTGCCGTCGGACGCCAACACCGCGGTGCGCTCCGAGCGCTCGAACTACTTCGACCTCGGCATCTCGCACCAGCTGACGCCGCAGATCACGATCGGCGCCGACGCGTACTACCGCCAGGTGCAGCACCTTCAGGACGAAGGCCAGTTCGGCAACGCGCTGATCTACTCGGCCTTCAATTTCGAGAAGGGCAGGATCTTCGGCCTCGAGCTCTCGGGCTCGTACAAGGACGAGCGTCTCTCCGGCTACGCGAACCTGAGCTTCACCGCGGCACGGGGCAAGGGCATCGAAACCGGCCAGTTCAACTTCGACGACGACGAGCTCGCCTACATCCAGAGCCACTGGGTGCACCTCGATCACGAGCAGAAGATCGCGGCGTCTGCCGGCGTCTCATACCGCTTCGGCGACAGCACCGTGGTCGGCGGCGACGTGCTCTACGGCAGCGGCCTGCGGCGCGGCTTCGCGAACACCGAGCACCTGCCGAGCCACGTGCAGGTGAATGCCTCGGTCGCGCGCTCGTTCAATGTCGGCGGCTTCGGCAAGTTCGACCTGCGCGTGTCGGCGCTGAACCTGTTCGACCGCAGCTACGAGCTGCGCGACGGCAGCGGCATCGGGGTCGGCGCGCCGCAGTTCGCGCCGCGGCGCACGCTGTATGTGGCGCTGAGCAAGCCGTTCACGTTCTGAGATCAACGCCCCGGGCGGGGCCATGCAAGAATCTCCGGATGGAGCATTCGGCACGGCATCGGCGCGAGTTTTTCGGCATGGCCGCGTCGGCCTTGCTGGCTGCGCTAGCCATGCAGCCGGCGTTCGCGCTCGAAGCGCCCGCCGGCAAGGTGCTGCTGACCGTCAGCGGGACGCTCGCGAACCCGAACGACAACGGCGCGGCCTCGTTCGACCTGGCGCTGCTGCAGAAGCTGCCGCAGCACAGCTTCTCGACCCGGACGCCCTGGTATGCGCAGCCGCGCAAGTTCACCGGCGTGCCGCTGCGCGATCTGCTCGCGGCGGTCGGCGCGGCACCGGGCGCCGTGCTGAAGGCGGTGGCGCTGAACGACTACCGGGTCGACATCCCGAGCGATGACCTGACCCGCCACGGCGCGATGCTCGCGTACCTGCTCGACGACAAGCCGATGTCGGTGCGCGAGAAGGGCCCGCTGGTGATCATCTACCCGTTCGACGACATGCCCGAGCTGCGCAGCGCCGTGCACTACAGCCGCGCGATCTGGCAGCTTCGAAGCCTCGAACTCCGATGACGAGCACGCGGCCCGCCGACCCTCGGCCGCAGCCGCGCGCGTGGCTGTTCGCGGTGGTCGGCGTGCTGGTGCTGGTGCTGCTCGCCGTCGCGTACGTGCAGTGGCGCCAGTTCAAGCTGCTCGACACCGCGTCGCACTTCCAGAACGACGCGCTCGGCTGGAGCTTCTCGCAGCTCGAGACCGAGCAGCTGCGGCTGCGCAACCAGCTGCAGCTCTATCTCGACGATCCGCAGCAGCATGGCGCCGACAAGGTCCAGCTGCGCTACGACATCTTCGTCAGCCGGGTCGGCCTGGTCGACCACGAGCGCGCCGCCGGCATCATGCGCGACCAGCCGGCCTATGTGCCGGCGATGGCGCAGGTGCGCGCGTTCGTCAAGGCCGCCGACCGCACGCTGGGCGAATCGCCGGCGCGGCCGTTCGACCCCGGCGCCGGCGCCGAACTCGTCGGCCTGCTCGATGCGCTGAACGTGCCGCTGCACGACCTGTCGCTCGGCGCCTCGCACCTGCTCTACCAGCGCGCGACCGAGCGCAACAACGCGGTGCGCCAGCAGAGCCAGCTGAGCATCGCGCTGACCGCGTTCCAGTGCGTGCTGCTGCTCGCGCTCGCGGTGATCGTGCTGCGCCAGCTGCGCGCGTTGACCGAGCGCCGCCGCACGCTCGAGGCGCTCGCCGACAACCTCGGCGCCGCGCGCCAGGATGCCGAGGCCGCGAGCCGCGCGAAGAGCGCGTTCCTCGCCAACATGAGCCACGAGATCCGCACGCCGTTCCACGGCATGCTCGGCATGATGTCGCTGCTGCAGGAGGGCGGACTCTCGCCGCAGCAGGCCGTCTACCTCGACACCGCGCGCGAGTCGGCGCACCACCTGCTGACGATCCTGAACGACATCCTCGACATCTCGCAGCTCGAATCCGGCCGCCTGCACGTCGCGCCGCAGACGATCGACCTGCCGCAGCTGATCGCGCAGGTGGACGCGCTGATGCGCGTCCAGGCGCACGCCAAGGGGCTCGCGCTGCACGTCGACGTGGCGCCCGACGTGCCGCGCTGGGTGCGTGCCGATCCGACACGCGTGAAGCAGATCCTGTTCAACCTGCTCAGCAACGCGCTGAAGTTCACCAGCGCCGGCAAGATCCTGCTCGGCGTCACGATCGGCGCCGGCGGCCGGCTCGATTTCAGCGTCACCGACTCCGGCATCGGCATGGACGAGGCCACGCTCGCCCGCCTGTTCCAGCGCTTCATGCAGGGCGACCAGAGCCCGTCGCGTCGCGCCAGCGGCACCGGCCTGGGTCTCGAGATCTCGCGCGACCTCGCGCGCCTGATGGGCGGCGACATCGCCGTGCACAGCCAGCCGGGCGTGGGCAGCACCTTCGTGGCCTCGCTGCCGCTGCCGTCGGTGAGCGCGCCGATGATCGCATCCGACGACGGCGAGGCGCTGCACGCTGCCGACTTCAAGCCGCTGCGCGTGCTGGTTGCCGAGGATCACGCGGTGAACCGCGCCTACATGGAAGCGGTGCTCGACAAGCTCGGCCACCACGCGGTGTTCGCGGCCGACGGCGATGGCGCGTTGCGCGCGATCGAGGACCAGCCGGCCGGCACCGACTTCGACATCGTGCTGATGGACCTCCACATGCCGGGAATGGACGGCTTCACCGCGGCACGCGCGATCCGCGCGATGGCGCCGCCGCGGGGCCGCGTGCCGATCGTCGCGTTGACGGCCGACGCGTTCCAGGCCTCGCGCCACCTGGCGCGCGAGGCCGGGATGGACGGCTTCCTGACCAAGCCGGCGCACCTGCCGCAGCTGCGCGACGCGCTCGCGCGCTACGGCGGGGGTTCGACCGCACGCGGCCCGGCGGCGCCCGCCGACGCCGAACCCGCCGAACCCGGCTCGCTGCTCGATCTGGCGACCGTCGACGACGTGCGCCAGGCGCTGTCGCCGGGCAAGTACGCGAACCTGCTCGCGAACTTCCTGGACGGCCAGGCGAGCGCGATCGGCGAGTTGCGCAACGCGCTGCACGGCCACAGCCGCGCCGAGCTGCGCAGCCGCGCGCATGCGCTGAAAGGCGCGGCGCTCAGCCTCGGGCTGCGCGGCCTCGGGCAGATCGCGGGTCAGCTGCAGGAGAAGGCGCCCGACGCACCGGCCGCGGAACTGGCGGCGCTGATCGATGCACTCGCGCGGCAGGTCGACGCGAGCGCGGCCGAATGCGGCGAACGCGCGCTGCTGACCGGCGTCACACCACCAGCGGCTCGGGCTCCAGCCTGATCCCGAAGCGGCCGTAGACGCTTTCCTGGATCGCGCCGGCGAGCAGCATCACCTCGGAGCCGATCGCGCCGCCGCGGTTCACCAGCACCAGCGCCTGCCGTTCGTAGACACCGGCCTGGCCAACGCTCTTGCCCTTCCAGCCGCAGGCATCGATCATCCAGCCGGCCGCGAGCTTGACGCTGCCATCGGGCAACGGGTAGTGCACGATCTCCGGGTCGCGGCCGATGATGTCGCGGCATTGCTCGGGCGTGACGACCGGGTTCTTGAAGAAGCTGCCCGCGTTGCCGAGCACGGCCGGGTCGGGCAGCTTCGCGCGCCGGATCGCACAGATCCAGTCAGCCACCTGCTGCGGGCTCGGCGCGTGATTGCCGGTCTCCGCCATCCTGCGTTCCAGATCGAGGTAGCCAAGCACCGGGCGCCACGGCTTGGGCAGGCAAAAGCGCACGCGCGTGATCACGGTGCGGTTCGCGAGCGAATGCTTGAACACGCTGTCGCGGTAGCCGAACGCGCAGAGGTCGGCACGCAGTGTGACGGTGCGGCCGGTGACCAGATCGACCGCGTCCAGCGACTCGAAGCGATCCTTCAGCTCGACACCGTAGGCACCGATGTTCTGCACCGGCGCCGCGCCGACGGTGCCGGGGATCAGCGCGAGGTTCTCGAGCCCGGGCCAGCCCTGCGCCAGCGTGTGGGCAACGAACTCGTGCCACGGCTCGCCGGCACCGGCCTCGACGATCCAGGCATCGGCGCGCTCTTCGACGAGCCGCATGCCGCGCACCTCGACCTTCAGCACGACCTGCGGCATGTCGCGCGTCAGGATGATGTTGCTGCCGCCACCGAGCACGAACTTCGGCGCCGTGCCCAGCGTCGGGTGATCGACGACGCGGCGCACGTCGGCGTCGCTCGTGATGCGCACCAGCGTGCCGGCCACCGCCGGCAGGCTGAAGCTGTTGTAGGGTTTCAGGCTCACGCCCGTCTCGATTTGCATGCCACAATTTTCGCCTATTGCTCATCGTGAGCACCCGCCTTTTCATCAGGTCACGAACATGCCCAGCTTCGACACCGTCCTCGAACCCAACCTCGTCGAGGTGCGCAACGCCGTCGACCAGACCGCGAAGGAAATCGGCACCCGGTTCGACTTCAAGGGCTCGTCGGCCAAGGTCGAGCTGAAGGAGAAGGAGCTGACGGTCTGGGCCGACAGCGACTTCCAGATCGGCCAGGTGCTCGACATCCTGATCGCCAAGCTGACCAAGCGCAGCGTCGACATCCGCTTTCTCGACCGCAGCGCGAAGATCGAGAAAATCGGCGGCGACAAGGTCAAGCAGCTGATCACCGTGAAGAACGGCATCGACAGCGACACCGCGAAGAAGATCCAGAACTTCGTCAAGCAGAGCAAGATGAAGGTGCAGGCGGCGATCCAGGGCGATGTCGTGCGCGTCACCGGCGCGAAGCGCGACGACCTGCAGGCGGCGATGGCGCTGATCCGCAAGGAGATCGCCGACGCCCCGCTATCGTTCACGAACTTCCGCGACTGACCCGATGAGATTGCTCGCCGCCGCGCTGCTGCTCGCGGCGCCCGCGTTCGCGCAGACCGTCTCGATGAGCGGCAGCCTCGGCGACAAGGCGCTGCTGATCATCGACGGCACGCCGCGCACCGTCGCGGCCGGCGGCACGGTCCAGGGCGTCAAGCTCGTCAGCGTGAGCGGCAGCGATGCGATCGTCGAGGTCAAGGGCAAGCGCATCGCGCTCGCGCTCGGCGGTGCGCAGGTCAACATCGGCGGCGCGAACAGCGACGGCGGCGGCACGCAGATCGTGCTGTCGGCCGGCAGCGGCGGGCACTTCTTCACCGCGGGCTCGATCAACGGCAAGGCGGTGCGCTTCATGGTCGACACCGGCGCGACCTATGTCTCGATGGGCGCCGACGAAGCCGAGCGCCTCGGCATCGACTACCGCAGCGGCCAGCGCGGCATGACGAGCACCGCGAACGGCGCGATGGCCGCCTACAAGGTCTCGCTCGCCTCGGTGCGGATCGGCGACGTGCAGGTCTACAACGTCGACGCGCTGGTCGGCCAGGGGCCGATGAGCCAGGTGCTGCTCGGCAACAGCTTTCTGACGCGCTTCCAGATGAAGCGCGAGAACGACACGCTGACGCTGAGCAAGCGCTACTGAGCCGCGCTGACCACCGCCGGCTTGCGCGCCAGCGCAAACGCGACGACCGCCGCGGCACCGACGCCGGCGAGCACCAGCAGCATCTCGCGGTAGCCCGGCAGCGCCAGCAGCAGCCAGGCCGTGATCAGCGGCGCCGTGGCGCGCGCGAGCAGCGCGATGCCGGTCATCGCGCCGCTGATGCGGCCGACATGCTCGCGGCCGAAGTACTCCGGCACGAGGCCGCCGCGCACGATCGTCACGAGCCCGTTGGCGACGCCGAACAGCAGCGCGAACACGAGCAGCGCCGCGGTCTGATCGGCGAGCGCGAAGATCGCGAGCGAGATCGGCAGACCGGCGAGCACCACCAGCCCGAGCCGGCGCGGCGCGACCCAGCGGCCGAAGCCGAGGTAGGCGAGCCGGCCTGCGACCTGCGCCGGTCCGAACCACACGACCACCGCGAGCGCCTGCGCCTCGCTGCGCCCCTTCGACGCGAACGCCGGCATCATGTGCGCCCACATCGCCGCGGCCGCGAACGAGTACAGCGTGAAGGTGGCGGTCAGCAGCCAGAACGAACGCTCGCGCAGCGCCTCGTGCAAGGTCGCGTCGTTGGCCGCGTCGTCGATCGCGCCAGCCCGCGCACGCACGGCGCGCTTCGGCGTGCCGCGCAGCGCCCAGGCGTGCAGCGGTGCGACGAGCAGCAGCAGGATCGCGCCGATCGTCGCGAGCGCGACGCGCCAGTCGTGATGCGCGATCAACCATGCGACGGCCGGGAACGCCAGCGTGCTCGCGAAGCCGCCGACCAGCGTCAGCGACGTGATGCCCTCGCGGTAGCGCTCGGGAAAGCGCTTCGTCAACACGTTGAAGGCCGGCTCGTACAGCGTCATCGCCATCGAGGCCCCGAGCAGCGCCCATGCGGCATAGAACAGCGCCAGGCCGTCGACCTGCGACCAGAGCAGAAAACCCGCGCCGGCAAGCGCCGCGCCCCAGCTCATCACCGCGCGGCCGCGGCCGGCGTCGATCGCGGCGCCGGTCGCGTAGGTCGCGGCGCCCCAGACCGCCAGGCCGAGCGTGAACGCGCCCATCAGCTGCGGCTTGGTCCAGCCGAAGGCCCGCTGCATCGGCAGCACGAAGGACGAGAAAGCGTAGTAAAGCGCGGCCCAGCACAGCAATTGACCGGCGGCCAGTGCTACAACGGTGGCGCGAAAGCTGGGTGGATTCATCCGAGGGATTATCGGGAGCCACTTTCGCTGTCACGGCTGGGACACGGCAAAAACGCACGGTCGTGCTAAAACACCCGTTGCTTCGAAGACTGGAGACGCTCGATGGATCTGAATTTCACGCCCGAGGAACAGGCCTTTCGCGAACAGATTCGCGCCTGGGTGGCCGAGAACCTGCCGAAGGACATCAGCCACAAGGTCCACAACGCACTGCGCCTGACGAAGGACGATCTGCAGCGCTGGGCGAAGATCCTCGGCGCGAAGGGCTGGCACGGCTGGGCCTGGCCGAAAGAGTTCGGCGGGCCGGGCTGGAACGCGATCCAGAAGCACCTGTTCGAAGAGGAATGCGCGCTCGCCGGCGCGCCGCGGGTCGTGCCGTTCGGGCCGGTGATGGTGGCGCCGGTGATCATGGCGTTCGGCACGCCGGCGCAGCAGCAGCGCTTCCTGCCCGACATCATGAGCGGCAAGGTCTGGTGGAGCCAGGGCTACAGCGAGCCGGGTTCGGGCTCCGACCTCGCGTCGGTGAAGACCAAGGCCGAGCGCAAGGGCGACTACTACCTCGTCAACGGCCAGAAGACCTGGACCACGCTCGGCCAGTACGGCGACTGGATCTTCTGCCTCGTGCGCACCAGCAACGAAGGCAAGCCGCAGACCGGCATCAGCTTCCTGCTGATCGACATGAAGAGCCCCGGCGTCTCGGTGCGGCCGATCATCACGATGGACGGCGAACACGAGGTCAACGAGGTCTGGTTCGACAACGTCGAGGTGCCGGCCGACCAGCTGATCGGCGAGGAGAACAAGGGCTGGACCTACGCCAAGCACCTGCTCGCGCACGAGCGCACCAACATCGCCGACGTGAACCGCGCGAAGCGCGAGCTCGAGCGGCTCAAGCGCATCGCGAAGGCCGAAGGCCTCATGGGTCAAGGCCGCGACGACACGCGCTTCAAAGACGAGATCGCGAAGCTCGAGGTCGACATCGTCGCACTCGAGATGATGGTGCTGCGCGTGCTGTCGGCCGAAAAGGGCGGCAAGCAGGCGCTCGATGTCGCGGGCCTGCTGAAGATCCGCGGCAGTGAGATCCAGCAGCGCTACAGCGAGCTGATGATGCTCGCGGCCGGGCCGTCGGCCGTGCCCTTCATCGCCGAAGCGATGGAGGCCGGCTGGCAGGGCGACTACGTCGGCGCCGCACACGTCGCGCCGCTCGCCGGCACGTACTTCAACATGCGCAAGACGACGATCTACGGCGGCAGCAACGAAGTTCAAAGGAACATCGTCGCGCAGACCGTGCTCGGCTGAACGGAACAAGGAATCGACATGGACTTCGACTTTTCAGACGACCAGCAGATGCTGCGCGAGACGGTTCGCAAGTGGGTCGAGAAAGCCTACACGTTCGAGCGCCGGCGCGCGATCGTGAAGGCCGGCGGCTACTCGAAAGAGGCCTGGAACGAGATGGCCGAGCTCGGCCTGCTGGGCCTGTACGTCGCCGAAGAGAACGGCGGCATGGGCTTCGGCCCGGTCGACGCGATGGTCGTGATGGAAGAGCTCGGTCGCGGCATCGTGGTCGAGCCGTTCGCGGCCGTCGCGCTGGTCGCGACCAGCCTGCTGAACGCCGGCGACGCGCCGTCGACGGCGCTGTGGCTGCAGGGCATCGCCGAGGGCCGCGAGCGCGTCGTGCTCGCGCACCAGGAGCGCGCGGCGCGCTACCGGCTCGCGCATGTCGAGACGAGCGCGAAGAACGTCGGCGGCACCTGGCAGCTGACAGGGCTGAAGAGTGTCGTGCCGGCCGGTGCGCATGCCGGCGCGTTCATCGTGCCGGCGCGCGTCAGCGGCGCGGTCGACGACCCGGCGGGCGTGGCGCTGTTCCTGGTCTCGAAGGGCGAGAGCGGCGTGAACGTGCGCGGCTACCCGACGCAGGACGGCGCCTGCGCGGCCGACCTGACGCTGGTCGACGCCGACGCGATCGAGCTGCTGCCGCCGGGCGTCGCCTTCGGCGCGCTCGAGCACGCGATCGACATCGGCATCGCCGCGCTGTGCGCCGAAGCGGTCGGCGCGATGGAGCAGCTGGTGGCGGTCACGGTCGAGTACATGAACACGCGCAAGCAGTTCGGCGTCGCGATCGGCACCTTCCAGGCGCTGCGCCACCGCATCGCCGACGTCAAGATGCAGCTCGAACTGGCGCGCTCGATGAGCTACTTCGCGAGCCTGAAGCTGAACGAGCCGGCACCGGCCCGGCGCCGCGCGCTCGCGCAGGCGAAGCTGCAGCTCGGGCAATCGATGCGCTTCGTCGGCCAGCAGTGCATCCAGCTGCACGGCGGCATCGGCGTCACCGACGAGTACATCGCGAGCCACTACTTCAAGCGCCTGACGGTGATGGAGATGAGCTACGGCGACACGATGCACCAGCTCGGCGAGGTGTCGGCGCGGATGCAGAACGCCGCAGGTGTTTTTGCTTGACGCACCGCGGGTGTCTTTGCTTGCGCACCGCGGGTGTTTTTGCTTGATGCACGCAGGCGTGTCGGCGTGATGCGCGCGGCGGCGCTGCTGCTCGCGGGCCTGCTGCACGGCGCGCTCGCGCAAGCCGCTGATCCGCTCGTCATCGCGCACCGCGGCGCAAGCGGCTACCTGCCGGAGCACACGCTCGCCGGCTACGAGCTCGCGGTGCGCATGGGCGCCGACTACATCGAGCCCGACCTGCAACTGACGCGCGACGGCGTGCTGATCGCGATCCACGACGACAGCCTCGCGCGCACGACCAACGTCGCCGAACTGTTCGCGCCGCGGAACAGGGACGACAAGAGCAGCGGCTACAAGGTCGCCGACTTCTCGCTCGCCGAGATCAAGACGCTGACCGTGAAGCCGACCGGCACCGGCGCGACCGCCTACCCCGGCTTCACGCCGACGCACGCCGAGCTGCGCGTGCCGACCTTCGACGAAGTGATCGCGCTCGCGAAGGCCCAGAGCGCGGTCGCCGGCCGCACGGTCGGCATCTACCCGGAGGCCAAGCAGGCCGACCCGGGCATGGAAGACAAGATCCTCGCGACGCTCGCGCAGCAGCACTACGCCAGCGCCGCGGACAAGGTCTTCGTCCAGGCGTTCAGCGACACGACCGTGCAGAGCCTCGCCGCGAAGCAGCGCGCGCTCGGCCTGAAGCTGCCGTTGATCCTGCTCGGCCACGCGATCACGCTGCCCGACGGCACCGCGATGATGGCCGCGCCGGCCGGCCGCATGCTGACCTTGCGCGAGGTCGCGGCCTACGCGAACGGCGTCGGCGTCGCGATCGGCAACGCCAGGTACCCGCTGACGAAGAGCTTCGTCGACCAGGCGCACGCCGCCGGTCTGGCCGTGCACGGCTGGACCTTCGCGAAGGCCGATGCCGCCGCCGCTGCCGACGAGTACAAGACCTTCCTGGACATGGGCCTGGACGGCCTGTTCAGCAACTACAGCGACCTGGCCGTGAAGGCTCGCAACGCCTTCGTCGCCGCACGCCGATGACCACGCCCGCAGCCCCGCGCATCGACAGCCTCACCGATGTGCGCGGCCTGCGCGTCGGCCACCACACCGACACGCGGCGCCCGACCGGCTGCACCGTGATCCTGACCCCTGACGGTGCGGTCGCCGGCGTCGATGTGCGCGGCGCGGCGCCGGGCACGCGCGAGACCGAGCTGCTGTCGCCGCTGAACGCGGTCGAGAAGGTGCACGCGGTGCTGCTCGCGGGCGGCAGCGCGTTCGGCCTCGACGCGGCCGGCGGCGTGATGCGCTGGCTCGACGAGCGCGGCTTCGGCGTACCGGTCGGCCCCGCACGGGTGCCGATCGTGCCCGCGGCGATCCTGTTCGACCTGTGGATCGGCGACACCACGATCCGGCCCGATGCGGCCTCGGGCCATGCGGCCTGCGAGGCGGCCAGCGACGCGCCGGTCGTGCAGGGCAATGTCGGCGCCGGCGCCGGCTGCTCGGTCGGCAAGCTCTTCGGCATTGCGCGCGCGATGCGCGGCGGCCTCGGCAGCGCATCGGTCACGGTCGACGGCATCACGGTCGGCGCGCTGGTCGCGGTCAACGCGATCGGCGATGTCGTCGACCCCGCCAGCGGCCGCGTGATCGCCGGCGCGCGCACGGCCGACGGCGGCGCACTGTTCGGCACGATGCAGGGCTTGCTGCGCGGCGAGCTGCCGGCGCCGCTGCAGGTCGGCGCGGCCACGACGCTGGGCATCGTCGCGACCGACGCGGTGCTGACCAAGGCGCAGGCCAACAAGATCGCGCAGATGGCGCACGACGGCTTCGCGCGTGCGATCAACCCGGTGCACACCTTGACCGACGGCGACACGATCTTCGCGCTCGGCACCGGCGCGAGCGGCCGGGCGGCGAACACCACGCTGCTCGGCGCGCTCGCCGCCGAGGTGACCGCGACCGCGATCGTGCGCGCGGTGCGCGCCGCCACCCGGCTCGACACGCCCGGCCTGCCCGCGCTGCCGGCCGCGAACGACCTCTGACGGAGACCTCGCGATGACCCCGAACCTGACCCGCCGCGACATCCTGATCGGCGCCGCCGCGTCCACGCTGCTGGCCGCGTGCGCGACCGGCCCGGCATCGAACGCAGCGCTGCCGCCGATCGTGTTCGTGCACGGCAACGGCGACACCGCCGCGCTGTGGATGGCGACCTTGTGGCGCTTCGAGTCGAACGGCTGGCCGCGCGAGCGGCTGCGCGCGATCGACATCCCCTACCCGCTTGCGCGCGACGACGACACCAAGCCGCAACCCGGCCGCAGTTCGAGCGCCGAGAACATGGCCTATCTCGCCGAGCAGATCGACGGGATGCTGGCGGCGACCGGCGCGCGCCAGCTCGTGCTGATCGCAAGTTCGCGCGGCGGCAACGCGGTGCGCAACTACCTCGCGAATGTCGGCGCGCCGGGATCGGGCGCGAGCAGGGTCTCGCACGCGATCCTCTGTGGCACGCCGAACCATGGCGTCTACGCCGACCCGAAGCGTGGGCCGAACAGCGAATTCAACGGCGCCGGCGCGTTCCTGACCGGGCTGAACAAGCCGCAGGGACCGAACGGCGACGAGGTCACGCCACTCGTCAAGTGGCTGACGATCCGCTCCGACAACAACGACAAGTTCGCGCAGCCCGACGGCGCGTGGATCGGCGCGAAGGGCCTGCCGACGAACGTCGGCTTCGACGGCCCGGCGCTGAAAGGCGCCGAGAACGTCGTGATCGCCGGCATCGACCACCGCGAGACGGCGTTCAGCGCGAAGGCCTTCGAGGCGATGCACCGCTTCATCACCGGCAAGCCGCCGGTCGCGCTCGCGATCCTGCCCGAGGCGGAGGTCGTGCTCGATGGCAAGGTCAGCGGCTACCTCGCCTACGCGGCGCAGGGCGTCGTGCCGACGAACCTGCCGCTGGTCGGCGCGAGCGTCGAGATCTTCGCGACGAACCCGACCACCGGCGAGCGCCTCGGCGCCGCACTGCACCGCCGCACGGTCGGCGCCGACGGGCGCTGGGGCCCGTTCGCGGCCGACGGCCTGGCGCACCATGAATTCGTGATCGTCGCGGCCGGCTACGCGACGACGCACATCTACCGCTCGCCGTTCCCGCGCTCGTCGGCGATCGTGAACCTGCGCGCCGAGAAGGTCCTCGAGGTCGACCAGGACGCCGCGGCGATCGTCGTGATGACGCGACCGAGTGGCTACTTCGGCGTGCCGCGCGACCGGATCAGCCTCGACGGCCAGAGCCCGCCGCCCGGCGTGCCGCGCGGCGTGGCCGGCGTCGCTTCATCGAAGCTGAAGCTGCCCGACGCCGCCGGCCGCGCGGTCGTCGGCGTGTTCAACGACGAGCGCATCGTCGGCCGCACCTGGCCGGTCGCGAACAACGAGCTCAGCCACCTCGAATTGACGTACTGAACCGCGCCGGGCGCCTGCTACCAAAGGCCGGCGAAGAAGGCGTCGGTCGTGAGGCGCGGGTCGGCGGGGTTGGCGGACAACAGACCCGGGGCATGCACCGCCGCGCGATAGGCGCTGTACGCCTTGTAGCTGGCGCGACCGCTGCGGTACGTCTCGTCGCCGTTCGTGCCGCCGAAGATGGCCCAGTCGGTTTCCTTGTCCTGGTTGAACCAGACGATCATCCGTGCCCCGGTGGTCGACGCGGTCGCATAGTTGAACAGTTGCGTGATCCACTGCGACTTCGCGGCGACGTTCACCCCGCCGGGTGTCGATGACGACGACCCGGTCTCGGTGAGGGCCAGCGGTTTCGCGGTCAGGCCACGCAGGCGCGCGGCCATCGGCGCGAACACCTGCTCCGGCGTGCTCCAGGACGACCAGCTCTGGCTCGCGCCCCAGTTGTAGCCGTCGATGCCGATCCAGTCGACATACGCGTCGCCGGGGAAGTAGTCTTCCGCGCGCCCCGCGCCGACGTCCTGGTTGTTCACGGCCCAGATCCATTGCACGGTGCGCGCATCGAGGCCCTTCTGCGAGAAGATGGCTCGAACGCGCTGCCACATCAGGACGTAGGAGCCGGCCGAGGCTCCGCCCCACGGATACCAGTTGCCGTTCATCTCGTGAGCCAGCCGGATGTAGACCCGGCGATCGTCCGCCGTGCTGAGATTGCCGTCGGGCCCACTCACGAACGCCTTCATCCGGTCGGCCCAGGCATTCACATAGGCGTCGTAGTCGCCGCGCGCGATCCGGGCCGTGACATCGCTCGGCGTCGCCGATGGCGAGCACAGGTAAGGCTCCCAGCTGACGACCGGCACGTTGCCGTTCGCCCAGACATTGGGCAGCTGCTGCTTGAAGAGGTTGTCGAGCGTCTTGCTGCGGTTGCACCAGTCGGTGAAGAGGTTCACCACGGCGTGGCCCTTGGCCTGCCAGGCTTCCATCGCATGGACCTGATCCATGTTCCAGCCCTGGTTGCCGTAGTAGACGCCCAGCAGGGCCTGGCCCTGCGCGTGGGCGCCTGCCGCGAATTGAACCGCCACCATCGCGACGGCCGCGCGGACGAGACGGCCGAGGGAGCGGGAGGACAACATGGACATCGCTATTCCTTTTCGTTCGTGCGTTCAGTCCATCAGCTTCGACACGGCCAGCTCGCCGACCTTGCGGCCCAGCGCGGTACCGACCTCGGTCGAGTTGCGGTAGTGCACGCCATCATAGATGCGCGCGTTCGACACTTCCTGCACGAACTCGGCGACGCTGTTCCATGAGCGGGTCGCGCCGGGCAGCGTCGGGCTGGTGCTGATCAGGCGCGGGGCCGGCCCGCTGCCGATCTCGGCCTGCAGCACCGCGCCGTACGCGCCGGCGGTGGAGCAGTGCGCGCACGGGTACTCCGGGTGCATCGGCGTCTCGATGAAGGGCAGCCAGGACGGGTCGCGCTCGGTCGCGTCGTTGCCGTCCTGATCGCCGTTGCGGATGGCCGTGAGCGGGCGCCAGAACTGGTAGGCGTACTTGGCGTCGAAGACGGCGTCGATCGCGTCGACGCCGGCTTGCGCGAACACCGCGAGGAAGCGCGCGTTGCGCGTCACCTCGCGCCCCGGCTGGCCCGAGACCGAACGCGCGAGCGGGAAATAGACCGCCGGGCCGGTGGTGGTCCAGAAGCGTGCGATGTCGGTCTGCTCCGCCGTGCGCCGGCTGCCGGTGCGTGCACCCATGACCTTGATCTCGTTGTAGTCGCGCGCCCATAGCGCGCTGTTCAACTCGGGCGGCGGGCCCGGGCGGAACTGGTCGACGCGGTCGAGCACCCAGCACTGGGTCACCGGTACGGCGTCGCCGCCGATCGGCACGACCGTCGGCAAGTACATGCCGGCGCGCGTGACCGGCCGGTAATAGACCATGTCCGCCGCCTTGACGGCGCGGCGCGCCACCAGCTCGGCGACCGCCTGCTCGCCGACCGCGATGCCGTCCGCCCTGGCCTTGGCATCGGGAATGCCGGCGAGTGCCGTCTGGTACGCCGCCTCGACCGCGGCCTGCTGCGACGGCGCCAGCTTCAGCAGCACGGTGCGGTTGACCGCCGCGACCGCGGCGTCGACCGACGCGCCTGGCGCCGGCTTCAGCGTCTTGCTCGCGGCCGTCGGGTAGCGGCGCGTGATCGCGTTGACGGCGTCGAATACCGCGGTCTGAACCAGCACCAGCGTCGCGCTGCCCGGCGGCCCGGGCTGATGGGCCGCGACGATCTCGCTGGCCTTCAGGCTCCAGTCGGTGACCACATCGGCCCGCGACGCGAACGGCAGCACGGCAAGCAGCGCCATCGGCAGCAGGCGGCACGAGACGACTTGCGAGATGGTGTTCATCGTTCCCTCCCGATCGAAGAATGGTCCCGGCCCTCGCGCCTCCCAGCACGAAGCAGCGTTCGGAGTCTGTTCGCACCGGCGGTGCAAATCAATCGCGTTTCTAGGGGCGGGTGGCACGCAGCGGCCATGCGATTGGCGCGCTGCGGCCATCCGATCGTTCCGCGCGCGCCTAGATTGACTCCCGCCACGACCGCCCGTGTCCCGTGTGTGACGGCGCGGCGATATCGGCACCCCACAACGACAGGAGACATCGACATGCAACGCAGAAACTTCATGCATCGCGCCGTGATCGGCAGCGCCGGTGCCGCAGCGACCCTGGCTGCCACCGGCGCACGCGCGGACGGCCGGCGCCGCGATCGCCCCACGTTCGTCTTCGTGCACGGCGCCTGGCACGGCGGCTGGTGCTGGTCCGAGGTCGTGCGGCTGCTCGCCGAGCGCGGCTACCCGGCCATCGCGATCGATCTGCCCGGACACGGCATCACGGCGCGCTTGCCGCAGGCCTATCTGCAGCAGCCCCAGAATCCTGCGGCTCTCGCGACCGAAGTGTCACCGCTCGCGGCGCTGACCCTGGACGACTACCGTGACCACACGGTGAAGATGTTGCGCGGCCTCGTGGCCGACAGCGACGATCGCGTGATCCTCGTGGGGCACAGCCTGGGCGGCGCCACCCTCAGCGCGGTCGGCGAAGCGGCGCCCGAGCTGGTGAAGCGGCTCGTCTACCTGACGGCGTTCGTGCCCGTCACGTTCAACAACGTGCTGGCCTATCTGCAGCAGCCGAATTTCGCGAGCTCGCAAGTGCCGCCCCTGTTCGCGGCCGATCCCGCGGTCGTGGGCTGCGTCCGCATCAATCACCGCTCGGCCGACCCGGCATATGTCGCAGCCGACAAGAGCGCCTTCTACGGTGATGTGGCCACGCCGGCGTTCCAGGCGGTCGCCAATCTGCTGACGCCGGACGAGCCGATCCAGGCCTTCACGACCCCGGTCGTGGTGACCCCCCAGCGCTGGGGCCGCCTGCCACGGACCTTCATCCGCTGCACCGAGGACCGGGCCATCCCGATCGTCGTGCAGGATCAGATGATCTCGGACGCGGATGGCTTCACGCCCCGAAATCGCTTCCAGCAGAAGACCTTGCACACCAGTCACTCGGCGTTCGTCGCGGCGCCGCAGGCATTGACGGACCTGCTGGTCGATCTCGCTTGAAGCGAGCGCAACGCGTCGGAGCCAGCGTCAAGCAGTCAGTGCGCGACACCCGGCTCGGTTCCGTCCGGGCTTCTCAGCAGGCTGACCACTCCGCCGGCCAATGCGGCCAGCGCCGCGAGCGTCAGGCCCCAGTGCACAGCGCGCGGCGACGGCAGCAGCGCGAACATGAGTCCCATCGACAGGCTGCCGAGCGTCAACCCGGTCAGCCGCGCAGTCCCCTGGGCACCTCCGGCTGCCCCGCTGCGTTCTTTCGGTGCGGCGAGCAGCATGTTCTGGTTGTTGGGCGTCTGAAAGAATCCGAAGCCGAGACCTGCCAGACTCGTGAAGATGGCCATCGGCAGCCGCGGGTCGCCGTGAAGCGGCCAGGCCGCACACAGTGCCAAGCCGATCGCGAGGCACCCTCCCCCGGCGGCGCAAAGCCACGCGGTCGGCACTCGTTTGGCCAGGTGCGCCGACAACGGCGCGGCCACCATCACCGCCAGGGGCCACGGCGTCATCAAGAGACCGGTGGCCATCGCGTCCAGGCCCAGCTCGTGCTGGAAGTAGAACGGCAGCGCCACATAGCCCATCATCTGCCCGGTGAAGCAGCACACCGACGCGACGATCGACACCCGAAACGATCGCACCCGCAGAAGATCCAGCGGGATCAACGGCGCCGCCTTCGGCATCTCGCGCCGCACCAGCAGAACCATGGATGCGGCCGACACGCCGAGCAATGCACCGCCGTACCATGGAGACGACGGCAGCCAATCGCTGCCCAGCACGAAGGCAGCGAACATGATCGCGTTGAGCGCGATGCTCCGCAGGTCGAGGCGACGCCCGGTGCCTTGCGGACGTGGCAACCCGGCACAAGCGACCAGTACCAGCGCGCCGACCGGCAGGTTCACCGCGAAGAGCCACGGCCAGCTCGCGACGGACAGCAAGGCGGCGCCGACAGCCGGCCCGGCCGCTGAGGCGCCTGCGATCGTCAGCGCGTTCCATGCGATCGCCTGACCCAGCAGCCGACGCGGATAGGTGAAGCGCAACAACGCAAGACCCAGTGGCATCACCGCAGCGCTGCCCAGGCCCTGAAGGCATCTTGCGGCCACCAACCAGGACAGCGACGGCGCCAGCGCACACAACACTGACGCCACGGTGAACAGCGCGATACCTGCGGTGAACACACGGCGATAGCCCAGTCTCTCGCCGACAGCGGAAGCGGGCAGCAGGAACATCACGATGGCGAGCTGATAGGCGGTGACGATCCAGACGGTGTCGGCCGGCGCAGCCTGCAACTGCTGCGCAATGCTCGGCAGTGCGACGTTGGCGATCGCACTGTCGAGCACCACCAGCACGATCGCGCCGAGGATCGCGGCGACGGCTGCGTAGCGCCGCGGCAGTGGCAACCCATCAAGCTCTTCGGCCGCGCCGGCTTCGGTGCGGAGAGAGATGGTTGGAGCGTTGGACTCGAGGACAGGTGACAGCATGCGTGGAGGACTGGAGGGCACGCTCGATCGCGCCACATCAGCATAGGTTCACGATGCCCGCCGAAACAGAGCGTGGCGCGCATCTTGTTCCTGCATGCGGCGCCGGCCCCGCGCCTGCGAACCGTGCTAGGTTCAGCACATGCCCACGGACGCTGACCTCAACCTTCTCATTGCGTTGAACGCCCTGCTCTCCGAGGGCAGCGTCTCAAGAGCGGCCGAGCGTTTGGGTCTGAGCGAATCGGCCATGAGCCGCACGCTGGCGCGACTGCGTGAAACGACGGGCGACGAGCTGCTGGTGCGTGCGGGCCGGGCCATGGTTCCCACACCGCGGGCGCTGGCGCTGCGCGACCGAGTCAAGGAGTTGGTCGAGGAGGCAAGTGCTGTGCTTCGGCCGGCCGGTCCCGACCTGAACCTGGGCACGCTCGAGCGGATGTTCACCGTGCGGGCCAACGACGGCTTCACCGAGGCCTTTGCGCATCGGCTCGTGGCACGCACCGCGCGCGAAGCGCCCGGAGTGCGTCTGCGCTTCGCGCCCAAGCCCGACAAGGACGTGCGCCCGTTGCGGGAGGGATTGATCGATCTCGACGTCGGTGTTCTCGGCGAGTCGGGCCCCGAGGTGCGCGTTCAAGCGCTCTACCGCGACCACTTCATCGCCGTCGTGCGACAGGGGCACCCGCTGCTGGCCGAAGGCGAGATCACACCCGAGCGATATGCGGCCTGCGACCATGTGGTCACGTCACGCCGGGGCCGGATCACCGGCCCCGTGGACGACGCGCTGGCCGCCGCTGGGCTGACGCGCAATGTCGCGGTCGTCGTTCCCAGCTTCGGCACCGCGCTGTCGACCGCGGCTGCGACCGACATGGTGGCGCTGATACCCGCGTCGTACTTCGAACACCTGAGAGCAAGCAACGCACTGTGCTCGTTCGAGCTGCCGGTGCCGACCGAACACATCACCATATCGCAGATGTGGCACCCCCGGCTCGATCGAGATCCGGCGCACCGATGGCTGCGCCGTGTCGTGCTCGAGGTGTGCCGGGATCGTCGCGCGAGGGCGTCTTGACATGCGATCGCACCCGCGCCGACAGCACCGGACACGCGCGCGCACAAACTGTGTATGATGCGCATCATGCCAAGATCGAGCCCCAGCGCCAGAGCACTCGCCAAGGAAGCATCGCACGAGCGCATCGTGTCTGCCGCCGCGCGGGCGATTCGTCGCAGCGGCTTCGACGGTACCGGAGTCGCCGACATCATGAAAGAGGCCGGCCTGACCCATGGCGCCTTCTACGCGCACTTCGCGTCGCGCGAAGCCATGTTGGCAGAGGCCGCCGATCGGGCGTGCGCCGAGTCGGCCGCTGCCGCTGCGGGCGCTGTTGCCAGCGTGCCACCCGGGCAGGCTTTGGCATCCATGCTTCGCGCATACCTCTCGCAGGAGCACCTGGCGCAAATCGAGCTGGGATGTCCCCTGGCCGCGCTGGGCTCGGAGACACCGCGCCAGGCACCCGAAGTGCGCCGCGTGACCACCCGGCACATCAAGGAAATGGTCGATCTTCTCGCCCGTCAGTCGCCTGACTGGGGGCGGCCCGATGCCCACGAGCGAGCACTCGTGACCGTTGCCACCATGGTCGGCGCATTGGTGCTGGCTCGCGCAGTCGACGAGCCTGCGTTATCGAAAGCCTTGTGCCAGGCGGCCTTGAAGCACCTCGCTCCCAGCTGACGCTACCGAAACACGCTGCCGCTTTTTCGTCTGTAAATATGATGAACATCATGCGACATTGATCCAGGGCCACGGTCGTCGATGTCAACGCGTGATCGCGTCCACCAAGGAAACCATGAAAGCACTCACCTTCAAACGCTATGGCAAGTCGCCCGAGATCGGGTTCGCCGATGTTCCCCGCCCCACGCTGAAGCCCAACGAACTGCTGGTCCAGGTCCACGCGGCGAGCGTGAACCCGATCGACAACGTGATCCCGACCGGACTCTTCAAGGCGGTCGTGAAGTTCCAACTGCCTGCCACGCTCGGCAGCGATCTGGCCGGTGTGGTGACGGAGGTCGGCAGCCGCGTGACTCGCTTCAAGCCGGGCGATGCCGTCTTCGCCAACATCTTCGACCTGGGTACCGGCTCGATCGCCGAGTTCGCGGCGGTACCGGAGAGCGCCGCCGCGATGAAGCCGGCCAACCTGGATTTCGTGCAGGCGGCGTCGATCCCGATGGTCGGGCTGACCTCGTGGCAGGCGCTGAAGGAACGCGTGAATCTTCGCGCCGGACAGAAGGTGTTCATCCCAGCAGGCTCCGGCGGTGTTGGCACGTTCGCGATCCAGCTGGCAAAGCACCTTGGCGCCAAGGTGGGAACGACCACCAGCACGGGCAACGTCGAGCTGGTGAGCACCCTGGGCGCAGACGAGGTGGTCGACTACAAGAAGCAGGAATTCGAGAAAGTGCTGCGCGGCTACGATGCCGTACTCGGCACTGTCAGGGGTGACGCGATCGAGAAGTCCCTCGGCATCCTCAAGCCGCGGGGCACGCTCGTCTCCCTGGTCGGGCCGCTGGACGTCGCGTTCGCTCGTGCTCGACGGCTCAACTTCGTCCTGACGTTCGTGTTCGCGATGATGAGCCGCAAGATCATGCGCCTGGCGAGAAAGCGAGAGGTCTCTTACTCGTTTCTCTTCGCGCGCCCCGATGGCGATCAACTCGCCGAAATCGGCGAGCTGCTCAGGACGCAGCGCATCCGGCCCGTGATCGACAAGGTGTTTCCGTTCGAGCAAGCAAAGGAAGCGCTGACCTATCTTGCTCAGGGGCGTGCAAAGGGCAAGGTGGTCGTGCAGATGAGATAGCGGCCCACTGAAGGTCCTGAAATCCTGCAGCTGAATTTGTTTGTACCTGTCTTGGAGATTCCCATGAAGATTGAAAACGCTGTTGCCCTCGTCACGGGCGCCAATCGCGGCATCGGCCTGGCATTCGCGCGCGAGTTGCTCGCCCGCGGTGCGCGCAAGGTCTACGCCGGCGCACGCGACGCTGCGGCCATCACCCAATCCGGCGTTCAGCCCTTGCGCCTCGATGTCACCAAGCCGGAAGAGGTGGCGGCTGCCGCAGCGCTGGCTTCGGATGTCACGCTGGTGATCAACAACGCCGGCATTGCCCAACCGGGCGGCTTTCTCGCCGCCGACAGCGAAGACGTCGCGCGACGCATCTTCGAAACCAACTTCTTCGCCATGTTGCGCATGAGCAAGGCCTTCGCGCCGATTCTCAAAGGCAATGGCGGCGGTGCATTTCTCAATGTCCTGTCGGTCGCCTCGTGGGTCAACGGCGGCGAACTGGCCGCGTATTCGGCGAGCAAATCGGCAGCCTGGTCGCTCACCAATGCGCTGCGCAACGAACTGGCGGCACAGAAGACGCAGGTGCTGGCGCTGCACATGGCCTACGTCGACACCGATCTCACGCGCGGGTTCGATGTCCCGAAGTCCAGCCCCGAGGAGATCGTCAGACGTGCGCTCGACGGACTCGAATCGGGCGTCGATGAAGTGCTGGCCGATGAGCTCACCCTGCAGGTCAAGCGCGGGATGACCGCAGCCAGGCCCAGCTACCTTCCGCAGCAGGCGTCAGCGTGACCCAGGTGGCGAACCCGCCGGCGGGCGTGGAGGTGGTCGGCCCGACGGCCGAGCCTTGCCCCGGTGAGATGTACACCGACTCGCAAGGCATGCACCGACTATCCGGCATTGGCCGCCTGATCGGGATGAGCGCGTCGCAGCAATTGAAGGTCAGCTGGAAGGACGTTCCAACGCAGACGGTGTTCCAGTTCCATGCCGACTTCGTGCTCAAGGCGCTTGCGTTCCTTTCGCGCAGACCTGCCGATTCCTTATTCGTCGGAGCGCGGCAACTCTGATCTCCCGCGGCGGGCCCGCAGTTCCTGAGGCGTGCAGCCCGAAAGACGCCGGCAGACGCGAACGAAGTGGGACGGATCGAGAAGCCCGGCACGGCGTCCGATCTCTGCCGTGGTCACGCGATCGAACGCAGGCGACTCGAGCATGCGCCTCGCACATCGGATGCGATGCTGCATCAGGCGGTCGGCGAAGGTCTGCTGCCGCGATGCGAGCGTGCGGTGCAGTGTGCGGACCGAGATGCCGAGCATCGCCGCGATGCCGCTGGCGCAGAGATCGGGCTCGGTGCAGCGGCCGGCCAGCGCCTCGTCGATGCGCGCGGCCAAGTCCCGATTCGTCGGCTGTACGCTGCGCTCGCGATCGAGCGCCAGCGTCAGCAACGAACCCAACTGGTCGGCGACGAGGTGCGCCGGCAGCGCGCCGATCGGCATCGACAGCTGTCGCACATAGGCGCTCAATGCGAAGCCCCAGCCCAGCCCGCCATCGATGCGGCGGCCGAGGTGCGACCGCGGGTCGGGCAGCCAGGTCTCGAGCCACTCGGTCGGCAACTGGATCGAGAAAATGTCGACGGTCTCGGGGAAGTGCAGCTCGTAGCACCGCCGCGAGTCGATCAACGCGAGATCGCCGGGGAGCAGGCGGTCGGCATGCGCACCTTGCTGCGCCACATGGCACGGCGTCGATTCCTTGCACAGCAGGTAGTAGAAGTTCTCTCGACTGCGGGAAATGCCGGTCCGCGTTCGGAAGACATCCTGCGCGCTGCCGCGAACACGGTTGACGCGCAGGCTGTGCAGCGGTGCAGAGAGCAGCTCGCATCCGAAGCGACCCGGGGCCGGCGAGCTGGCCTCCATTTCCAGGAAGCATTCGCAGATGGCGCCGACCCAGTAATCGAGCCGGTTGCGCGGCTCCACCGCGTCCGTGGACCAGCGAAGCAGGTCCGTGGTCGCGGGCAGCGGCGCGGCCGGTGTCGCCATCACATCATCCGGCGTCCGGCTGCACGGCCGGTGCGGCGCTTCGGAAGGGCTCGAGTTGCCCGCAGGCCTCGTCGATGGTCACGAGACGCGGCCAGCGCGCCATGTCGACCTTGAAGCGCCGCGCGCTCTCGATTTGCGGCACCAGGTAGACATCGGCCAGCGTCGGCCGCTCACCGCAGGCGAACGGGCCAGGACGCCCTCTGGCCTCGACCAGAGACTGGAACGCATCGAAGCCGGCACCGATCCAGGTGCCGCACCAGTCGTTCACGGCCGCCTCGTCGGCACCGAAGCGATGGCGCAGCGCCTCCAGGATGCGCCGGTTGTTCACCGGATGGATGTCGCAGCCAACGATCGCGGCAAGCGCGCGGACGTGTGCGCGGTCGTTGGCATCGGAGGGCAGCAACGGCGGATCGGGGTAGCGTTCCTCGAGCCACTCGATGATCGCCGGCGACTGGGTCATCAGCTGCCCGTCGACATCGAGTGCCGGCACCAACTGCTGCGGGTTGATCGCCTTGTACGCGTCGGTCAGGTGCTGCTCGCGCCGCAGGTCGACAGCGGCCTGCTCATAGGCAATGCCTTTGAGGTTCAGCGCGATGCGCAGACGATGCGACGTGCCGCTGCGGAAGAAGCTGTAGAGCTTCATTTCAGTGGTGCCTGCTGTCGGCCCGTCCCGGTCGTTCGTTGGAGCGGCAAAGGCGAGAGCGGCCGGGCCGACGAGGGCTGAGGGTGGGCTTCGCGGCAGGCGGTGCCCGGTGCGGGCGATTTCTGTGGCGACGAGCAGCGCAGGGCCGGGGTCGGCACGCGCGCAGCGCGTGCTTCGTGGTCTGACTCGCCGCGGCTGTCTGAACGCAGCGAACGAAGTGAGCGCAGTGAGTTCGGCGGCGCGACCCCGGACCGAGCAGCGCAGTGCAGTCGGTGCGCAGCACCGACCGCCACAGCATGAGCCCGCACCGGGTGCCGCCTGCCGCGACGCACCGAGCGTCGCATGTGGGCGAACAGCCGCAATGGGCCGAGAGCAGCCACATCCTCATGACTCAATGAGGCAAGGTTCATTTCAGACTCCCAGGTACTGATGGACGATCTCCGGCTGCGACCGCAGCGCATCCGAGTCGCCCTGCCACACGACGCGCCCCTTCTCGATCACAACATGGCGGTCGGCCAGGTGCAACAGACGCCCGACGTTCTTGTCGATCACGATCTGTGCGAGGCCCTCGCGCTTGAGTTCGGCGAGCGTGCGCCAGATCTCGTCGCGGATGACCGGCGCGAGCCCTTCGGTCGCCTCGTCGAGCACGAGCAGCTTCGGGTTCGTCATCAGGGCACGACCGATCGCGAGCATCTGCTGCTCGCCACCCGACAACTGCCAGCCGAGGTTGCTGCGCCGCTCACGCAGTCGCGGAAAGAACGCGTAGACGCGGGCCAGCGTCCAGGCGCGGCCGCTCGCGCCCTTGCCGTCATCGCGCGCCGTCGCGACCAGGTTCTCCTGGACGGTCAGCTCGCTGAAGATCTGCCGGCCTTCGGGGACCAGCGCCAGCCCCTGACGCGCGATGCGGTGCGCAGGCCAACCGCGCGTACGCAGCCCGCCGACCTCGATGTCGCCGGCGCTGCTGGCGAGCATGCCGAACAGGCACTTGATCGTCGTCGATCGCCCCATGCCGTTGCGGCCGAGCAAGGTGACGACCTCGCCGGGCCGGACGTCGAAGGAGATGTCGAACAGCACCTGCGCACGGCCGTAGCCGGCCCGCAGGCCGCGCACCGAAAGATAGGGATGGTCCATCGTGTTGCCTCGCCGTGCTCAGGCTGCCTCTTCGCCGAGGTAGACCGCGCGCACCTCGGGGTGCGCGCGGATCTCGTCCGGGGTGCCGGTGAACATCACGCGGCCATAGACGAGCACGCTGATGCGATCGGCGAGCGCGAACACCGCGTCCATGTCGTGCTCGACCAGCAGGATCGTGTAGCGCCCCTTCAGGCCGCGCAGCAACGCCGTCACCGCAGCCGACTCCTGCACGCTCATGCCGGCCATCGGTTCGTCGAGCAGCAGGAACTTCGGCTGTGCCGCCAGCGCCATCGCGAGCTCGAGCTGGCGCCGCTGGCCGTACGCCAGCTCCCCGGCCAGCGCGTCGGCATGCTTCGCGAGCCCCGCTGCGGCCACGGCCGACTCGGCGGCTCCGCGCGCCGCCACGTCTTCCAGCATCGGCGCCCAGAAGCGCCACGCGTTGCGCTTCGCGGCCAGGGCCGCGAGCACGGCGTTCTCGGCGACCGTGAACTCCTCGAAGATCGACGTGATCTGGTACGAACGCAGCAGGCCCGCGCGTGCGCGCCGGTGCACCGGCAGCGCGCCGATGTCCTGCCCGCCGAAGACGATGCGGCCCTCGTCGGCGGCCAACTCGCCGCTGAGCTGGTTGATCAGCGTCGTCTTGCCGGCACCGTTCGGCCCGATCACGGCGTGCAGCTCGCCGCTGCGGATGTCGAGCGAAACATGGTCCGTGACCAGCAGCGCGCCGTAGCGTTTGACCAGCCCTTCGGTCTGCAGCGCGGCCATCAGGCACCTCCTTCGGAGACGACCGCGGGGTTTGCGGCAGGCCCCGCCTTCGGCCACAAGTCGGCCAGGCCGACGATGCCGCGCCGGCCGACGAGCGCCATCACGACGATCAACGGCCCGAAGATCACCATCCAGTGCTCGGTCAGTCCCTTCAGCACCTCCTCGAGGCCGAGGAACACGAGCGCGCCGATGACCGGGCCGGCCACGGTGCCGATGCCCCCCAGCACGACCATCACGATCAGCTCGCCCGATACCGTCCAGGCCAGCGAACTCGGTGATGCGAACGCATTGAGGTTCGCGAGCAGCAGGCCCGACACCCCGCAGATCGCGCCGGAGATCACGAACGCGACGAGTTGCAGGCGCCGCGCCTCCAGCCCGATCGCGTTGATGCGGCGCGCGTTCTGCCGCGCACCGCGCAGCGCCATGCCGAAGGGCGCGACACGCAGCCTGGCCATCCACCCCGTGACGAGCGCCAGCACGACGAGCGCGGTGGCGTAGAGCGGCAGCGTCGAGCCCAGGTCGAAGCTGCCGAACTGGCTCGTGGCTGCCACCGGCAAGCCGTCGTCGCCGCCGTACTGCTTGAGGCTGACGAGCAGGAAGTAGCCCATCTGCGCGAACGCGAGCGTGATCATGATGAACGCCATGCCCGAGGTGCGCAGGCTGATCCCGCCGACCGCGAGCGAGACGAGGCTTGATGCGCCGACGCACAGCGCCAGATGGGCCCAGCCGCTGGCGATGCCGTGGAACGCCGGCAGCGCGACCGCATAGCTGCCCAGGCCCATGAACAGCGCGTGACCGAAGCTGACCAGCCCGCCGTGGCCGAGCGCCAGGTTCAGCGCCGAGGCGGCGATCGCGTAGATCAGGATGCGTGCGAAGAACGAAATCCAGAACGGTTGCCCGATGGCTGTCGCCACGAACGGCACCGCGGCGAAGCCGGCGAGCAGCAGCAGCGAGAGCAGCGCGGAACCGCGCCAGCGTGAGGTCAGCGAGCTCATCATCATCGACTCCTTCATCAGCCGCGCCGGGCCGGGAACAGGCCGTGCGGACGCAGCGCGAGCACCACGGCCATCAGCAGGTAGACGAGCATCGAGGCCAGCGCCGGGCCGGCGGCATCCGCGACCGAGCGCTCGGCCACCTGCCGCAGCACCAGCGGCAACAGCACGCGGCCGAGGGTGTCGACGACGCCGACGATCAGTGCCGCATACAGCGCGCCGTTCACCGAGCCGATCCCGCCGATCACGATCACGACCAGGGTCGTGATCAGCACCGGCTCGCCCATGCCGGACTGGACCGACAACAGCGGCCCGGCCATCGCGCCGGCCAGGCCGGCCAGCATCGCGCCGACGCCGAACAGCATCGCGTTCAGCAGACCGATGTTGACGCCCAGCGCGCCGACGAGCTGCGGGTTCTGCGCGCCGGCGCGGATCAGCATGCCGACGCGTGTCTTGTGGATCAGCCCGTACGAGCCGACGGCGACGAGCAGGCCCACCGCGATGATCGCGAAGCGGTACGACGGGTAGTTGAAGCCGAACAACTGCACCGTGCCGGCGAGCACCTCGGGCACCTGCACGAAGAGCGGCTGCGGACCCCAGACGAGCCGGACCCCCTCGTTGAAGAACATCACGAGGCCGAAGGTCGCGAGCACATGGTCGAGGTGGTCGCGCCGGTACAGGCGCGAGACGATGCTGACCTCGAGCAACCAGCCCACGACCAGCGCCGTGCCCATCGCCGCGAGCACCGCGAGCGCGAACGAGCCGACCGCTGCGTAGGTGAGTGCCGCGGCGTAGGCACCGACCATGTACAGCGAGCCGTGCGCCAGGTTCACGAAGCTCATGATCCCGAACACCAGCGTCAGCCCGGCAGCCAGCAGGAACAGCAGCACGCCGTACTGCAAGCCGTTGAGCAGCTGAACGAGCAGCAGAGCGGCGCTCATGGCCGGGTCCTCAAGGCAGCTTGCACAGCGCCGCGTACGAGTCGGCGTGTGCGGGCAGCGGTGTGCCGATCGGCCTGGTCGCGACCTTCCCGCCCGCGCGCACGGTCTCGAAGGCGTAGTAGTTCTGCACCGGCATGTTGTTCTTGCCGAACTGGAACGGGCCGCGCACCGACTTGAATTCGCCGCCTGCCGCCTTCACGCCGGCCGCGAGCTTCTTCGGGTCGCCGGCCGCCTTGCGCAAGCCGAGGTCGAGCACGTTGGCCGCATCGAAGCCCGCGGCCGCATACAGGCTCGGCGTGCGCTTGTACTTCGCCTCGAAGGCCGTGACGAACTTGCGGTTCTCCGGGGTGTCGAGCGAAGCGTCGTACATCGCCGCGCCGATCGCCCCGGCGGCCGTGTCGCCCAGCGAAGGCAGCGTGGTGCCGTCGACGGTGAACACCGAGTACAGCGGCAGCTTGCCGCTCAGGCCCGCCTGGCTCATCTGCTTGACGAAGTTGATGCCCATGCCGCCCGGGTAGAAGACGAACAGCGCATCGGGCTTGGCAGACTGGAGCTGCGCGATCTCGGCCGAGTAGTCGGGCTGGTTGACCTGGGTGTAGACCTCGTCGACGACCTCGCCCTTGTAGTAGCGCTTGAAGCCGGCCAGCATGTCCTTGCCGGCCTGGTAGTTCGGCGCCATCAGGTAGACGCGCTTGATGCCGCGGTCCTGCGCAAACTTGCCCATCGCCTCGGCGGCACCGTCGTTCTGCCAGGCCACCGAGAAGATGTTGGCCTTGCACTGGGCGCCGGCGATCGGCGACGGGCCGGCGTTGGTCGCGATCGCCACCACGCCCGACTCGGCGAGCCGCGGCAGGCTGCCCATCAGCACGTTCGAGAACGACAGGCCGACGATGGCGTCTACCTTGTCCTTGTCGATCAGCTTGCGCACGATCTGCTGCCCGACCTCGGGCTTGAGCTGGTCGTCCTCTTTCAGGATGCTGGCGGCCTGGCCACCGAGCTTGCCGCCGAGTTGCTCGACGGCGAGCATGAAACCGTCGACCTGGTCCTGGCCGACGAGCGCCTGGGGTCCGGACAGCGGTGCCATCAAGCCGATCGTCGCCGCCGGCGCGGCGAAAGCCGATGTTGCCAGCATGGCGGCGAGCGCCGTGGCGCGAAGGGTGTTTCTGTTCATCGTTGTCTCCTGGAAAAATGTGGGCGAAGCCCTCCTCCGGATGCCGTCGGGCACGGCACCGATGGAAGCGGATCCGCGAAGCTCAGTCGATCTGCAGGTACACGCGCTGCCCGTCGACCTTGACGGGGTAGCTGCGAAGCGCGTCGGTCACCGGCGCGCAACTCGGCATGCCGTTGCGCACGTCGAACTTGCCCTGGTGCAAAGGGCATTCGATCTCGTGGCCATCGAGGAAGCCGTCGCACAGGCGCGCCTGGCCGTGCGTGCAGGTGTTGTCGGTCGCGTAGACCGCGTCGCCGACGGTGTAGAGCGCGATGTCGCGGCCCGCGACGACGACGCCGATGACGTCGTCGGTGGGGAGTTCGTCGGCCGACAGTGCGTCGACCCAGTTGGTGGTGATGCTCATCGATGGCCTCAGATCGGGTAGATGATCGAGTTGGGGATCATTTCGCTGTCGTAGATGCACTCGCGCGACGCGAACTTGAGCCCCGCGGGCGTGCGCACCACCGTGTCGAGGTAGCGGCCGACGTTGAAGACCGTCGACGCGTCCGACAGCTTGGTGCGGAACACCGCGTAGTTCGCCTCGCACCGGAAACTGGCACCCTCTGCGCTGCGCACGACCGGCGTGCCGACGATGTGCCGCTGGTAGTAGGGATCGTGGAACAGCGTTTCCTTGATGCCGTAGATCCTGTCCTTCAGCATGCCCTTGCTGGTGAACGACAGCGTCGCGAGCGGGAAGCCGCGCTCGTGGTTCTCGCGCGGCTGGAGCCGGTACACGCACTGCTCGGTGAAGAACTCGGGCCAGAGATCCCAGTCGCCGGAGTCGACCGCGCTGGCGTAGTCGGCGTAGAGCTGCGTCAGTGCCAGCCAGTCCTCGAAGTTCAGGTTCGTGCTCACGCTCAGGCCTCCATCACATCGCGCCAGTAGCGGTACATGCCGCGGATCAGCGTCTCGGTGACCATGTGCTCGGTGTCTTCGACCTCACGCCCGCCGAGTTCGGCCAGCGTGCGGTGGAAGGGCTTGGACTCGAAGGCCTGCTGCGAGAACTCGATCACCTCGCCGTCGTCGGCCGAGACGAAGCCCGCCGGGCCGAACAGGTTGGCCTGGCGGAGGCGCCGCTGCGTCATCTCTTCGGTGTCGTCGTCGAAGCCGAAGTGCGTCCAGACGAAGTCGAAGCTGCCGTGCCCGTTCGGCTGGATGTGGCGTGTCGAGACGCTGTTGACCTGCTGCTGCAGGATCACGCTCGGGAAGATCGTCGTCATCACCGCAGTCGGGCCGCCCCACCAGGGCTCGGGCACGATGTCGAGGAAGCTCGGGTCGTTGAGCTGCATGCTTTCCTTGAAGCTCGACACCTGCGTGACCTGGTCGGACTTGCCGGCCGTGCCGCGCGTCGAGATCATCGCCGCGTGGCGGTGCTTCTCGTCCATGCGCAGCTGCGACTTGTTGTCGGCGCGCCAGAGGCCGAAGGTCACGAACCAGGTGTGCAGCAGCCCCGGGTGATACGGATCCTTGATGTTCTCCTGCATCAGCTTCCAGTTGCCCGGAATGCGCTGGCGGTTGTAGCCGAGGATCGTCAGCTTGCGCCCATTGAACAGGCGATCGAAGTAGCCGAGGATCGTTGGCCCGAGGAAGTCCTCGAGCGGTTCGACATCGGGGTCGAACGAGGCGAAGACGACGCCGCCGCGCGTGGCGACCTTCAGCTTGGTCAAGCCGTGCTCGCTGGTCTTGAAGTCGGCCGGCATGCCACCGTGCACCTGCCCGTCCTGCTTCACGCCGCGCCGGAACGGCACGCCCTGCAGGTCGCCCTTGAGCGTGTAGCTCCACTGGTGGTAGGGGCAGACGAACTCCTTGCGATTGCCGTGGCGCTCGCGGCAGAAGCGCATGCCGCGGTGCGCGCAGACGTTCTCGACGACGCTGATGCCGCCCTCGGCGTCGCGGGTCATGATGACCGAGCGTTCGCCGACCACGGTGCGCTTGAAGTCGCCCGGCATCGGTACCTCGGCTTCGAGCCCGACGTAGCACCAGTGGTTCTTGTAGAAGAAGCGCTCGAGCTCGCGCTTGTAGAGCTCGTCGCTGGTGTAGGTCAGGAACGGGATGCGCGAGGTTCCTTCGCTTTCCCAGTGCGCTTCGGTCGGAAACACGGTCGACGTGTCGCTCATGCTGGTCTCCTGCTTGTGGATGGGAACGACCGCATCAGCCCTCGACGCTGACCTCGATCTCGCCCAGGCCTGCGATCGCGCCGCGCATGACGTCGCCCGCCACGACCGCGTTCACGCCCTCGGGGGTCCCGGTCATGATGATGTCGCCGGGTTCCAGCGTCTCGTACTCGGACAGGTAGGCGATGCACTCGGACACCGACCAGATCAGCTTGGCGATGTCGGACGACTGGCGTGGCTGGCCATTGACGGTCAGTGTGATCGCCGCAGCCGATGGGTGGCCGATGTCATCGGCGCGGTGCAGCGGCCCGACCGGCGCGGACAGCGCAAAGGACTTGCCGAACTCCCACGGCCGGCCCTTGTCGCGCGCTTCGAGCTGCAGGTCGCGCCGGGTCATGTCCAGCCCGACCGCGTAGCCGTAAACGTGCTTCAGTGCGTCGGCGATCGCGATGTCGCGGCCGCCGGTGCCGAGCGCGACGACGAGCTCGATCTCGTGGTGGTAGTTCTTCGTCTTCGGCGGGTAGGGCACGCTGGTCGGGTTGGTCGCATTCACGACGGCGTTGGCCGGCTTCATGAAGAAGAACGGCGGCTCGCGGTCCGGGTCCTTGCCCATCTCGCGGGCGTGGGCGGCGTAGTTGCGGCCGACGCAGAAGACGCGGTTGACCGGGAACTGTTCATCCCGTCCGGCGACGCCGAGGGTGTGAAGCGGCGGGGCCGCGATGGCAAGTTTCATGGGGGTGGTCCTGGGGGATGAGTGATCAAAGGCGCTGCTCGCGCATGGCCATCAAAGGCGCTGCTCGCGCATGGCCATCAAAGGCGCTGCTCGCGCCACAGGCCGAGCGCCTGCTGCACGGGGCGGTCGGAGAAGCTGAAGAACAAGGCGTCGCGGTCGGCGCGCAACTGCAGCGTTTGCCACGACGGCACGACGAAGACGTCGTTCTCCTGGACGCGCCAGGTCGCTTCGCCGACCTTCGCCTCGCCGCCGCCTTCGAGGCACACGACCACCGTGCCGTCGGTCGAACGCAGCGGCTTCGTCTCGAAGCCGGCCGGCAGCCACTGTGCGAACGCGCCGATCGTCGGCATCGGCGACGCACCGGTGGCGGGATTCACGTAGCGCAGCTTGAAGCCGTGGTGAGCGTCCGGCGTGCCGTGTGCGATCGCCCGCAGCGAGGCGCGGGTGCGCTCGAACGGGTAGACGAACACCCGCGTCGGGTCGGCCGGCTTCGGCGCGTAGTCGATCGGCACCATGTTCGCGCCGTAGCGCGCGAGCGCGTCGCCTTCGGGCCGCAGCGGCTGCTGCGACGACTGCCCGCTCTTCTCGGAAAAGCCGGCGTCGAGGAAGCGCACGATCGGGATGTCGAGCCCGTCGAGCCACACGACCGGCTCGTCCCCGAGGTTGCCATGGTCGTGCCAGGTCCAGGCCGGCGTGATGATGAAGTCGCCTCGGCGCATCGTCGTGCGCTCACCGTCGACCGCCGTGTACGCGCCTTCGCCGTCGAGCACCAGCCGCAGCGCCGACTGCGTGTGGCGGTGGGCGGGTGCCACCTCGCCGGGCAGGATCAATTGCAGCCCGGCATACAGCGACTGCGTGATGCACGACTGGCCCCGCAGGCCGGGGTTCTCGAGGATCAGCACGCGGCGCTCGGCCTCCTCGGCACTGATCAGGCGGCCGGCCTCGAGCACCTGCCCGCGCAGTTCGGCGTAGCGCCAGATCGCCGCTTGCACGGGCGACTGCGGCTGGGTCGGGACGAGTGCGTGCAGCACCTCCCACAGCGGCGTCATGTGGTTCGCGCCGATGCGCTCGTAGTAGGCGGCGCGTTCACTGGTGTACCTTCGCGCTGCGCGCTCCGGTATGAGCCCTTCGGGCGGCCGGGCGGGCTCATGCAGCGCGTCGGGGGCAAGCTTGGCGGTGGGCATGGAGCGCTCCATCAGGTCGGTTGGGTGTAGAAGGCGTCGGCATAGATGCGCGCCGGGGCGATGCCCTTCTGGCGTGCGAGCACGGTGGCGGCTTCGACCATCGGCGGCGAGCCGCACAGGTAGGCGCGCCAGCCGTCGAGATCGCCCAGGTCGTGTTCGATCACCTCGGTGACCAGGCCACAGCGCTGCCCGCGCGGATCGCCGCCGGACGTGACGACGACGTGCAGCTTGAACGCCGGGTGTCTGCGCTCGAGCTCGGCCAGCCACTCGAGGCCATACACATCGCGCGGCGAGCGCACGCCGAAATACAGGTGGACCGGGTTCGGCATGCCCTGCGCGACGGCGCCGCGCAGGATCGACAGGATCGGTGCCAGCCCGGTGCCGCCCGCGACGCACAGCACCGGACCTTCGTGCCTGCGGCGCAGATACGCACTGCCCAGCGGCCCGCTGACGCGGACGGCGTCACCGGGCTTCAGCTCGTTGGCAACATAGCCCGACACGCGCCCGCCGGGCACGACGCGGACATGGAACTCCAGGGTCGCATCTGCCGCCACGCCCGCCATCGAGTACGGCCGGATGTGCTCGGGCGTGAACTGAAGTTGCGCGTACTGGCCCGGCGAGAACTCGAGCGGCTTGGCCGGCTTCAGCACGACCCGCTTGATGTCGTGCGTCAAGGTCTCGACCGCCTGCACGGTCGCCTTGATGATGCGCGCCGGGTGCACGACGATCTCGTCCGGCTCGGGGATCTCGATCGTGCACGGCTCGGTCAGGAAGGTCTGGCAGGCGAGCACGTAGGAGTCGTGGCCATCGAGCGGGTTCTGCTGCGCGCCGCCCGAGTCGAGCACATCGCCTGCGACCACCCGACACCGGCAGGTGCCGCATCGCCCCGCCATGCAGCTGTACGACATCGGCACCTGCGCGTTGCGCAGCGCATCGAGCAGGTTCGCGCCGGGCTCGACCTCGATGACCTTCTGCAACGGTTGGATCAGCACTTCCATGTCGGCAATGTTCGGTGTCGGCGCCCGATCAGCCAATGGGATTTCAGATATAAGTCGTATCACTCAAAGTGATACGCATAGGAATCCGGGACGAGCGATGGAACTGCACGAACTCGATCTGAACCTGCTCGTCGTCTTCAACCAGCTGCTGATCGAGCGGCGCGTGTCGAAGGTGGCTGACAACCTCGGTGTTTCGCAGCCTGCGGTGAGCAACTCGCTCGCCAAGCTGCGCAAGCTGCTGGGCGACGAATTGTTCCTGCGCACGCCGAAGGGCATGGAGCCCACGCCCTACGCGGACCAGCTCGCCGAATCGGTGAGCTACGCGCTGGCAATGATCCACAGCGGCGTCAATCAGCGCACCAGCTTCGAGCCGTCGAGTGCGAATCGCTCGTTCACGATCGGCATGACTGACATCGGCGAGATCTACTTCCTGCCGGCCCTCGTCGATCGGCTGCGGCGCGATGCACCCGGCGTGACCCTCAGCACCGTACGCAACACGATGGTCAACCTGCGCGATGAGCTGGAGGCCGGCAAGGTCGACATCGCGATGGGCCTGCTGCCGCAGCTCAAGGCCGGGTTCTTCCAGCGCCGCCTCTTCATGCAAAGCTATGTGTGTCTGATGCGGCGCGGTCACCGGCTCGACAAGCGAAAGATCTCGCGCGCGGAGTTCTCGGCCGCCGAGCACCTGGTGGTCGTCTCGGCGGGCACCGGGCACGGCAAGGTGGACGAGTTGCTCCAGCGCAGCGGCGTCGAGCGCACGGTTCGCCTGACCGTGCCCCACTACGTGAGCGTCGGCCACATCCTTCAGGGTTCGGACCTGATCGCGACCGTGCCCGAACGTCTCGCGGATCGGCTGCTCGGCCCCTTCGGTCTCGCGAAGGTTCCGCATCCGGCAAAGCTGCCGGATATCGCGATCAATGTCTTCTGGCACGCGAAGTACCACCGCGCGCCGGCCAACCGCTGGCTGCGGGGGGTGCTTTTCGAGCTCTTCAGCGACGGGACGTCGGGCGCATCGGGAGCGTGACCGGCGATCGCGCGGCGAGTTCTCTCAGTCGCTCGCTCCAGCCATGCGAAGGCCGTCAGATTTGCAAGCGTCCTTTCAAAGCCTCGCCACAAATTAAAGAATGCTTTAGTATGCCGGTCGACCATCCAAGATCACTTTCATACGATGCGCTCCACCGGCACCTACGTCACCACCACCACGCTCGGTGAGGCGGTGCGCGCCTTCGTGCCGCGTTCCCTGCCGCCGGCCCGCCCGGTGCTGACCCCCGAATCCTGCGAGGCCGGCGCGCGCGCCGCCGAGCTGGCGCTGGCGCGGTTGTCGGGCGTGTCGGGCCTGGTGCCTTCGGTGGAGTGGCTGCTGTACAGCGCCATCCGCAAGGAGGCACTGCTCACTTCGCAGATCGAAGGCACGCAGGCCACGCTGACGGATCTGTTCGACGACGAGGCCGGCCTGACAGTGGCGAACACCGACGACGTGGAGGAGGTCAGCAACTACCTGCGCGCCTTTCGTCTGGTGCGCGAGAACCTGCACAAACCGCGCGGCCTGCCGCTTTCGGTGCGCCTGCTCTGCGACGCCCACCGCCTGTTGCTGGCCGGCGCCCGCGGCGCGGGCAAGCAGCCCGGCGAGCTGCGCCGCTCGCAGAACTGGATCGGCGGTACGCGGCCCGGCAAGGCGGTGTTCGTGCCGCCGCCGCCCGAGCGTGTGCCGGCGCTGCTCGGCGATCTGGAGCACTACATCCACCAGACCGCGCCCAAGCTTCCCGCGTTGGTGCGGGTGGCACTGGTGCACGCGCAGTTCGAGACCATCCACCCGTTCCTGGACGGCAACGGCCGCATCGGCCGCCTGCTGATCGCCGCCCTGCTGGAGCAATGGGGCCTGCTGCCCGAACCCCTGATGTACCTCAGCGGATACCTCAAGCGGCACCAGCGCGAGTACTACCGGCTGCTCTCGGCGGTGCGCACCGATGGTGACTGGGAGGCCTGGGTTGCCTTCTTCCTCGAGGCCGTCGAAGCCGCGGCCACCGAGGCCGAGCGCGCCATCGTGGCCATCGCCAGCCTGGTGGCAGCCGATCGCCGCCGCCTGCTGGCGGCGCCGCGTGTCGGCGCGGTGGCGCTGCGGCTGTTCGAGCTGCTGCCCGTGATGCCGCGCTTCACCATCGAACAGGTGCGCCAGAAGCTGGAGACCACCTTTCCCACCGCCACGGCGGCCGTGAAGCTGCTGGAAGAGACAGGCATCGTGACCGAACTGACCGGGCAGAAGAAGAACCGGAGCTTCAGCTACCGGGCCTACGTGGAACTGCTGGCGCGCTGACCGGCCGTCTACCTGACCCCGACCCCCCTCAACACCACCGCCTGCACGTTCGCGACCGTCTGCTCGAAGAACGCCGGATCGGCCAGCGTCTTGCCGGTCAGCGCCTGCACCTGCACCGCGAAGTCGGCGTAGTGCTGGGTCGTGGCCCAGATCATGAAGATCAGGTGCTCGGGGTCGACCTGCGCGAGCCGGCCCGCGGCGATCCAGTCGCGGATCACGGCCGACTTGCGCTCGACGATGCCGCGCAGCTCGCGGTCCAGCTCGTCGCGCAGCAACGGCGCGCCCTGGATCATCTCGAGGCAGAACAGGCGCGAGGCGTCCGGGCTGTCGCGCGAGACGACGAGCTTGCGGCGGATGTAGTCGGCGATCGCCTGCTGCGGGTCCTGCTCGGCGCTGAACTCTCGCAGCGGCGCGAGCCAGACCTCGAGCAGATCACGCAACACGCAGATGTACAGCTCCTCCTTGGTCGCGAAGTAGTACAGCAGGTTGCTTTTCGACACGCCGGCGCGCGCCGCAACCTGGTCGACGCTGGTGCCGTGCAGGCCGAAGCGCGAGAACAGGCCCAGTGCCGCCTGCAGCACCGCGTCGCGCTTGTTCTGGGGCGGCGCAGCGCCGGCTTTCTTGGTCACTCGGGGGCCTCTCGGACGGGCGGTTTGAGGGCAAGTCTCCCATCATGGATCGGTGTTTGTCCATATGGTCAAACTGGCACGCAGGTTGCATGCTCGGCGACGATGGACGCGCGCCGCTTATCGGTGCATAAACACGGAACTCGTCGAACCCTACAGGAGCACGCCATGGCTGAGATCAAGATCAACGGCGACCGTTTGTGGGCCAGCCTGATGGAGATGGCCAAGATCGGTGCGACGCCCAAGGGCGGCGTCTGCCGCCTGACGCTGACCGACCTCGACAAGCAGGGCCGCGACCTGTTCGTCCAGTGGTGCAAGGAGGCCGGCTGCACGGTCAAGATCGACCAGATGGGCAACCTCTTCGCGCGCCGCCCGGGCCGCAACAACAGCCTCGCACCGGTGGGCACCGGCAGCCACCTCGACAGCCAGCCGACCGGCGGCCGCTTCGACGGCGTCTACGGCGTGCTCGCCGGGCTCGAGGTGATCCGCACGCTGAACGACCACGGCATCGAGACCGAGCGACCGGTCGAGGCCTCGGTCTGGACCAACGAGGAAGGCTCGCGCTTTGCGCCGGCGATGGTCGGCTCGGGCGTCTACGCGGGCGTGTTCTCGCTCGAGTACGGCCACTCGCGCACCGATCAGCAGGGCAAGACGATCGGCGAGGAGCTCGCGCGCATCGGCTATCTCGGCAGCGAGCCCATGGGCAACCGCCCGGTGCATGCGTTCTTCGAGACGCACATCGAGCAGGGGCCGATCCTCGAACACGAGGGCCAGACGATCGGCGTCGTCACCGATGCACAGGGCCAGCGCTGGTACGAGCTGGTGCTGACAGGGCAGGACTCGCACGCGGGTCCGACGCCGATGCCGGTGCGCAAGGACGCGCTGCTCGGCGCCGCGAAGGTGATCCAGCTCGTCAACGAGATCGGCCTCGCGCATGCGCCGCTCGCGGTGTCGACGGTCGGGATGCTCAACGTCTTCCCGAACTCGCGCAACGTGATCCCGGGCAAGGTGTTCCTGACGGTCGACTTCCGCTGCCCCGACAACGACGAGCTGCTGAAGATGGACGCCGAGCTGAAGGCCGGCGTCGCGAAGATCGCCGCGGCGGGCAAGCTCGAGCACGACCTGAAGCAGATCTTCCAGTACGACTGCGTGCACTTCGACGAGAGCTGCGTCGAGATGGTCCGCGCCGGTGCGCAGCGCCTGGGCTACAGCACGCGCGACATCGTCTCGGGCGCCGGCCACGACGCCTGCTACATGTCCACGGTGACGCCGACCGCGATGGTCTTCGTGCCCTGCATCGGCGGCATCAGCCACAACGAGATCGAGGACGCGAAACCCGAATGGATCGAGGCCGGCGGCAACGTGCTGTTCCAGGCGATGCTCGCGAAGGCGAACGAGCTGCCGGAGGTGTTCAGGTCGAACGCGACCGAGGCCTTGGCGTAGTGCGCGGGCTACTTCCTGTCAATCTTCTGTGGAGTCATTCGACATGAGCGTTCTGATCAGGGGCGGCACCGTCATCAATGCCGAGGGCAGCATCAAGGCCGATGTGCTGACCGAGGGCGGCCGGATCAAAGCGGTCGGACCCGATATCCAGGCGCCGGCCGGCTGCACGATCGTCGACGCCGGCGGCGCCTTCGTGATGCCCGGCGGCATCGACCCGCACACGCACATGGAGCTGCCCTTCATGGGCACGGTCACGAAGGACGACTTCTACACCGGCACCTCGGCGGGCGTCTCGGGCGGCACGACGATGATCATCGACTTCGTGATCCCGGATCCGAAGCAGCGCCTGATGGACGCGTGGAAGAACTGGAACGGCTGGGCCGAGAAGTCGGCGGCCGACTACAGCTTCCACGTCGCGGTCACGTGGTGGGATCAGAGCGTGCACGACGACATGGGCACGCTGGTGCGCGAGCACGGCGTGAACAGCTTCAAGCACTTCATGGCCTACAAGAACGCGATCATGGCCGACGACGAGGTGCTGGTGAACAGCTTCACGCGCGCGCTCGAGCTCGGCGCGCTGCCGACCGTGCACGCCGAGAACGGCGAGCTCGTGTTCCAGATGCAGAAGCGCCTGGTCGAGCAGGGCATCACCGGGCCCGAGGGGCACCCGCTGTCGCGCCCACCGGCGGTCGAGGCCGAGGCCGCCGAACGCGCGATCCGCATCGCCGAGGTGCTGGGCACGCCGCTCTACATCGTGCACGTCTCGAGCGAAGATTCGGTCAACGCGATCATCCGCGCGCGCAGCCACGGCCAGCGCGTCTACGGCGAGGCGCTCGCCGGGCACCTGACGATCGACGAGTCGGTCTACCGCAACCCCGACTGGAACATCGCCGCGGCCCACGTGATGAGCCCGCCGTTCCGCGCCAAGCACCACCAGGACGCGCTCTGGGGCGCGCTGGCCGCCGGGCACCTGCACACGACCGCGACCGATCACTGCGCGTTCTGCAACGAACAGAAGGGCGCGGGCCGCGACAACTTCGCGAAGATCCCGAACGGCTGCGCGGGCGTCGAAGACCGCCTGTCGGTGCTGTGGGAGGCCGGCGTCAACACCGGCCGCCTGACGCCGAACGAGTTCGTGCGCGTCACGTCGACGAACGCCGCGCAGATCTTCAACCTGTACCCGCGCAAGGGCGCGATCGCGGTCGGCAGCGATGCCGACCTCGTCGTCTGGGACCCGGCCGCGACCAAGACGATCACGACCGCCGGCAGCATCAGCAAGGTCGGCTACAACGTGTTCGAGGGCCGCCAGGTCACCGGCCTTGCGAAGGTCACGCTGTCGCGCGGCAAGATCGTCTGGATCGACGGCGACCTGCGCACCGAGCGCGGTGCCGGCCGCTACGTGAAGCGCCCGGCCTTCGCGCCGGTGTTCGATGCGCTGAAGCGCCAGGCGGCGCTGCACGCGCCGCAGTCGGTCGTCCGCCCCGCCTGATCCCGCAAGGACCCTCTCGATGCCCCAACCCGACGTCAAGGCCGGCCGCCTGTCCGCGTGCCAGTACACCGACAACTTCAGCGATGCCCACCCTCCCCTGAGCTCGGTGCAGGCGCTGATCGAAGCCGAGCGCTGCTACTACTGCTTCGATGCGCCGTGCGTGAACGCCTGCCCGACCGGCATCGACATCCCGTCGTTCATCCGCCGCATCGGCGAAGACAACCTGCGCGGCGCGGCCAAGGCGATCCTCGAGGCGAACGTGTTCGGCGGCATGTGCGCGCGCGTCTGCCCGACCGAGGTGCTGTGCGAACAGGCCTGCGTGCGCAACACGAACGAGGACAAGCCGGTCGAGATCGGCATGCTGCAGCGCCACGCGACCGACGACTACTTCGCGTCGTCGTCGACCGGCGCGCCGCTGTTCACGCGCGGGCTGCCTACGGCCAAGCGCATCGCGGTCGTCGGCGCCGGCCCGGCCGGCCTGGCCTGTGCGCACCGCCTCGCGATGCTCGGTCATGACGTGACCGTGTTCGAGGCCAGGCCCAAGCCCGGCGGCCTGAACGAGTACGGCCTGGCGACCTACAAGACCGCCGGCAACTTCGCACAGCGAGAGATCGACTGGCTGCTGTCGATCGGCGGCATCGCGCTGCGCTGCGGGCAGGCGATCGGCGAGCAGGTGCTGCTCGCCGAGCTGAGCACGCAGTACGACGCGGTGTTCCTCGGCCTGGGCCTGGCCGGCGTCAACGCGCTCGGCCTCGCCGGCGAAGCAGGCCCCGGGGTGGGCAACGCGGTCGAGTTCATCGCCGGGCTGCGCCAGGCGAGCGACTACGCGGCGCTGCCGGTCGGCCGGCGCGTCGTCGTGATCGGCGGCGGCATGACCGCGGTCGACGCCGCGGTGCAATCGAAGAAGCTCGGCGCGCAGGAGGTCACGATCGTCTACCGCCGCGACCAGCAGCGCATGCCGGCCTCGAAGTATGAGCAGGACTGGGCCCGGCTGAACGGCGTGACGATCCGCGAATGGAGCGTGCCGAAGGCGCTCGACGTGAGCGGCGGCCAGCTCGAGGGCATCAGCTTCGCCGAGGTGCGCGAGGTCGGCGGCAAGCTCGAGGCGACCGGCAAGCACTGGCGCGTCGAGGCCGACACCGTGCTGAAGGCGATCGGCCAGACGCTGGTGCTCGCCGACCCGCAGCTCGCGACGCTCGCGCTGCGCGGCGGCCGCATCGCCGTCGACAACGAAGGCCGCACGTCGCTCTGGAATGTCTGGGCCGGCGGCGACTGCACCCACGGCGGGCAGGACCTGACCGTCGAAGCGGTCGAGCACGGCAAGATCGCCGCGCACTCGATCGACCGCGCGCTCGGGATGCTGCGCGACGACGCACCCTTCACCCGCGTGCGCAAGAGCGTCGCCGCCTGAAACCCGGAACCCCAACATCATGGCCAACCTCGCCACCACCTTCGCGGGCATCCGCAGCCCGAACCCGTTCTGGCTCGCCTCGGCGCCGCCGACCGACAAGGAGTACAACGTCGTCCGCGCCTTCGAAGCCGGCTGGGGCGGCGTGGTCTGGAAGACGCTGGGCGAGGCCGGGCCGCCGGTCGTCAATGTCAACGGCCCGCGCTACGCGGCGCTGTATTCGCAGGACCGCCGGCTGATCGGCTTCAACAACATCGAACTGATCACCGACCGGCCGCTCGAGGTGAACCTCGACGAGATCGCCCGCGTGAAGCGCAACTGGCCCGACCGCGCGGTCGTCGTCTCGATCATGGTGCCCTGCGAAGAGAATGCCTGGCGCGCGATCCTGCCGCGCGTCGAAGACACCGGCTGCGACGGCATCGAGCTGAACTTCGGCTGCCCGCACGGCATGAGCGAACGCGGCATGGGCTCGGCGGTCGGCCAGGTGCCCGAGTACATCGAGATGGTCACGCGCTGGTGCAAGCAGTACACGCGGCTGCCGGTGATCGTGAAGCTGACGCCCAACATCGCCGACATCAAGCCGCCGGCGCTCGCCGCGCACCGCGGCGGCGCCGATGCGGTCTCGCTGATCAACACGATCAACTCGGTGATGGGCGTCGACCTCGATTCGCTGCTGATCTACCCGAACACCGGCGGCACCGGCTCGCACGGCGGCTACTGCGGCCCGGCCGTCAAGCCGATCGCGCAGAACATGGTCGCCGAGATCGCGCGCACGCCCGAGATGGCCTACCTGCCGATCTCGGGCATCGGCGGCATCACGAACTGGAAAGACGCGGCCGAGTTCATCGCGCTGGGCTGCGGCAACGTGCAGGTCTGCACCGCCGCGATGACCTACGGCTTCAGGATCGTGCAGGACATGTGCGACGGCCTCTCGCAGTACATGGACCGCAAGGGCTTCCACAACATCGACGCATTCCGCGGCCGCGCCGTGCCGTCGATCGTCGACTGGAACCAGCTGAACCTGAACCACGTCGAGAAGGCGAGCATCGACCAGGATCTGTGCATCCAGTGCGGCCGCTGCCACGTCGTCTGCGAAGACACCTCGCACCAGGCGATCACCGCGACGAAAGACGGCAAGCGCCACTTCGAGGTGATGGACGACGAATGCGTCGGCTGCAACCTGTGCGTCTCGGTCTGCCCCGTCCCCGAGTGCATCACGATGCATGCGCTGCAGCCCGGCCAGACCGACCCGCGTACCGGACAATGGGTGAGTGGCGAATACGCCAACTGGACCACGCACCCGAACAACCCGGCGCGTGTGGCCTGACCCGCCACCCGCAGAACCGTCATCACGCGAGCCCGCCCTTTGTCCGCTCTCCCCGCATCCACCGCGTCGTCGTCCACCGTCGAAGTCCAGGGCGTCTCGGTCGTCTACCCCGCGAAAGAACACACCGTCACCGCGCTCGACAACGTCAGCCTGAGCATCGACGACGGCGAGTTCATCTCGCTGATCGGCCCGTCGGGCTGCGGCAAGACGACGCTGCTGCGCGTGATCGCCGATCTCGAGCAGGTCAGCTCCGGCATCGTGCGCGTCAACGGGCTATCGACGCGCGATGCGCGGCTCGCGCGCGCCTACGGCTACGTGTTCCAGGCGCCGGCGCTGTTCCCGTGGCGCAGCGTGCTCGCGAACGTCTGCCTGCCGCTCGAGATCCACGGCCTGGACAAGGCCAAGGCCCGCGCCGTCGCGCTCGAGCACCTCGAGCGCGTTGGGCTCAAGGGCTTCGAGGCCAAGTACCCGTGGCAGCTCTCCGGCGGCATGCAGCAGCGCGTCTCGATCGCGCGCGCGCTCGGCTTCGAGCCGCGGCTGCTGATGATGGACGAGCCCTTCGGCGCGCTCGACGAGATCACGCGTGACCGCCTGAACGAGCAGCTGCTGCGGTTGTGGGAACGGGAGAAGCGCACCGTCGTGTTCGTCACGCACTCGATTCCCGAGGCGGTGTTTCTGTCGTCGCGCATCGTCGTGATGTCGCCGCGCCCGGGGCGCATCGTCGACGTGATCGAGTCCGGCCTGCCGGCCGACCGCACGCTGGAGATTCGCGACACGCCGGAGTTCGCCGAGATTTCGCACCGCGTGCGCATGTCGCTGCAGGGCGGGCATGGCGGCCACTGACGCGCTTGCCAAGCGCGGCGGCCATCTCGGCGCGTTCTGGTTCCGTGTCGGGCCGGTGCTCGCGGTGCTGGGCATCGTGCTCGTGCTCTGGTATGCGCTGGCCGTCTGGCTGAACGCGGCGCAGGTGATCGAGCGCACGCTCTCGGCGCAACCGGGCTGGGGCGCGCTCGACCTGATGCGCCTGACCCTGTCGATGGACCGCCCGGTGTTGCCCGCGCCGCACCAGATCGCGCTCGACCTCGTCGATTCGATCTTCGGCTGGCCGCTCGATTCGCCGCGCAACCTGCTCTATCACGCCGCCGTCACCAGCTCGGCGACGCTGCTCGGCTTCGTGATGGGCACGCTGCTCGGCGCGGCGCTGGCGGTGGCGATCGTCCACTCGCGCACGCTCGATCGCAGCCTGTTCCCGTGGATCATCGCGTCGCAGACCGTGCCGGTGCTCGCGATCGCGCCGATCGTCATCGTGATCCTCGGCAGCATGGGGATGAGCGGCGTGCTCCCGAAGGCCGTGATCTCGATGTACCTGTGCTTCTTCCCGGTCGCCGTCGCGCTCGTCAAGGGGCTGCGCTCGCCGGGCGTGATCGAGATGGAGCTGTTGCATACCTACGCGGCCTCCCGGCAGCAGACCTTCTGGAAGCTGCGCGTGCCGGCGTCGCTGCCGTTCCTGTTCCCGTCGCTGCGCGTGGGCATCGCGGCCGGGCTGGTTGGCGCGATCGTCGGCGAGCTGCCGACCGGCGCGCAGGCCGGCCTCGGCGCGCGCCTGCTGACCGGCTCGTACTACGGCAACACGGTGCAGATCTGGTCGGCGCTGGTGATGTCGGCGCTGCTCGGCCTGGTGCTGACCGGGCTGGTCGCGCTCGCCGAACGCGCGCTGACGCCGGGAGGCCGCCAATGATCGCGCTGCTGCGCAGCCAGTGGCTCGCGGTGCTCGCGGCCTTGTTCGCCGCGCTGTCGTTCGTGCTGCCGCTGGGTATCGCGGCGAACGGGCAGGCGCTGCGCTGGCCCAGCGTCGCGCCGTCGTTCGTGTTCGCCTGCTGCGGGTTGTTCACCGCGCTGCTCGCGGTCGTCCGGCCGCCACAGCAGCCGTGGCCGGTGCTCGGCTTCGCGCTGTGCAGCGCGCTCGCGGCACTGGCGCCGCTGATCCTGCTGGCGAACGATGTCGCCGCCGTGCTCGATGCCATCGGCTGGCGCGCCGGCTTCTGGCTGTATGCGCTCGCGCTCGCGCTGCTCGCGCTCACCAGCGTGCGGCGCCTGGCCGCGCTCGACACGCAGGGCGCGTTCGGTGCCCGCGCGGCGCAGTACGGCACGCCGCTGCTGTTCGGCGCCTGGGTGCTGGTGTTCTGGCAGTTGCTGACGCGCGCGTTCGAGGTGCCGCAGGTGCTGCTGCCCGCGCCCAGCGCGGTCTGGCACGCGCTGCTCGCCGGCATCGGCGTGCTCGCTGGCGACTTCGAGCAGACGGTGCTGCATTCGGTGCTGATCGGCCTCGTCGCCGGCTGCGCGCTCGGCTTCGCGACCGGCGTGCTGATCGACCGCAGCCCGTTCCTGCAGCGCGGCCTGCTGCCGCTCGCCGCGCTCGCGAGCACGGTGCCGCTGATCGGCATCGCGCCGATCATGGTGATGTGGTTCGGCTTCGACTGGCACTCGAAGGCCGCGGTCGTCGTCGTGATGACCTTCTTCCCGATGCTCGTCAACACGCTCGCCGGGCTGGCCGAGTCGGGCCACATGGAACGCGACCTGATGCGCTCGTACGGCGCGAGCACCTGGCGGACCCTCTGGTCCTTGCGCCTGCCGGTCGCGCTGCCGTTCGTGTTCAACGCGCTGAAGGTCAACTCGACGCTGGCGATGATCGGCGCGATCGTCGCCGAGTTCTTCGGCTCGCCGACCGCCGGCCTGGGCTTTCGCATCTCGACCGAGGCCGCGCGGCTCAACATGGGCCTGGTGTGGGCCGCGATCGGCGTCGCCGCACTGGCCGGCTCGCTGCTGTACGGCCTGCTCGGGCTGATCGAGCGCCGCGTGACCTTCTGGCACCCTTCGATCCGCAGTCATGTCTAAGGCCCCCCAGGAAATGTCTTCGACATTCCCACCCCAGGGTCAAGCAAAGTGGCAAAGCCACATTTGCTCGAGAGTTCCATTGAGTTCCAATCCACGCTGTTCCTTCCCCACGCCGCAAGGCACAACCTGACGGAGTTCCCCCGATGCGCAAGACGACTCTTCTGCTCTCGATGATGCTGGCCGCGACGACCGCCGGCGCGGCCGACAAGGTCACCGTGCAACTGAAGTGGCTGCCGCAGGCGCAGTTCGCCGGCTACTACGTCGCCGCGGCGAAGGGCTTCTACAAGGAGGCTGATCTCGACGTGACGATCAAGCCGGGCGGCCCCGACATCGCGCCGGCGCAGGTGCTCGCCGCGAAGGGCGCCGACCTGACGGTCGACTGGATGCCCAGTGCGCTCGCGGCGCGCGAGGCCGGCGTTCCGATGGTCAATGTCGCGCAGATCTTCAACCGCTCCGGGATGATGCTGACCTGCAAGAAGGCCAGCGGCGTGACGACCGCGAAAGACTTCAAGGGCAAGACGCTCGGCGTCTGGTTCGGCGGCAACGAGTACCCGTTCCTGTCGTGGATGGGCACGCTGGGCCTGAAGACCGGCGGCGCGAACCCCGACGTGAAGGTGCTCAAGCAGGGCTTCAACGTCGACCCGCTGCTGCAGAACCAGGCCGCGTGCATCTCGACGATGATCTACAACGAGTACTGGCAGGTGATCGACGCCGGCGTGAAGCCGGCCGACCTGGTGACCTTCCCGTATGAAGACCAGGGCGTCGCGACGCTCGAAGACGGCCTGTACGCACGCGAGCCCGACCTGAAAGACGCGGCCTATGTCGCGAAGCTCGCGAAGTTCGTGAAGGCCTCGATCAAGGGCTGGGAATACGCGCTGAAGAACCAGGACGAAGCGGTCAAGATCGTGCTCGCCGCCGATGCTTCCGGCGGCTCGACCGCCGCGGTGCAGAAGCGCCAGCTCGAGAACGTCGCGAAGCTGATCACGACCGCCGGCACGCCGAAGATGGGCGTGCTCGACCCGGCGGCGTACCAGCGCACGGTCAAGGTGCTGCTCGCCGGCGGCAGCGACCCGGTGATCAAGAAAGACCCGGGCACCAGCGCGTGGACGCACGCGGTGACCGACAAGGCGATGGCGGCGAAGTAGGCGCCACGACGCACCAGCACGGCGCCGCGGCGGTCATCGATCGCCGCGGCGCCGCTCGTTCATGAAGCTCTCCCAGGTTCTGTTTTCCCAAGGCTTCGGCGCGCGCCGCGAATGCGAGGGCCTGATCCTCGGCGGCCACGTCACGCTCGAAGGTCAGGTCTGCGACGACCCGTTCCGCGAGGTCGACGCGCAGGGCCTGGTCTTCGGCGTGCGCGGCGTGCTGTGGCCGTACCGCGCGAAGGCGCTGGTGCTGCTGCACAAGCCGACCGGCTACGAGTGCTCGCAAAAGCCCAAGCACCACCCGAGCGTGATGAGCCTGCTGCCGCTGCCGCTGCGCGTGCGCGGGCTGCAGCCGGTCGGCCGGCTCGACGAAGACACCACCGGCCTGCTGCTGATGACCGACGACGGCGCGCTGATCCACCGCCTGACCTCGCCGAAGAAGCATGTGCCGAAGGTCTACGAGATCGGGACCGTCGACCCGGTCGCGCCGAAGCAGGTCGATGCGCTGCTGCACGGCGTCGTGCTGCACGACGATCCACTGCCGGTGCGCGCGGCCGCCTGCGAGCAGACCGGCGAGCGCGCGCTGCGCATGACCTTGCTCGAAGGCAAGTACCACCAGGTCAAGCGCATGGTCGCCGCAGCCGGCAACACCGTGACCGCGCTGCACCGCAGTTCGTACGGCGTGCTCGCGCTGCCCGCCGATCTGGGACCCGGCGAATGGCGCTGGCTCGCCGGGCCGGAGGCGGTGCTCGGCCCGGCGAGTTAGACCCGTCAGGCCGCGAAGCGCAAGGCGGCGCGGGCCTTCGCCTTCGCGGCTTCTTCGTCCCGATCGCGCGGCGGCGCGTGGGTCTCGAGCGCGGCCAGCAGCGTGCCGGCGCTGGCCGCGATCTCGTCGACCGCGCGCTCGAACGCTGCCTCGTTCGCCTTCGACGGCTTGTGGAAGCCGCTCAGCTTGCGCACGAACTGCAGCGCCGCGGCGCGGATCTCTTCCGCCGTCACCGGCGGCTCGAAGTTGTGAAGCGTCTTGATGCTGCGGCACATGGGCATGTCCTCCGCGAATCGTGGATTCCGTCAGTGCGCCTTGCTGCGCGGCTTGCTCGTGACGCCGGGCGTGTGGAACACGACCTGTTCGGCGTGCAGCTCGGCATCGGCCGGCGACAGCAGCTCCTTGCGCATCATCACCGCGACCGTCGCCGGGTTGACCTTGCCGTCCGGGTGCGCGGCGGCCTCAACCATTGCGCGGTAGATGCCGCTCGGCAGCACCATCGCGAGCTCCAGACTCAGCTCGTTCGCCATGTCGTAGTCATCGGGCGCCGAGTTCTTGTCGAGCGTGCCGGCGAGCACCAGGTAGCGCGCGACCTTCTCGGTCAGGTCGAGCTTTTCGCGGGCGGGAAAGTCTTTCATTCGATGTCTCCAGGAACACAGTCAAGCCCGCGAGCGTACAGGAGCGAGGCGCCCGATCGCGTCGAACACCCGCGCCGCCGCCCACGCATCGTTCGCGGCATAGAGCAGCTGGCTCTCGCTGAGCTGGCGCGCGGCCCAGTTCGAGGTGCTGGCCTTGCCAGATTTCATGAAGCGCCGCTCGAACAGGATCGCCACCGCGGTCTTCACGCCGATGTCCTTGCGATAGCCGCGGGCGCGGAACAGGTGGTTCAGGTCGATCACGCCGAAGGCCTCGACGCCGAGCTTGGCGCGGATGCGCCGGATGTCGTCGCCCAGCCCGAAGCCGACCTTCTGCGCGCGGTGCGATTCGAGCAGGCCGCTGAGCGCGGCACGGCAGGCCGGGTCGTGCAGCTGGAAGATCCAGGCCCGGTCGAGCGTCGCGAGCTGCACGATGTGCGGCCCGTCGGAGACCTCGCCTTTCGCGAAGGTCGGCTTCGATTCGGTGTCGAAGCCGAGTACGGTCGCGCCCGCCAGCGCGGCGATCGCGCGCTCGGCCTGCGCGCCGGTCGCGACCAGCTCGATCGCGGTCAGCGGCAGGCGCTCGAACGGGTCGAGCGCGGCGACCTGTTCCTTGTCCGGCATGAACGGGCCGGGGTTCATCACACCACCGCCGCGCTGCGGCGAAAGCTCACGACCTGCGGCGGCGGCTCGCTGGCCCGCGCCCGCAGCTGGCCGCAGCCGCCGTCGACCTCTTGCCCGGCCGACTGGCGCAGCTTGGTCAGCACGCCGCGCGCATGCAGCGCGCGCGCGATCGCCTGCGCGCGCGCGTGCGGCGGGCGCCTGAAGTCCAGCCCCTCGACGCTGTTGTACGGGATCATGTTGAGCAGCGCGTACTTGCCGCGCAGCAGTTCGACGATGCCGTCGAGCTCTTCGTCGGTGTCGTTGATGCCTTCGAGCAGCGTCCACTGGTACTGGATCGGGTAGCCGCTCGACCGCGCGTAACGCTCGCCCTGCTCGACCAGCTCGGCCGGCGCGATGCGCGGCGCGCGCGGCAGCAGCTGCGCGCGCAGCTCGGCGCGGCTCGAGTGCAGCGACAGTGCGAGCGCCGGCTTCACGTGCATGCGCGGCAGGCGCTCGAACACGCGCAGGTCGCCGACGGTCGAGAACACCAGGTTCTTGTGGCCGATGCCGCCCGCGGTGCCGAGCAGCTCGATCGCCTCGACCACGTTGTCGAGGTTGTGCGCCGGCTCGCCCATGCCCATGAACACGACCTTGCGCACGCGGCGGCGCGCCCGCGCGAGCACGACCTGGGCGACGATCTCGGCGCTGCCGAGCTGGCGCAGCAGCCCGTCGCGGCCGGTCATGCAGAACACGCAGCCGACAGCGCAGCCGAGCTGCGTCGACACGCACAGCCCGTCGCGCGGCAGCAGCACGCTCTCGACCGTCTGCCCGTCGGCGAGCGCGACGAGCAGGCGCGCCGAGCCGTCTTCGGCCGGGTGCTCGGAGCGCAGCTGCGCGAGCGCCGCGAGCTCGTCGACCAGCGCCGGCAGCATCGCGCGCACGCCGAGCGGCAGAAAATCCTCGGGCTTGCGCTTGCCGCTCGCCTGCGGCAGCGCGCAGGCCCACAGCCGCAGCACGCGGTGCTCGTGGGCCGGCCCGGCACCGTGGGCGCGCAGGCGTTCGCGAATGGTTTCGATGCGCATCGGCGCGAGTTTAGGGGCTCGCGGCAAAGCCCTGCGGCGGGTTTGCCATCGGCCGACGCGGCTGCTACGCTGGCCGCAAACAGAACAGAACAAATCCACCGGAGACCTTCTTGCAACCCAGCCAACGAAGTTTCGCGAGGGCCGGCCTCGCGCTTGTCGGTGCGCTCGCCGGCGACCTCGCATCCGCCCAGGCCGAACCGACGAAGCTGCTCCGCCTCGCGCCGGTCGTCGTGACCGCGACGCGCATCGACACGCCGTCGTTCGACGTGCCCGCATCGATCGACCGCGTCGACGGCGACGCGGCGCGCGACGCCCGGCTGCAGGTCAACATCTCGGATGCGCTGGCCAGCGTGCCCGGCCTGCTCGCGCGCGACCGCCAGAACTACGCGCAGGACGTGCAGATCTCGGTGCGCGGCTTCGGCGCCCGCTCGAGTTTCGGCATCCGCGGCGTGCGGCTGTATGTCGACGGCATTCCTGCGACGCTGCCCGATGGCCAGGGGCAGATCACGAACGTCGATCTCGGGTCGGTCGGCCGCTTCGAGGTGCTGCGCGGGCCGTTCTCGGCGCTGTACGGCAATTCGGCGGGCGGCGTGATCCAGGTGTTCACCGAGGAGCCGAGCGAGACCCCGACGCTGGGCTTCGGCGTCGCGGCCGGCAGCGACGACGCGCTGCGCATCAGCACCAAGCTGAGCGCTCGCAGCGGCGCGTTCGGCGTGGTCGCGAGCGCGAGCCGCTTCACGACCGACGGCTACCGCGATCACAGCGCGGCCGAGCGGCGCATCGGCAACCTGAAGCTGAACTGGGAGCCCGACGACGCGAGCCGGTTCACGCTGATCGCGAACAGCGTCTCGCTGCCGAAGGCACAAGACCCGCTGGGTCTGACGCGCCCGCAGTTCGAGGCGAACCCGCGCGGGGTCGATCCGGTGGCGATCAGCTTCGACACACGCAAGACCGTCGACCAGACGCAGGCCGGGCTGATCTACGAGCGCCGCGTCGACGGCGCCAACTCGCTGCGCGCGATGGTCTACGGCGGCCGCCGCGAGACCGAGCAGTTCCAGGCGATCCCGGTCGGGCCGCAGGCGAATCCGCTGCACCCGGGCGGCGTGATCTCGCTGGCGCGCGACTACAGCGGCGCCGACCTGCGCTGGACCTGGAAGACCGCGCTCGCCGACCAAGCCTTCTCGCTCGTCGGCGGGCTCGCCCACGACCGGTTGCGCGAGCACCGGCAGGGCCTGCAGAACTTCGTCGGCACGACGCTCGGCGTCGAGGGCGCGTTGCGGCGCGACGAGATCAACGAGGTCACGAACCTCGACCCGTACCTGCAGGTCTCGTGGCAGCCGGCGCCGCGCTGGACCGTGAACGCCGGCGTGCGCCACAGCCAGGTTCGCTTCCGGTCGAGCGACCGCTACATCGTCGGCACGAACCCCGACGACAGCGGCGGCGCCGACTACAGCGCGACCCTGCCGGTGCTCGGCGTGATGTTCGCGATCGACGATTCGCTGCATCTGTACGCGACCGCGGGGCGCGGCTTCGAGACGCCGACGCTGAATGAGCTCGCCTACCGACCGGGCGGCGCGACCGGCCTGAACTTCGGCCTGAAGCCGGCGCGCAGCGACAGCGTCGAGCTCGGCGCGAAGTGGCGCAGCGCCGCGGCGGGCGAGTGGCGCGCGGCGGTGTTCCGCACCGCAACGCACGACGAGATCGCGACGCTCGCGAACGCCGGCGGGCGCGCGACCTTCCAGAACGCCGGCGCGACGCGGCGCAGCGGGCTCGAACTCGCATGGTCCGCCACCCTCGTCGGCGCGCTCGAGGCGCAGGCCTCGGCCACCTGGCTGGACGCGCACTACCGCGATGCGTTCGCCGGCGCGCGCATCCCCGGCATCGCGCGTTCGGCGCTGTTCGCAGCGCTCGGCTGGCGGCCGCCGCAGGGCTGGCGCGCCGGCGTCGAGCTGCGGGCGCTCAGCCGCGTGATGGTCAACGACGCGAACAGCGACGCCGCCGCCGGCTACGCATTGCTCGGCGCCCATGCCGGCTACCTCTGGCGCGCCGGCCGCTGGGAGCTGAGCGGCTTCGTGCGCGGCGACAACCTGGCCGATCGCCACGTCATCGGCTCGGTGATCGTCAACGAGGCCAACAGCCGCTACTTCGAGCCCGCGCCGGGGCGCACCTGGCTGGTCGGCGCGAACGCACAACTGACTTTCTAAGCACCCCCAGGAAATGTCTTCGACATTCCCGCCCCCAGGGGTCAAGCAAAGTGGCAAAGCCACATTTGCTTGAGACCGGCGGCCGTGCGGGGCGCCGCGCGGCCGCGGCGGACCTGCATCCGATAATGCCGCACCTATGCAAGTGTTTCGCGGCTTCCATCACCCCGGCATCGCGCCCGCCTGCGCGCTCACGATCGGCAGTTTCGACGGCGTGCACCGCGGCCACCAGGCGATGCTGGCGCTGCTGATCTCGGAGGCGAAGCACCGCGGGCTGCCCTCCTGCGCCATGACCTTCGAGCCGCATCCGCGCGACTACTTCGCGGCCCGCGCCGGCCAGCCCGACGCCGCGCCAGCGCGCATCGCGACCTTGCGCGACAAGCTCGGCGAGCTCGAGCGCTGCGGCATCGAGCAGACGGTCGTGCTGCGCTTCGATGCGCGCTTCGCCGCGCAATCGCCGCAGGCCTTCGTCGACGACGTGCTGGTGCGCGGCCTGGGCACGAGGTACGTGCTGGTCGGCGACGACTTCCGCTACGGCGCGAAACGCGCCGGCGACTACGCGACGCTCGACGCGGCCGGCCAGGCGGCCGGCTTCGATGTCGCGCGCATGAACAGCTACGAGGTGCACGGCCTGCGCGTGTCGAGTTCGGCGGTGCGCGAGGCGCTCGCCGATGGCGACATGGCGCGCGTCGCGACGCTGCTCGGCCGGCCCTACAGCATCAGCGGCCACGTCGTGCACGGCCGCAAGCTCGGCCGCAACCTCGGCGCGAGCGCGCCCGGCGGCAGCGACGGCTTTCGCACGCTGAACCTGCGCTTCAGCCACCCGAAGCCGGCCGCGGCCGGCATCTTCGCGGTGCGCGTGCACGGGCTGGGCGCGCAGGCGCTGGGCGGCGTCGCGAGCCTGGGCAAGCGCCCGACCGTCGACGACAGCGGCCGCGTGCTGCTCGAGACCTACTGCCTCGACTGGCCGCCCGCGCTCGGCCCCGAAGGGGGCTACGGTAAACTCGTGCGCGTGGAACTGCTGCACAAACTTCGCGACGAAGCCCGCTACGACGGGCTCGCCGCGCTGACCGCCGCGATCGCGAAAGACGTCGCCGATGCGCGCGCCTTCCTCGCGGCGCATGCGGCGGAGCAGCGCCAGACCAGCCGCGATCGAATTATTTGACCGGCTGCCGCGGTTCGCCGCCGCACGCCTCGATTCATTGAAGCGCACCCGCGCCGTGCGGGTTTCATCTTCATCCGCGGCCCGCACCGGGCACGGAACAGCATCCACCGAGTCGCACCATGTCGAACGACAACAAGACCGATTACCGATCCACGCTGAACCTGCCCGACACGCCCTTCCCGATGCGCGGCGATCTGCCCAAGCGCGAGCCGGGCTGGGTCAAGGAATGGACCGACCGCGGCGTCTACCAGCGTCTGCGCGACGCCCGCGTCGGCAAGCCGCGCTTCGTGCTGCACGACGGCCCGCCGTATGCGAACGGCGTGCTGCACGTCGGCCACGCCGCGAACAAGATCCTCAAGGACATGATCGTCAAGGCGCGCCAGCTCAAGGGCCTGGATGCGCGCTACACGCCGGGCTGGGACTGCCACGGCCTGCCGATCGAGAACCAGATCGAGAAGACCTTCGGCCGCAAGCTCGAACGTGCCGAGGTGCAGGCCAAGAGCCGCGCCTATGCGACCGAGCAGATCGCGCAGCAGATGGCCGACTTCAAGCGCGTCGGCGTGCTTGGCGACTGGGACCACCCGTACCGCACGATGGACTTCGGCAACGAGGCGAACGAGATCCGCGTGCTGAAAAAGCTGATCGAGCGCGGCTTCGTCTACCGCGGGCTGAAGCCGGTGTACTGGTGCTTCGACTGCCATTCGTCGCTGGCCGAGTTCGAGATCGAGTACGCCGACAAGAAGTCGCAGACCGTCGATGTGGCGTTTCTCGCCGCCGAGCCGGCCAGGCTCGCGGCGGCGTTCGGGCTGCCGGCGCTCGCGAAAGATGCGTTCGCGCTGATCTGGACCACGACCGCGTGGACGATCCCGGCGAACCAGGCGCTCAACGTCGGCCCGGCGATCGAGTACGCGCTGGTCGACACCGAGCGCGGCCTGCTGGTGCTCGCGCGTGCGCTGGTCGAGAAGTGCCTGGCACGCTACGACCTCGACGGCACCGTGATCGCGACGACGACCGGCGCGCAGCTCGAAGGCCTGAACTTCCATCACCCGCTCGCGCACGTCGACCCGGGCTACGACCGCGTCGCGCCGATCTACACGGCCGACTACGCGACCGCCGACGACGGCACCGGCATCGTCCACTCGTCGCCGGCCTACGGCATCGAGGACTTCAACTCCTGCCGAGCGCACGGGCTGGCCGTCGACGACATCCTGAACCCGGTGCAGGGCAACGGCCACTACGAGGCCGACCTGCCGCTGTTCGGCGGGCTCGACATCTGGAAGGCGGCACCGCTGGTCGCCGATGCGCTGCGCGATGCCGGGCGCCTCTTCGCGACGGCCAGCCTGGTGCACAGCTACCCGCATTGCTGGCGCCACAAGACGCCGGTGATCTACCGCGCCGCGGCGCAGTGGTTCGTGCGCATGGACGAAGGCGTCGGGGTGTTCGCCAAGGAGCCGCCGGCGCAGACCCTGCGCCAGACCGCGCTGGCCGCGATCGAGGAGACGAAGTTCTACCCCGAGAACGGCAAGGCGCGGCTGCACGACATGATCGCGAACCGGCCCGACTGGTGCATCAGCCGCCAGCGCAACTGGGGCGTGCCGCTGCCGTTCTTCCTGCACAAGGAGACCGGCGAGCTGCACCCGGACACGATGGCGCTGATCGACCGCGCGGCGGATGTCGTCCAGCAAGGCGGCGTCGAGGCCTGGTCGAAGCTGAGCGCCGCCGACGTGCTCGGCGCCGAAGCAGCCGACTACACGAAGAGCAACGACATCCTCGATGTCTGGTTCGACTCGGGCTCGACCTTCTTCCATGTGCTCAACGAGAAGGTCGGCAGCCACCCGGGCACGACGACCGAGAACGGCCCCGAGGCCGACCTCTACCTCGAGGGCCACGACCAGCACCGCGGCTGGTTCCACTCGTCGCTGCTGATCGCCTGCGCGACCGAAGGCCACGCGCCGTACCGCGGCCTGCTGACGCACGGCTTCACGGTCGACGGCGCGGGCCGCAAGATGAGCAAGAGCCTGGGCAACTACATGCCGCTGGCCGAATCGGCGCAAAAGTACGGCGGCGAGATCCTGCGCCTGTGGTGCGCCGCGACCGACTACTCGGGCGACCTGGGCATCGACGCGAAGATTCTCGCGCGCGTCGTCGATGCCTACCGCCGCATCCGCAACACGCTGCGCTTCCTGCTCGCCAACACGAGCGACTTCGATGCCGCGCAGGACGCGCTGCCGCTCGGCGAGCTGCTCGAGATCGACCGCTGGATGCTGGCGCGCGCGAAGCAGTTCCAGGACGAGGTGCTCGCGCACTACGAGGTCTACGAGTTCCACCCGGTGGTCGCGAAGCTGCAGGTCTTCTGCAGCGAGGATCTCGGCGCGTTCTACCTCGACGTGCTGAAGGATCGCCTGTACACGACCGCGCCCAAAAGCGCCGCGCGGCGCTCGGCGCAGACCGCGCTGTGGCACCTGACGCACGCGATGCTGCGCTGGATGGCGCCGTTCCTGAGCTTCACGGCCGAAGAGGCGTGGCAGCTCTTCGCGCCCGCGGCTTCGGCATCGGAGAAGCCGGACTCGATCTTCGTCGAGACCTACAGCGACACCAGCGCCTGGGGCGGCGACGAGCTGCTCGCGAAGTGGGCGCGCATCCGCGCGATCCGCGATGTCGCGAACAAGGAGATCGAAGCGGTGCGCACGGCCGGCGCGCTGGGCTCGTCGCTGCAGGCCGATCTCGTGATCGGCGCGAACCCGGCCGACCACGCGCTGCTTGCGTCGCTCGGCGATGACCTGCGCTTCGTCACGATCACCTCGAAGGCGCTGCTGCAGAGCGCGGCCGAGCTGCAGGTCGAGGTCACGCCGTCGAGCTCGACCAAGTGCGAGCGCTGCTGGCACTACCGCGACGATGTCGGCGCCGATGCGGCGCATCCAACGATCTGCGGGCGCTGCGTCGACAACCTGTTCGGTGCCGGCGAAGCGCGCCGCATCGCCTGAAGAACGAGACCATGGCCTCGAACAAATCCGGCAGCTCGCTGCTGCCCTGGCTCGGCGTTGCCGCGATCGTCGTGCTGCTCGACCAGATCACGAAGGCGCTGATCCTGCGCACGATGGCGATCGGCGACAGCCACACGATCACCTCGTTCTTCAACATCGTGCACTGGCGCAACACCGGCGCGGCGTTCTCGTTCCTGCACGCGTCGTCGGGCTGGCAGCGCTGGATGTTCGTCGGCCTCGCGGCGCTCGCAGCCGTCTTCATCGTCTGGATGCTGCGCCGGCACGGCGGCCAGCGCCTGTTCGCGACGGCGCTCGCGCTGATCCTCGGCGGCGCCGTCGGCAACCTGATCGACCGCCTGCTGCACGGCTCGGTGGTCGACTTCGTCCAGGTGCACTGGAACGATCTCGCGTTCCCGGCGTTCAACGTCGCCGACAGCGCGATCACCGTCGGCGCGGGGCTGCTGATCCTCGACGAGTTGCTGCGCGTGCGCCGCGGCTGATGGAGCCCCTCGCCCGCGGAATACCGCGGGCGATCCCCCGAGAGGATCGGGCCTTGCTTGGGGCGGCCCGGCGCGGCGGCCCGCGCGCTACGGGATCAGGATGCTGCTGCCCGTGGTCTGGCGCGCCTCGAGGTCGCGGTGCGCCTGCGCCACGTCGGCCAGCGCATAGCGCTGCGCGATGTGGATCTTGACCTGGCCACCGGCGACGACCGCGAACAGCTCGTCGGCCATCGCCTGCGTCGCCTCGCGCGTCGCGATGTGCGTGAACAGCGTCTGGCGGGTCAGGTACAGAGAACCCTTCGGCCCGAGCATGCCCGGCGCGAACGGTGGCACCACGCCCGAGGCGTTGCCGAAGCTCGCCATCAGGCCGAACGGGCGCAGGCAATCCAGCGACTTGTCCCACGTGTCCTTGCCGACCGAGTCGTAGACCACCTTGACGCCCTTGCCGCCGGTGATCTCCTTGACGCGCGCGGCGAAGTCTTCGGTGCGGTAGTTGATCGCGAAGGCCGCGCCGTTCGCCTTCGCGAGCGCGCATTTCTCGTCCGAGCCGGCGGTGCCGATCAGCTGCAGGCCGAGCGCCCTCGCCCACTGGCACGCGATCAGGCCGACGCCGCCGGCCGCGGCGTGGAACAGCACGAAGTCGCCGGGCTGCAGGCCTTCGACCGGCAGCGTCTTGCGCAGCAGGTACTGCGCGGTCAGGCCCTTCAGCATCATCGCCGCGCCGGTCTCGAACGAGATCGCATCGGGCAGCCTGACGACCGTCTTCGCCGGCATCACGCGCAGCGCGCAGTACGCGCCCGGCGGGTTGCCCGCGTAGGCCGCGCGATCGCCGGCCTTCAGGTGGGTCACGCCAGCGCCGACCGCGTCGACGACGCCGGCGGCCTCCATGCCGAGCGACAGCGGCATCGGGAACGGGTAGACGCCCGACCGCTGGTACACGTCGATGAAGTTCAGCCCGCAGGCATGGTGGCGGATGCGGATCTCGCCCGGGCCGGGCTCGCCGACCGGCAGGTCGACGAGGTGCATCGCCTCGGGGCCGCCGTGCTGTTCGATGCGGACGGTGCGGCTGGTCTGGGTGCTCATGCGGGTCTCCGTGGGCTCTTTGAGGAAACGCCTATCGTGCCAGCATCGCCCCCTTCTTGCTGACGACGCCCAGCCCCAGGCTCGGCGGCCAGCGCAGCGGCCCGAACCACGCGCCGGCCATGATCGCGCAGGAATTGACCACGCCGTAGACGACCAGCGCCGCGGCCTGTGCCGCGAACACGCCGACGAGACCGAAGCCGGCCGCCAGCGCGAACCACCCGCCCAGCCCGGCCACCAGCAGCCGCGCGACGTTGCCCCAGACCGGCCACACCAGGCGCCCCGCACCCTGCGACGCGAAGTACAGCGCGAGCGCGAAGCCGAAGCAGCCGTATACCGGCCCGACCGCGCGCAGGTACAGAGTGCCGGCCGCGAGCATCGAAGCGTCCTGCCCGAACAGCGCAAGCCACGCGTGCGGCCATGCGCAGGCCGCCAGGCCGATCAGTTCGGTCAGCGCCGCGGCCATCGCGGCGCCGATCCACGCGGCGCGCAGCGCGCGCTCGCGCTGGCCCGCGCCGATGCAGGTGCCGACCATCGCGACCAGCGGCGCGCCGAGGCCGAACACCAGCGGCACCAGCAGATACTCGAGCCGCGACGCGGTGCCGTAGCCGGCGATCGCCGCCGGGCCGAAACCGCCGACCTGCGCGGTCGCGATGCCGATCGCCAGGTTCGTCGCGACGGTCGAGATCGTGCCGACCAGCCCGACCTTCAGGATGTCGGCGAACAGTGCCCAACGCAGTTGCAGGCTGGCCCACGACGGCTTCAACAGGCTGTGCTTCGATGCCAGGTAGAGCGCGAGCGCGATGCAGCCGAGCGCGTAGTAGCTCAGGAGCGCGAGCGCGCCGCCGGCGATGCCCAGCCCGGCCCAGCCGCCGAAGCCGAAGATGAAGCCCTGCGACATCGGCACCAGCAGCAGCGTGCCGACGATCGTGACGTTCGCCGGCACGCGCATGTTGCCGGTGCCGCGGATCAGCGCCGCCATCGAATTGAAGAGCCAGACCAGCACGGCGCCGGCGAAGACCCAGTTGGAGTAGGTCAACGCCGCCGCCAGCGATGCATCGCGGCCGCCCATGCGCGCGTAGAGCGCGGCGCCGCCGAGCCACAGCGCGAGCGTGAACGCGAGCCCGAAGCCGAGCGCGATCAGCAGCGCGTGGCCGACCAGTGCGTTCGCATCGTCGCGCCGGCGCGCACCGAGCGCCCGCGCGACCGCCGACGCGATGCCGCCGCCCATCGCGCCGGCCGAGGTCATCTGCATCAGCATCACGAGCGGGAAGACCAGCGCCATGCCGGTCAGCGCGTCGGTGCCGAGCTTGCCGACGAAGTAGGTCTCGATCAGCCCGGCCGACGCCTGCGCGACCATCACCAGCATGTTCGGCGCGCCCAGCCGCAGCAGGGTGCGCACGATCGGGCCTTCGAGCAGCAGGCGCGTGCGCGGATCCAGCGCGCCGGCCGGCGCGGTAGCGCCTGGTGCCGCGGGCCCGGCCATCAGTGCGCCGCTTCGCCGAGGTACACGCCGCGCTCGGCCGCGAGACCTTGCCGCACCTGCCGGCTCAGGTCGTCGGCCAGCACTTCTTCTCGACCCGCCTCGACCGCGGCGAGCACTTGAGCGACGACGTCCTTCGGGCTCGCCTTCGGCGCGTCCAGGCCCTTGGTCATGTCGGTGTCCATGAAGCCGACGTGCACGCCGACGACCTGCGTCCCCTGCGCGCGCAGCTCGTTGCGCAGGCCGTTCGTCAAAGACCAGGCCGCCGACTTCGAGGCGCTGTAGGTCGCGGCGCCGGTCAGGTTCAGCCAGCTCAGCACCGACAGCACATTGACGATCGCGCGGCCGGCGGCGAGCAAGGCTTCGACAAAGGCTTGTCCGAGGCCGCGACTGGCACCGGTGACGAGGACCACGGCGTTCTGAATCTTCATGAGCGAGCTTTCGGTCAGGGGTGGAACAAGGGACACAATATGATGATCGTCATACTCTTGCGTGAGCGGCGACCGATCGATGGGCGGAGCGCGCTTCGGCGCGTCGGGTCAGTCGAGTGCGCGCTGGATCAGCGCCTTCGCGGCGTTGCGCACGTCCTTCGACACGCGCTTGTCGCCGCTCGCGCGCGACAGCACCATCGCGCCGACCAGGCAGCTCATGACCGCGAGCGCCTTCTCGTGCTGGCCCGGCGCGCCCCACTCGGGCAACTGGCGCTCGACCAGGTCGACCATGTCCTTCAGGCGGCGCGCGCAGACCTGGCGCACCTCGGGCGCCTGGCGCGGCATCTCGGTGCCGAGCGCGGCCAGCGAGCAGCCGGTCTCGGGCGCCTCGACGTGCGCGTCGGACAGGTAGGCATCGACAAAGGCACGCAGCGCGTCTTCGGGCGCGGCGCGGTCGGTGACCTTGCGCATGCGCTCCATCGACTGCGCGCCGGCGCGGTCGGCCGCCTCGGCGAGCAACTGCGTGCGCGAATCGAAGTGCGCGTAGAAGCCGCCGTGGGTCAGGCCGGCCTCTTTCATGATGTCGGCCACGCCGGTGCCGGCGTAGCCGCTGCGCCGGATCGCGGTGGCGGCGGCCGCGACGATGCGATCGTGGCTGAGTTCCTTGCGGCTGGATTCGTGCGTCATGGCGATGGCGTCTCGCGGCGAGAAATATGACGCCAATCATATACACGTCGCCAAAGCCCCGATCGAATGCGGGACACTGTAGCGACCATGAAGCGCCTGACCACGGCCCCCAACCTCGCGCTCGCCACGCTGTGGGCCGACCTGCTGACGCACGCCGGCGTGCCGACCAGCGTGCAGCGCCAGTACGCCAGCAGCATCGCCGGCGAGGTGCCGCCGGACCAGACGCTGCCCGAGTTGTGGGTGATGGATGACTATCAGTTCGAACGCGCCCGCGCCTTGCTGCACGAACTGCGCAACCCGCAGCCGCGGCGCTGGGTGTGCACCAACTGCAATGAACTGATCGAAGGGCCGTTCGAGCAGTGCTGGAACTGCGGCGCGGCGATGCCTGCGTAGGCGACGACCGGTCGCCGCGGATCGGATCAGCCGGGCAAGGCGGCGAGGTGCCGCTGCAGCGCTTCGATCTCGTTGCGCAATTCGTAGGACAGACCGCGCCGGCCGCCGCGGTCATCGGTCAGCAGCGCCTGCAGCGCGCGTTCGCAACGCGGCCGATCGAACCATGCCGCGGCGATCTGGTTCGCCAGGCGCGGGAACTTGTCGGCCAGGTGATGCGGTTGCAGTGCGGCCGGCAGGCGCAGCATCCAGTCGATCGTCGCACCGGCCAACGCGCGGTCCGTCGGCACCGGCGGACGGCGGCGACTCGCCCATTCGGCCGGATCATTCGGCCTGGCCGATTCCGCGGCCCACTCCAGCGAGGTGTTGTCGAGCGTCTCGCGAGCGGACGCGAAGTCCGTCAGTTCGAACTCGAAGCCGGCGTCTGGCGGGGGCAGGCGATTGACGGGCACGGGACTCATGGCTTGATCGTCAATGCAGGGCCACGTGCCCTGGAAGGTTGCGTGTCGGCTTGATCATCTTCTCAACCGCGACGCGTGTCCACTGGGGAAGCCACGGAGGCCAGTGAACAAGATCACGCGCCACAGGGCTTGCCCGCCTGCTCAAATCGCCGGTACATGCTCCTCGGCAGAAGACCCTGGCCTTTCGGTTTCGAACACCACCTCGACGTGCATCATCGACTTGACCGCACGGCCGTCGAGCTGGCCCGGACGGAACGGGGCATCGTAGAAGACCTGCCGGACCGCGTTGTTCACCTCGACTGGAAGGTCGGACGCGTCGACGCGAACGCGCACCACGATGCCCGCCGCATCGATGAAGACTGTGAGCGAAGCCTTTCCGCTGCGCCGGCTGGCCTCCATCTCCTTCTGCGGCAAGACAACTCTCGTGAGCGGTGACGGCCGTATCGACAATCGTCTCGCATCCACATACTCATCATTGCCGCGCGTTGGCTCCGGCCGCTCAGACTCGGCTCCATCGCGCCGCACGCCATCCCGCGCGGTCGGCACGGGCTCGGTCATGCCCATGCGATCGGCGGCCCGGTTCTCCGCCGACTGATCTCTCCGAGCGACGGGTGCCGAACGACCGTCCACCAGCTGAACGACAAGGCCCGTACCCATCTGTCGATCCGGCACCCCAACCGATTGCGGCCCGACGAGCGTCAACCAGGCGAGTCCATGAAGCGTCAGCGCCGCAGTGATCGCGGCCAGCAGGCGCGGATGCCTCCGCAACATGCTCACCCCGGCTTCACGAGGCCCCGCCACCATGCGTCACTCCAGCAATTCGCGCCAATACGCGCGTGAGCGGTTGGTCGGCACATTCGGGTTTATCGTGGGCCCGCCTGGACTCAACGGATTGTCGGTCGTGAACAGATACCTCTTGCCGTCGATCTCGACGACGCCAGCAACGTTGGATGGCAGGAACCCACCACCGGGCGCGATGTCGCTGTTGACGGTCAGCGAAGTCGTCCCCGTCGCAGTCGTATCGAAGAAGATGTCGTAGCGCGTCGCGATTCCCAAGCTTGCGCTGCACGTCGAGTTCGACAGGTCGGGCTTGTTCGTGCCGAACAGGATGTGGCCGGCGACGACGATCGGCGCATTGACAACCTTCTCGCCGCTCGGGACGACGACCCCACCCACCACTCTGGTGAATTGAAGTGCCCATCCAGTCGCGGTGGCCGGCACCGCCGCGCCGCTCGTCACATCGACGAAATTCGCGCTCGCACAACTGGTGCCGAACGTCACACCGCACGTGTCGTAGATACCGAGATCCGACCCGACCAAGCCGACGTTCGTGTCCTTCAGCATGTAGAAGCGATTGACCACGTTTTGAGCGGCATTGGTCTGAAGCGGATGGTCGCGATCTCCAGTTCCGACAAATACGGCGTCATAAGTTGCCCCCGCGACCGCATCGGCGCCGAAGAGAAGCTTTCGCGTCGTCGCGACGCTTGCGGACGTTCCGTCGCGACTGCCCAGTGCCGCAATCTTCCAGATTCTCCAGTTTGTCGGCGAAGCGTCTCCGATATCGACGCGCCAGACATTGCCGCCGACATCGGTGGCGTAGATACGATCGTAATAGCCGTCGATGTTGCGATCCATCACGAGAAGGTCAGCGGGAATGCTGAAGTCCATTTCGGCGCGAGCCGTGAACACCTTGCCGCTCGGCGGCGTGACGCTGCCGGTCTTGCCGCCGGCCCACACATAGGCGCCCGTGAAGGCATCGACCATGTAGATCGCTCGACCCATCGTGTCACCAACAGGAGGCGGCTCGACGTCCTCGGACGCCGCATCGAAGCCTGCGCCGAAGATCAGCACGGGGTTCGTGTTTGCCGCAATCTTCGCCACTGTCGGGTTCGACCAGGTCTGCCCAAGCTCGCCGAACTCGCCAGCATTGACTATCCGCCACAAGAACTTGGGATTGTTGATGTCCGTCACGTCAAGCGCATAGATGAAGCGACCGCCGCGTCGCGCGCCTATGTACAGGTACGCCTTGGTGATCACACCGGTCGAATCGCGTTCCACGTACGAACCGACCGGGCCGTCGAAGAAGTAGTCTCGCTTGGTGGGTGTCGGAACGCCGACGGCACCGGGATAAGCGACACCGGGACTGTTGTTGTACAGCCGCTTCAACTTGCCGAAGAACTCCGGTGCAACGAATCCCCACTTCTCGACGCCATCGGTCGCAGCCTGGCCGCCCTTGACAGCGCGGAACACACCATCGTTGCCGCCATAGAAGACGTAGACATTGTCAGAGGTCGACGGTGTACCGTAGTTCAGCACCAGCGGCCTCGAATGCAGCACGTCGCCATGAATCGACGCACGCACGTCAGTATCGGCGCTGCCGACCTTGAAGTTGTTCTCGTCCTGCGTGTCCATGCCGCGCACCCAGCGAATCAACGTGGTGCGTCCGCCGCCCAGCGAAGCCGTGATCGTGCCGGTTGCATTGGCAAGCGGCGCTGCCACGTTGTAGGCATACGTGAAGGTGTTGGCATCCACGACCGTGACGATCGCCACGACGTTGTACCCAGTTGGCGTCGCCCCGGCGATCGTGATCGAATCGCCCGTGGTCAGGCCGTGCGCTGTTGATGTCACCGTGGCCGTATTCGAGGTGACCGTGATGGTGCCGGAAGCGGACCCGCCCTGGCCTGTCGCCAGCGTGTACGTGAACGTGTTCGTGGTTGTCGACACGATGGTGACTGCACCGTTGAATCCCGAGGGCGTCGCGCCGGCGATCGTGACCTTCTGTCCAGGCACAAAGCCATGCGCGGCAGACGTCACCGTGGCGGTGGTAGTGACCTTTGATGTGGTCCCCGCTGTGGCTGACTTGGTGCCGCTGTCGGCATACGTGAACGTCGTCAGGCTCGGTACCGTGACTACCGTGAATGTGCCATCGAGTTGCGAAGCCGCACCAGCAATCACCACTTGGTCACCGACACTGAGCCCATGCGCAGCACTGGTCGTCACGGAGCCCGTTCCACCAGACTTGCTGATGGAAGAGATCGACACGCTCGCGCTGGCCGACAGCGCGGTCACGCTCTTGGGCGTGGCGCTGGTGATCGAACTGACCGAGACGGACCCAACGCCCAGCAGCGTATCGGTGATCGCGGCGTTGCTCGTGTCGAACGGCGTCGCCGAAAGATTCGGCTTGTTTGTCGCCGTCGGACAGGTGCCGGTGCAGGTGAACAGCTGGCGCGCAGGCTTCGAGTTGAGGGTTGACGCGTTCGTGTCCCCCACACCTCCGCGACCTCCGTAACCGAGATAAGCCAATCGAAGTTGCTGCGCGGCACCACCCTTCTCCACCCATTCGCCATCGGGAGAATCGAAGGCAAGTCCAGACCCCTTGCTGTCGAAGTACCAGAAACCTCCGGTACTGCCATTCGTCGCGTCCGTCGCTGGCGCCGCAGGGGCATCCGGTGCCAACGCAATATTCTTGCTGGTCCAGAAACTCACGGCGTCTGGCTGCGCGAAACCGGACGCGCTGGAAGCAAGCTGAGCCGGAGTCTCGGAATCGACGAGCGACAAGTTCCCGTTGCTGTCAGCAGCGAACTTGTACTGTTTCAGGTTGCCCATCCAGCGCGGCTTGCCGCCGCCGTCGGGGCGGAACACACCCATGTAGAGCTGGTTCGCGAACGCGCCGGAGTTGTCGGCACTGAGCGGCAGTGTCGACGAAGCGAACACGCTGTTGGTCGCGAGAATGTCGTTGAAGATGCGCGTCAACGCGACCAGCAGACCTGCCGCGTCGGAGGCAGCGTAATAGCCGCCCTTGCCCTGCGTGCCCATACTCTGCAGCAAGGCCGTGTTGTACGGGCCCTGCCCGGTGGTGGCAGGGCCGACCTCCAGCGCGTAGGTCACCGCCGCGAGCGGCGATCGATTCAGCCACCGCGTCCACTCGTCGGCCTCGTTGTTGCGCCCTGCAGTGCCGTCGGGTGGCGCGATCTGGGTCGTGCTGCCACTGGCGCCGACCGCTGCCAGGTTGCTCGTCGCGGTCGACGTGTCGGACGCGTTGTCGGAGAACGGACCGTTGTTGATGAAGATGATGTAGTTCTTCGTGCAACTGTTGGCCACCGGTGGCTTGTAGGTCGGGCCGGCAATGGTCCCGCTCAGGAACGCCAATGGGTCGGCTTTGACCTTGTTGTTGCCCGCGTATGCGTTGACGCCGGCAAAGTAGTTGTAGGCCTCGTTCATCGTGAGACCGCCCTTGCCGCCGTTGCTCTTGTCGCCGTTGATGTCGAGCAGCGAGTAGTAGGAGTTCGCGATGACGCAAGTGCTCCCGGACCCGACCATCTTGAGTAGGCAGTTTCGAGCATCGGTCGCCGCGCCGGTCGAGCTGGTCATCGGCTGGATCGCAAAGCGCACATACCCGCCGTCGTTACCGGTGTTGCCGGTCCCCGACTCGGTGTACATCATGATCCCGAGATTGAATTGCGCCTGCAACGCATTGACGACCGTCGCCAACGCGGTCAACTCGGACGTGAACTTGCTGCCGCTGCCGAAGCTCTGGCTCCAGTTGGCGCTGTTGTCCATCACGATCAGTACGTTCGGTGCGTCGGCGCTGGCCGCACTCGCACTGAAGATGTCGATGTCGTCGGCCATCGCGGAGGCGGCGCCCACCGCGAGCAGCACCGCCATAGCAGCACGTCGAAAGAATCGCTTGTTCACGTGGAACCTCTTTGATGTGATGCGCGTTCAGGCGCTTAGCAACTGGCCGGATCGAACTGCGGCGGGAACACGATCTTGACCCCTTGGGTCACGGACTGCGAGACGCCCGTCTTCGTGTTGGTGGCCGTGGCCGAGACCTCCCACAGCGTGTCCCAGCAATAGAGCGGCGCACGGAACCCGTTCACGCACGCGATCATTCGGGCCGGAATCTGCTGCCGCGCGCTTTTGCACACCGGCACGGTTCGCGTGACGCTGTAGTTGCCCGACGGGTCGTTGTTGATCGAGATGTTCGTCGTCACCGCAGCCGCGGGGGTGGGATAGAAGTTGGCGTACGAACTGACAACGCCTTCGATCGCCTGCTGCGCGGCGGCTCGGGCTTCGTCCTGCGCCTGGGTGTTTCCGGCGATGCGCAGGTTGATCAACCCGGAGTTGATCGCCGACAGGACAAACAAGGTCAAGAGAACCAGCATGATCATGCTGATCGTCAAGGTCGAACCCGTCTGCAGGCGGTGACCAGTTTTCTTCGGGATCTTCATTCTCTGCGTCCTGCCACGTTGTTGATGCGAACGACCTCGTTGTAGGCGTGACGCTTGAATGCGCCGCCGGGCGTGACGCTGACGGGGCCCATCGCGTACGTCTTGCTGTCGACGTAGCCGCCCGTGGCGTCGTTGTTGCGCGACAGGAGGTAGACACGCAGGCCAACAACGTCGGCCCATGCCGCCGCGGTCGTCGGCGGCGTGTCGGTATAGGAGTCGGTGGACCCGTCCCCCGTGGTGTCGAGCCCGTACTGAACCTGCAGGTTCTCGATCCCATCGACGATGGGAGTGACCACGGAACCACCAGGCTTCACGTCGACACGTCTCAGCGTCGGCACCGTATCGGCGCCGGACGCGGTGCAATCGTCCAGGTTGCTGCAGGTCGTGATGTAGTAGATGCGAACGTAGAGCGGCCAGATATCAGCCGCACCCGACGTCGCCGAGGAGAGCGGAAGAGGGCAATGGTTGTTGTTCTTGTGCAAAGTGAAATCGGCCAGCACCGTTCCCACGATGTAGGCGGCTTCACCAGCGCAGCCGCTCACCTGAATGTTGAACTCGTTGGCCGTGATTGCCGCTCCGCCGGAGGTGCTTGTCCCCGCGCGGCGCACGACCAGGACTGCGGTGTTGGGCTTGTAGCCGAGCAGGCAGCCGCTGGGCAACGTCGGGTCTGCGGAGGCCCCCGCGTATCCCTGTATTGCCACGCCGAGCCCATTGCCGTTGGCGCCATTCGTGGTCGAAGCGGTCAGGCACGGGTCGGGAATCGCCGCCGATGTCGGTGCAGTCGACAAAGGACCAAAATATCCAGCATGCGCTATGTCGTCGGCGAGCACGTGCAACGCATAGCGTCCGTTCTCGATCTGTCGACTCGCCTTGTCGATCTCGCCGCGTGCGACGCTGGTGTTCGCGAACATCGTGACCAGTCCCGCCAGGACGATCAGGCCGAGCGCGATCGACACCATCAACTCGACCAGCGTGAAACCCGGCGAGGTCGTCAGCCGCGAGCGCCTCCCTGGCATGCGGATGGGCGACCTTCGATCGGCGAAACGAAGCGCGCGACACCCGAGCTGTGACTTGGTGAGCATGTTCATCACGACAGACCCAGATTTCCGACCAGCAAGACGGTCGTCACGGAACGTCGCAGCCCGAGCGACTCCGTGCCATACGCGCCGCTTCCGCACACCGAAGAGGTAGGCGGGCTCGCAGACGAGGCGAGCCCCTGCCAGACGACCTCGATCAGATACTGCTTCGTCGTTGAGCTGACGGGGCTCACGTCCGTCACGCAGCCGCGCGCACCGATCATGGCGCCGACACTGACACCGCCCGAGACTTCGGCGGCACCCTTCAACGCGGCATCCCATTCGCAGAGGTCGACATCCGCAACGGTCGCTGGCGCAGAACAGTCCTTGGTCGAAGCCGTTCCGAGCGGTACGGTCGTTCCCGTGATGTAAGCCGTCGACGCCATCGGCAAAGAGATCGCGCGATTGGCATTGATCCGGTCGGCCATGTCGCGCAGGAGGATCAGCGCCTGCGTCCTTTGGTACGACTCGGTTTCGCCCACCTGCGCGCGACTCTGCAGGCCCACGAGCCCGAGAAGACCGAGCAGGAGAATCACCAGCGTGACCAGCACCTCGATCATCGAGAAGCCCGATTGCCGGGCCATCGGAGCGGTCGCGCTCATGGGCAACTCCCTGTCTGCGCGGTCGGGCGCCCGCTGAGGCTGATCTGAACGCAGCGCGACGAGACGCCGGCGACCGATACCGACGGCTGGATCTGCAGCTTTGGCGCCGCGGCAGTGGTCAGGCGACCGTCGCTGTTGAAGGTCAGGACGGTCGCGTTGCCGGTCGCGGTGTTGCTCACGGTCAAGTTGGAGATGGCACCCCAGCTTCGCAGCAAATTGCTGGACGCATCCTCGATTCGCCAGCCGGTCGTCCACGCGCCGTCAACCGATTCCCCGGCCTTCACCGTGACGGTCGCGTTGCGCTTGATCGCTTCGCTGCGTGCGTAGCTGAGCGCCGAATAGAGGTCGAACGAAGCCGTCTTGACGCGCTGATTCGCGATCATCTGGCGGAAGGACGGCACGGCCACTCCGAGCAGTACGACCATGACCACGACGGTCACCATCATTTCCACCAGCGTGAAGCCGCGCGACAGGTGCCGATCAACGTGTCGCATCTGGATCACCAGCCATTGACGCCAGCGCGCGTCTTTGCCCCGTTCGACGAAAGCGTCAGCGCGCCGTCACTCGCCTGTCTCGTGCCGGCGATCGGCGTACCTGTCACGGTGAATGAGGGAGGCGTGGCAGCGTTGTCGCACGCGACGCCAAACGTGTAGTTTGCAGTCACCGCGGAAGGCGTGGTAAGCCCCAAGCCCGCCGTCCCCGGCGTGCCGCAAACCGAGGTCGGTGCGTTCGGGAAGTTGCCGTTGTTCGAGGTGGAAGCCACCGGCGCATAGCCGCGCAGATCGAGAAGAATCTGCTGTTCGCGGCTCGCCGCATCGCTCATGAACTGCTGCGCCGCCGACCGATTCGCCTTGCGGATCTGGCCCCAGTAGGCGGGATAGGCCACCGCGGCCAGGACAGCCACGATCGCAACCGTGATCATCAACTCGATGAGGGTGAATCCGCGCGATCGAGGTTTGAATGACATGGTGACCGATGCCGAAGATTGTTCGTCGGTCGGATTAGATCGGAATCAAAACGTGGGCGGAACGCGCCGGCAGGCGGGAACCGACTGGCGGCCGTAGACGCCCGACGAACGGAGAACCGCGGTTCAAACAGTGCCAACAAATTGACAGTTCAGGAACGCGACAACTCTCTTCGCCGGTCCCTGACCTCGGTCGACAACCCACCCGGGCTCAGAACGTCCCCGGATACGCCCCGCCATCCAGCAAGACGTTCTGCCCCGTCAGATACCCCGCCTGCACGCTGCACAGAAACGCGCACACCGCGCCGAACTCCTCGGCATTGCCGAAGCGCCGCGCAGGGATCGCCTGCTCGCGCGCCTTCCAGGCCGCATCGGGATCCTGCCCGACCTTCGCCGCACCGGCGCGCAAGGTCGTGCGCAGGCGCTCGGTGTCGAACGCGCCGGGCAGCAGCCCGTTGATCGTCACGCCCTTGGCCGCGATGCCGCTGCGCGCCAGCCCGGCGACAAAGCCGGTGAGGCCCGAGCGCGCGCCGTTGCTCAGGCCGAGCACGCCGATCGGCGCCTTCACCGCGCCCGAGGTGATATTGACGACGCGGCCATAGCCACGCGCGGCCATCGCATCGACCGTGGCCTTCATCAGTTCGATCGGCGTCAGCATGTTGGCGTCGAGGGCCTTGATCCAGGCCTCGCGGTCCCACTCGCGAAAATCCCCGGGCGGCGGGCCGCCGGCGTTGTTGACGAGGATGTCGACCTGCGGGCACGCCGCGAGCGCCAGGGCGCGGCCCTCGGCGGTCGTGATGTCGCCGGCGACGCTGCGCACCTCGCCGCCTTTCAGCGCACGCAGTTCGGCCGCGGTCGCTTCCAGTGCCTCGGCGCCGCGCGCGGTGATCACGACGTTGACGCCCTCGCGCACCAGCGCGCTCGCGCAGCCCTTGCCGAGGCCCTTGCTCGCCGCGCAGACCAGTGCCCACTTGCCCTTGATGCCCAGATCCATGCCTATCTCCATTTGGCGAGCAGCCAGATGCCCGCGAGTACCAGCAGCGTACCGGCCGCGATCCAGACCGTGAACGGCTCGCCGAGAATCACCACGCCCATCAGGATCGTCGACAGCGGGCCGATCATCCCGGTCTGCGCCGCGAGCGTCGCGCCGATGCGCTCGATCGCCATCATCACCATCAGCACCGGCGCGAAGGTGCACAGCGTCGCGTTCAGCACCGAGAGCCAGATCACCTCGGGCGCGACCGCGAGCGCGCCGATCGGCCGCAGCAGCAGGAACTGCACGATGCAGAACAGGCAGGCGACGGTCGTTGCGAGGCCCGTCAGGCGCAGCGCACCGAGGCGCTTGACCTCCTCGCCGCTGTAGACGAGGTAGATCGCATAGCTCACCGCGCTGGCGAAGACCAGCGCCGCGCCGAGCGCCGCGTTCGATCCCAGCGACGTGAGCTCGTGGCCGAAAACCAAGAGCACGCCGCAGTAGCTGACGCCGAGCGCGATCAGCTGCCGGCGCGTGACCTTGCGCTTGAACAGCAGCACGCCCATCGCCAGCACCAGCGTCGGGTTCAGATACAGGATCAGGCGCTCGAAGCTGGCGGTGATGTAGGCCAGGCCCGCGAAGTCGAGAAAGCTCGCAAGGTAGTAGCCGGTGAAGCCCAGACCGATGACGACGATCCAGTCGCGCTTCGTCAGCGCCGGCTTGCCACGGCCCGCCCACATCGCCAGCAGCATGAACAGCGGCAGCGCGAACAGCATCCGGTAGGTGATCAGCGTGACCGCGTCGACGCCGTGCCGATAGGCCAGCTTGACGATGATCGCCTTGCCGGAGAACGCGATCGCGCCGAGCGACGCGAGCAGGAGGCCCGGCCAGACCGCGCGGGCGGGGACGGCAGCGACGCGGCCTGCCGTGGTGACGGAAGAAGACATTGCGCTGGATTCTACGGAGCGCCTCGCGTTCGCGCAGCGGCGTGCGCCCGAGGCCTTTCGCGCTTCGAGCTCAGGCCGGACGCGGCGGCGCCTTCTCCAGCTGCCAGGTGCTCGCGCCGCGCTGAAAGCCGAGCGATTCGTAAAGGCCGATGGCCACGTCGCCCGGGTCGGCGACGATCACCAGCGTGTCCAGCTTCATCGCGTCGAAGCCGTGCCGGCACACCGCATGGATCAGCGCCGAGCACAGGCCGCGGCGGCGCCAGGCCGGATGCGTCTCGACATGCTGGAAACGGCCGAGCGCCTGGCCCGGCGCGCGGAACAGGCCGCAATCGGCAACCAGGCGTTCGGCGCCGTCGTCGGCGCGCGCGAAGACGCCGAACCAGTGGCCCATCCCTGCCGCTTCCATCGCCTCGTACCGCATCATCTGGCGCTGCCGGAACACGCGGTACTCGGCTGCAGACTCCGAACGATCCGCGTCGCTGGCGACCTGGAGCTCGACGGCCTCGGCTCGCTGCGCGGGCGAGCGCAGCGCGTCGATGCGGAACTCGCCGCGCAACGCGGCGCGCGGCGCTCGCAGCTGATCGCGGTGCATCGTCAGCACGGTCGACGTGTACTGGGTGAACCCGGCCCGGGCAAAGTCGGCCGGCAGATCGAATGCCTCGCCGTGGTCGATGCCGAACGTGATGTGGCGCGACTCGGGCTGCTTCGCCGCGATCTCGGCCTCGAAGCGCGCGAGCCAGGTCGGCGCATCGCCCTCGCGGGGCGCCGCGCCGAACAGCAGGTAGTTGCCCCACCAGTAGGTCGGATTGCCCGGCGTGCGCACGACCATGTGGTCGGCGTGTGCTGTCACTTCGCCGTCGAAGCGCGCAAAGATCAGGTCGGTGCGCCAGCCGAGCGAGCGCGGCTCCATGCTCAGTACGCGACCGCCTGCCCGTCGCGGCGCGGATCGCTCGCGGCCACGTAGCCTTCGACGGCCGGGTCGCCGAGGCGCCAGATGAACTGGCCGGCGCCGAAATCCTGGTAGCTCTCTTCCATCACCTCGACGCGGTGGCCGAGTGCCTGCAGGCCGCTCTGGGTCGCGGGGTTCATCGCGGCCTCGACGTTGATCTCGAGCCCGGCGTTGAAGCGCCAGCGCGGCGCGTCGCACGCGGCCTGCGGATTCTGGCCGTAGCCGAGCATGCGCACGAGTGTCTGCAGGTGCCCTTGCGGCTGCATGTTCGCGCCCATCACGCCGAAGCTCATCACCGCTTCTCTGGCGTCGCCCTCGCCCCGGGTCAGGAACGCCGGGATGATCGTGTGGAACGGCCGCTTGCCCGGCGCGACGAGGTTCGGGCTGCCCTCGACCAGGCTGAACGCGTGACCGCGGTTCTGCATCGCCAGCCCATAGCCCGGCACGACGACGCCGGAGCCGAAGCCCATGTAGTTGCTCTGGATGAAGCTGACCATCATCCCGCTCTCGTCGGCCGCGCTCAGGTAAATGGTGCCGCCCTTGACCGGGTTGCCGTGGCCGAAGTCCTGCGCCCGCTGCATGTCGATCAGCTTCGCGCGCGAGGCGAGGTAGGCCGGGTCGAGCAGCTGCGCGCTCGTCACTTCCATGCTCGCCGGCTCGGCGACGAAGCGGTAGGTGTCGGCGAATGCAAGCTTCATCGCCTCGATCTGCAGGTGCTGCGAGGCGACGCCGTCGACCGGCATCGAGGCGATGTCGAAGTTCTTCACGATGCCCAGCGCGATCAGCGCGGCGATGCCCTGCCCGTTCGGCGGGATCTCGTGCATGCGGTAGCTGGCGCCGTCCGCGCCAGGGTAGTCCATGCCGATCGGCGCGACCCACTCGGGGCGGTAGGCGGCGAAGTCGTCGGCCGTGATCGCGCCGCCGTTCGCACGCGCATGCGCGGCAGCGGCCTGCGCAATCTCGCCGCCGTAGTAGGCCGAGCCCCGGGTCTCGGCGATCAGCCGCAGCGAGCGCGCTGCATCGGCAAAGCAGAACAGCTCGCCGATGTTGGGCGCGCGCCCGCGCGGCATGAAGGCCTGCGCGAAGCCGGGCTGACGCTCGAGCAGCGGCACCGCCGCGGCCCACTTCTGCTGCACGACGACCGGCACCGCGTAGCCGCGCTCGGCGATCTCGATCGCCGGCGCCAGCAGGTCGGCGAACGGCAGCTTGCCGAAGCGCTCGCTCATCGCGACCCAGCCCGCCACCGCGCCGGGCACGGTTGCGCTGTCCCAGCCGCGCATCGGCGGCGTGCGTGCATCGGCACCGTGCTTGCGCGTGAAGTACTCGGGTGTCCAGGCCTGCGGCGCGCGACCGGAGGCGTTCAGGCCGTGCAGGGTCTTGCCGTCCCAGAGCAGGCAGAAGGCGTCCGACCCGAGGCCGTTGCTGACCGGCTCGAGGATCGTCATCGCCGCCGCCGTGGCGATCGCGGCATCGACCGCGTTGCCGCCGTTCTGCAGCATCCGCAGGCCCGCCTGCGCGGCCTGCGGGTGCGAGGTCGAGACGACGTTGCGGCCGAAGATCGGCAGTCGCTGGCTCGGGTAGCCGCGGGTCCAGTCGAAGGAAGCGTGCATCGACTACAGCTCTTCCTGGAAGGTCGCCTCGCGCTTCTTGCTGATCGACGGCAGCATCACGACGACGATCATCAGCACCGCCGCGGCGAGCAGCCCGGCCGACAGCGGGCGCGTGATGAACGCGGTCCAGTCGCCGCGCGACAGCAGCAGCGCGCGGCGCAGGTTCTCCTCCATCATCGGCCCGAGGATGAATCCGAGCAGCAACGGGGCGCCCTCGCAGCTGAGCTTGTGGAACGCGTAGCCGATGAGCGCGAAGAGCGCGGTCAGGTAGACGTCGAAGGTGTTGTTGTTCAGCGTGTAGACGCCGATGCAGCAGAACAGCGTGATGGCCGGAAACAGGAACTTGTACGGCACGGTCAAGAGCTTGATCCAGATGCCGATCAGCGGCAGGTTCAGGATCACCAGCATCGCATTGCCGACCCACATCGAGGCGATCAGGCCCCAGAACAGCTGCGGATTGCTCGTCATCACCTGCGGGCCGGGCTGGATGCCCTTGATCGTCATCGCGCCGACCATCAGCGCCATCACCGCGTTCGGCGGGATGCCCAGGGTCAGCATCGGGATGAACGAGGTCTGCGCGCCGGCGTTGTTGGCCGACTCGGGGCCCGCGACGCCGCGGATGTTGCCCTTGCCGAAGGGCACGTCGCCGGGGCGCCCCTTCATCTTCTTCTCGAGCGTGTAGGCCGCGAACGAGGCCAGCAGCGCGCCGCCGCCCGGCAGCACGCCCAGGATCGAGCCGAGCGCGGTGCCGCGCATCACGGCGGGCCAGGCGTCGTGGAAGTCCTGCTTGGTCGGCCACAGGCCCTTCACGTCTTTCGTGAAGACCTCGCGGTGCTCGGCGGGCTGGCCGAGGTTGGAGATGATCTCGCCGAAGCCGAACACGCCCATCGCGATCACGACGAAACCGATGCCGTCGGTCAGTTCGGGGATGTCGAAGCTGTAGCGCGCGGTGCCCGAGATCACGTCGGTGTTGATCTGCGCCAGCAGCAGGCCGAGGATGATCATCGCGATCGCCTTGATCAGCGAGCCCGATGCCAGCACGACGGCGCCGATCAGGCCCAGCACCATCAGCGAGAAGTACTCGGCCGGGCCGAACTTGAACGCGAGCTCGGTCAGCGGCGGCGCGAATGCCGCGATGATGACCGTGCCCACGCAACCCGCGAAGAACGAGCCGAGCCCGGCGGCGGCGAGCGCCGAACCCGCGCGCCCCTTGCGCGCCATCGCGTAGCCGTCGATCGCCGTGACGACCGACGACGATTCGCCCGGCACGTTGATCAGGATCGCGGTGGTCGAGCCGCCGTATTGCGCGCCGTAGTAGATGCCGGCGAGCATGATCAGCGCCGGCGTCGCGTCGAGCGCGTAGATCGAGGGCAGCAGCATCGCGATCGTCGCGACCGGCCCGAGGCCGGGCAGCACGCCGATCAGCGTGCCGAGCACGCAGCCGAAGAACGCATAGAGCAGGTTCTGCAGCGTGAAGGCGACGCCGAAACCGAGCGCGAGGTTGTGCAGGAGATCCATGTTGGAGGGGGTCCGGTAGGCGGTTCGGTGCGGCTCAGCCGCCCATGAAGGCAGGCTTCAGCGGGATCGTCAGGTTCAGGCCCCAGATGAAGATCACCCAGGAGCCGGCAGTCAACACGATGCTGTTGGCGATCACGCCCTTCCAGCTGAACTCGTCGCCGGCGAAGCTGACCATCACGATCAGCAACGGGATGGTCATGAACATCCCGAGGCGCGGCAGTGCGAGACCGAACACGGCGATCGACACGACGATCACGGTCAGCGGCCGCCAGGCGATGTGCCCGATCGGATCCCCGCCCTCGGTCTCGATGGTCAGCGACTTGAACAGCACGATCGCCCCGAGGATCGCCATCAGTACCGACAGGATCAGCGGGAAGTAACCTGCCCCCGGTTTGGCCGAGCTGCCCATCGAATAGTTGGTCGCGCCAACGGCGAAGGTCACGCCGACGACGATGAACATCAGCCCCGAAACGAAATCGCGTTGACTCTTGACTTTCACGTTTGCTCCGTGCCTTTGGTTGCGGCAGATTCTAGGCACCCGCCCCGGGACGGGCGGATGTGGTTTACGCGTACCGGCCGCGGCGCCAAACCGTGCTTCAACTTTCCCAGGCCGGCGTCGCGCGCAACACCTCGTCGAGCGTCGTCACGCCTTCGGCGACCTTCATCGCGCCGGCCAGGCGCAGCGGGCGCAGGCCGTCGGCAAGCGACTGCTGGCGCAGCTTCGCCGCATCGGTCACCGGGTGGATCGCGGCGCGCGCCGCGTCGCCGATCATCAGCAACTCGTAGAGTCCGGCGCGGCCGCGATAGCCGGTCATGCGGCACTCGAGGCAACCGACCGGCTTGTACGGCTTGACGGCGCCGGAGAGCCGCCACGGCTTGACGATCTCGTCGAGTTTCTCGCGCGTGACGCCATCGTCGGGCTGCTTGCAGCTCGCGCACAGCGTGCGCACCAGGCGCTGCGCGAGCACGCCGATCACCGTCGAGCCGATCAGGTACGGCGCAACGCCGAGGTCGATCAGCCGCGTCACCGCCGAGGCCGAGTCGTTGGTGTGCAAGGTGCTGAACACGAGGTGGCCGGTGAGCGCGGCCTGGATCGCCATCTCGGCGGTCTCGAGATCGCGGATCTCGCCGACCATGATGATGTCCGGGTCCTGGCGCATCAGCGCGCGCAGGCCCTCGGCGAAGTTCAGATCGATCGCCGGCTGCACCTGGGTCTGGTTCAGTGCCGGCTGGATCATCTCGATCGGGTCTTCGATCGTGCAGACGTTGACCTCGTCGGTGGCGAGGCGCCGCAGCGTCGAATACAGGGTCGTCGTCTTGCCCGAGCCGGTCGGCCCGGTCAGCAGGATGATGCCGTGCGGTTGCGTGACGAGCGCCTCCCAGCGCTTGCCGTCGTGGCTGCCGAACCCGAGTGCGTCGATCGACTTGACGGTCGTGTCGGGGTCGAAGATGCGCATCACCATCTTCTCGCCGAACGCGGTCGGCAGGGTCGAGAGCCGCATCTCGACCTCGTCGCCCGACGGGTTGCGCGTCTTGATGCGGCCGTCGAGCGGACGACGCTTCTCGACCACGTCCATGCGGCCGAGCAGCTTGATGCGCGCGATCATCGCGTTCATCACGCCGGGCGGCAGCTGGTACACGGTGTGCATCACGCCGTCGATCCGAAAACGAATCACGCTGCGCTCGCGGCGCGGCTCCAGATGGATGTCGGAGGCGCGCTGGTCGAACGCGTACTGCCAGAGCCAGTCGACGACCTGCACGACACCCTGGTCGTTCGCATCGAGCTGCTTGTTCGTCTTGCCGAGCTCGACGAGCTGCTCGAAGCTCGCCAGCGCCGAGGTCTCGCCGGTCTTGATCGCGTTGCGCACCGAGCGCGACAGCGTGTAGAACTCGGTCGTGTAGCGCGCCAGCTCGGGCGGACTCGCGACGACGAGCTTCACGGTCTTGCGGGCATGCGCCTCGATCTCGGGCACCCAGCTCAGGTCGAGGGGCTCGCAGGTCGCGATCGTGACCTCGGCGAGGCCGACCGTCAGCGGCAACGCGCGGCGCCGCTCGGCATAGGTGATCGACATGATCTCGGCGACGCGGCCGACATCGACGCGCAGCGGATCGATGCGCAGGTACGGCAGGCCGCAGCGGCCGGCGAGCCATTCGGTCAGCGCCTCGATGTCGAGCGGCCTGGTCGTGCCCTGCCGCACCAGGTTGACGCTCGCGATGCGCACCAGCGGGTGCTGCGCGCTCTGCCCGCCGGCGAAACGGCGTGCGGTCTGGTCGGCGTCTTCGGCGCTGATCAGGCCATCCTCGCGCAGCCATTGCAGCAGCGGGCGCCACTCCAGCTTGCCGGCGTGGGGAGAGAGGCTAACGGCGGGCTTGGCGGGAGCAGCTTTCATGCGCACGGGGGTGTCTCTAAGGTTCGACCGCTTCGGCGGCAGCCGGCGCCAGCGGCCGGATCATGCGAAGCCATTTCTTCGCCGGCAGCTTGAACCGGCGCTCGATGTTATCCGCGCGCCGCAGCAGCGCGGCGCGATCCGGCATCGGCGTGTGCTTGCAGGCCACGACGATGCTGTTGCCCTCCTTCGTCGGCCGCAAGGCCCAGACCTGCGCCTCGCCGAAGGCCGCGGCGATGCGCGCGGCGCTGCGCTCGAAGCTGGCGTCGCGGCCGAACAGGTTCACGGTCATCACGCCACCGTCGACGAGCACACGCTCGCAGTCGCGATAGAAGTCGGCACTGTCGAGCACCGGGCTCGCGGCGTCGTGGTCGTAGAGGTCGACGCACAGCGCCTGCACCGAATCGATGCGCACCGGGTCGGCGACGAACTCCGCGGCGTCCATGTTCAGTACCTCGAAGCGCGCCGAATCGACCGGCAGGTGGAACCAGAGCCGGCAGGCATCGATCACGCTCGGGTTCAGCTCGACGGCAGTGCAGCGCATGCGCAGCGTGCTGTGGCAAAAGCGCGTGATCGCCGCGGCACCGAGACCGAGCTGCACCGCGTGGCCGTGGGTCAGCTCCTCGGCGGGCCGCAGCAGCATCCAGACCATCATGCGCTGGATGTATTCGAGCTCGAGCGCGAGCGATTTGCGGATGCGCATCGCGCCCTGCACCCACGGCGTGCCGAGGTGCAGGTAGCGCACGCCGTCGGCCTCGGAGATCGTCGCGGGTGCGAGTTCGGGTTCGTCGTTCCGGCGGCGCGGATTCTTCATGCGACTCCATGTTCTTCGAAGACGGCGCGCCAGGCCGCGAGCTTGCGCTCGAAACTCCAGCTCGCGTTCGCCGGGCTGGTCGAGGGCAGACGGTGCACCGGCAGGCCGAGCGCGCGCGTCACGCGCATCGCGCGGGCCGATTCGCCGCCGTTGTGGGCGATCGCCTGCAGCTGCGGTGCACGCCGCGTCAGGCTCGCGAGGTCGTTGAGGCGGGCGTTCTCGATCGCACTGTCGAGGCTGCCGATGCGCTCGCAGCTGGCGTAGACATCCCAGATGCCGAGGCCGTGCGCGCGCACGGCGGCGATCCGCTGCGCATAGCTCGCTGCCCTCAGATCGAGCTGCCACAACGCGGCCAGGACCGGCCAGAAGTGATTGCGCGGGTGGCCGTAGTACTGCTGCGCCTGCAGCGACGCGACACCGGGAAAGCTGCCGAGCACGACCAGGCGCGTGTTCGCGTCGACCACCGGCGCCAGGCCTTCGAGGACAAGTTCGCTCACGTGAGGCCCGGCAAGGCCGCTCGAGTGTTCGCCGATGTCAGTTCGGCAAGCGCCGGTAACGACAGCCCGCGCAGATCGGCCAATGTCTGCGCGATGCGCGGCAACTCGGCCGGCTCGTTGCGCGTGCGGGCGCCGGCCGCGCGCTGCGCGGCGGTGCGGTAGAGCCAGTGCGGCGGGATGTCGGGCGCATCGGTCTCGAGCACGAGCGCCTCGGCCGGCAGCGTCTGCGCGAGCCGACGGATCTGCAGCGCGCGCTCGAAGGTCATCGCGCCGCCGAAGCCGAGCTTGAAACCCAGGCCGACGAAGGCCTGCGCCTGCTGCTCGCTGCCGTTGAACGCGTGTGCGATGCCGCCGCGCACCTTGACGGCGCGCAGGTGCTTCAGCAACGTATCGGCCGACTTGCGCACGTGCAGGATCACCGGCAGCTCGAACTCGCGCGCAAGCTCGAGCTGCGCGACGTAAAAGCGCTCCTGGCGCGCCCGGTCCAGCCCTTCGATGAAGTGGTCGAGGCCGATCTCGCCGACCGCGACCAGGCGCGGGTCGGCGCGGTGCGCGGCCAGCATGTCGCGCAGGTGGCGCAGGTCGTCGTCGCCCGCTCGCCCGACGAACAACGGATGGATCCCCAGCGCATAGGCAAAGTCGTGGCGGTGCGCGAGCTGCCGCACCGTGTCGAAGTCGAAGCGTCCGACGGCCGGCAGCACGATCTGCGCGACGCCGGCGGCGCGGGCGCGCGCGACGACCGCGTCGCGGTCGGCGTCGAACTCGCTCGCGTCGAGATGGCAATGGCTGTCGATCCACATGGCCGCGATGATGCACTGCCCCGGCACGGGCCTCGGCACCCCGTTCGCTGTGACAGGTTTTGTGCCGCGTGCTACTGTAGCGACGCGGTGGGGCGAGGGCCTGCTTCGTGCGACTGCCGCGATGGATCGGATCAGACGTTCACCCGGGATCCAGACGATGAAGAAGGCACCGCTCTACAGTCGCTCACGCCCGCTCGCCCGGGCCCCCGACGACGCCGCCGCGGTCGGGGCCGCGGCAACCGAGACGACCGACGGCGCGCCCGCCTCCAGCCGCGTTCCCCCGGCCACGCGCCGCGGGCGCTTCAAGGCGATGCTCGTGCGCCATGAACGGCGCTTGTGGGCCAGCGCCGTGCTGTTGCTGGTCGCCGCCGGGCTGGCACTGAACAGCGGGATGGCACCGCGCACGCCGGCGCTGACGATGGCGCAGATCGACACCGCGATGCGCAAGTCGATCGAGGAGAAACCGCTGGCTTCGCCGGTCGCGGCGGCCTATGACGCGGTGCTGCCGTCGATCGTGCGTGTCGTCGGCCTGATGACCGAGGGCGACGACGGCAGCGACCGCGACGAAAGCAAGGAGGCGAAAGACGCCAAGGACGTCAAAAGCGGCAAGGACGCCAGGCCTGCCCGCACGCCGGTCGAGCGCGGCGTCGGCACCGGCGTTGTCATCATCGACAACGGCACGATCCTGACGAACCTGCACGTGATCAACGGTGCCAAGCGCATCAAGGTCACGTTCATGGACGGCACCGAGTCCGACGCGGTCGTGATCAGCATGCAGCCCGAGAACGATCTCGCGGTGCTGCGCGCGAAGACGATTCCAGACGATCTCGAAGCCGCGACCTTGCGCAGCACCGGCGATCTTTCGCCGGGCGACCAGGTGGCGGCGATCGGCTTTCCGTTCGGCATCGGGCCTTCGGTATCCGCCGGCGTGGTCTCGGGCCTGAAGCGCGAGTTCCGCTCGCCCGAAGGCCGGCAGACGCTGACAAACCTGATCCAGTTCGACGCCGCGGCGAACCCCGGCAACTCGGGCGGGCCGCTGGTCACGATGGACGGCCAGGTCGTCGGCATCGTCACGGCGATCCTGAATCCCTCGCAGCAGCGCACCTTCATCGGCATCGGCTTCGCGGTGCCGATCGAGAACGCGGCCGCGGCCGTGGGCATGCCGCCGTTCTGATTCGAAACTCCAGGGCCTCCCGAATGGACCACAGCGTCAACACCAGCAGCGCACACGCCTCCACGCTGATGGAGCAGATTCTTTACGAGGTCAAGCGCGTCGTCGTCGGGCAGGATCACTTTCTCGAACGCGTGATGGTTGCGGTGCTCGCGCAGGGCCACCTGCTGGTCGAGGGCGTGCCGGGGCTGGCGAAGACGCTGACGGTCAGGACGCTCGCCGCCACCCTGCGCGGCACGTTCAAGCGCATCCAGTTCACGCCCGACCTGGTGCCGGCCGATCTGGTCGGCACGCGCATCTTCAACCCGCGCACCGGCGAGTTCTCGACCTCGCTCGGCCCGGTCTTCACGCACCTGCTGCTGGCCGACGAGATCAACCGCGCGCCCGCCAAGGTGCAGAGCGCGCTGCTCGAGGTGATGCAGGAGCGCCAGGTCACGATCGCCGGCGAGACGCACAAGGTGCCCGAGCCGTTCCTGGTGATGGCGACGCAGAACCCGATCGAGACCGAAGGCACCTACCCGCTGCCCGAGGCGCAGGTCGACCGTTTCATGATGAAGGTGCTGGTCGACTACCCGAGCGAGGAAGAAGAGTTCGTGATCGCGCAGCGCGTGACCGGCGCGGCCACCGTCGTCACGGCCGTCGCCAGCATGGGTCAGCTCGCCGAACTGCAGCAGGAATGCCGCAAGGTGTATGTCGACCCGTCGCTGATGCAGTACGCCGTCAAGCTCGTCAGCGCGACGCGCCGCCCGGACCGCTACGGCCTGGCCGAGCTCGCGAAGTACCTGAGCTACGGCGCGAGCCCGCGCGCGACCATCGGCCTGATCGAGGGCGCGCGCGCGCTGGCCTTCATGCGCGGGCGCGGCTACGCGCTGCCCGAAGACATGACCGGCCTGGTCGGCGACGTGCTGCGCCACCGGCTCGTGCTCTCTTACGAAGCGCTCGCCGACGGCCTGAGCGCCGACGCGATCGTGCAGCGCGTGATGAAGAAGATCCCGGTGCCCGACAAGCCGCTCGAGCCATGACAACCGCCCCGACGAGCCCGACCGCCGAGGCGCTGCTCAGGCGCCTCGAGTGGACGGTCATCCGCCGCCTCGACGGCCTGCTGCAGGGCGACTACCGCACGCTGTGGCGCGGCGCCGGGCTCGATCTGGCGGATCTGCGCGAGTACCAGCACTTCGACGACGTGCGCCACATCGACTGGAACGTGACCGCGCGGCTGCAGCAGCCCTATGTGCGCCAGTTCACCGAAGACCGCGAGCTGACCGCCTGGTTTCTCGTCGACCTGAGCGCGAGCGTCGACTTCGGCTCGAACGAACTCACCAAGCGCACGCTGGCGCGCGAGTTCGTCGGCGTGCTGGCGCGGCTGCTGACGCGTCACGGCAACCGCGTCGGCGCGCTGCTCTATGGCACCGAGGTCGACACCGTGCTGCCGGCCGGCAGCAGCCGGGTGCACGTGCTGAACCTGCTGCAGCGCATGGCCTCGCGGCCCGAACAGAGCCCGACCGGCGCCACCAACCTGCGCGACCTGCTCGCCGCCGCGCATGGCATCGTGCGCCGCCGCAGCACCGTGTTCGTCATCTCCGACTTCATCAGCGCGCCGGGCTGGGAGCAGGCGCTGGCGCAGCTCGCGATGCGCCACGAAGTGACCGCGGTGCGCCTGTTCGATCCGCTCGAGATGGAGCTGCCCGACCTCGGCCTGGTCACGATGCGCGACGCCGAGAGCGGCGAAGAGCTCGTCGTCGACACGCATGACCGCGGTTTCCGCAAGCGCTTCGCGGCGGCCGCGCAGCAGCGCGAGACGGCGCTGCGCGAAGGCCTCGCGCGCGCCGGCGTGGACACCCTCGAACTGTCGACCGACGCCGACCTGATGGACGGAATCCTGCGCTTCGCCGAGTTGCGCAAGCAGCGCAGCCGGCTCGCAAACTGGAGCGGCAGGCCGGGCCGTGCGGATGTCGGCGGGCATCTGTCGGCCTGGGCCGGGGCATCGACATGAGCCTCGCCCGGCCGCCCGTAGAGGCTCATTCCCGCCCGGCGGGACCGGCCGTAGGCCGAAGGGTGCACCAATGAACGATCTCCCGTTCAAGCTGCCGTTGACCTTTTTGTGGCCCGAGATGCTGTGGGGGCTGATCGCGCTGCCGCTGCTCGTGCTGCTGTACGTGTGGCTGCTGCGCCGGCGCAAGAAGAGCGCGCTGCGCTTCGCCAGCCTCGGGCTGGTCAAGCAGGCGATGAGCAAGGGTCTGGCGTGGCGCCGCCATCTGCCGCCGGCGCTGCTGCTGACGGCGATGGCGGCGCTGCTGGTCGCCGTGGGGCGGCCGGCCGCGGTCATCACCTTGCCGTCGGCCGAGAAGACCATCGTGCTGGCGATCGACGTCTCCGGCAGCATGCGCGCGGCCGATGTGCTGCCCGATCGCATGACCGCCGCAAAAGAGGCCGCCAAGGCCTTCGTCGCCGAGCTGCCGCGCAGCGTGCGCATCGCGGTCGTGCAGTTCGCCGGCACCGCCGCGGTCGTGCAGGCGCCCACGCTGAGCCGCGAGGACGTCGTCGCCGCGATCGATCGCTTCCAGCTGCAGCGCGGCACCGCGATCGGCAGCGGCATCGTGCTGTCGCTGGCCACGCTGTTCCCCGACGCCGGCATCGACCTCTCGCAGATCACCGGCCAGCGCGAGATGCCGCCGGCGCCGGGCGACAAGCCGCGCCCACCGTTCACGCCGGTCGCGCCGGGCTCGTACGGCTCGGCCGCGATCATCCTGCTGACCGATGGCCAGCGCACGACCGGCCCCGACCCGGTCGAGGCGGCGAAGATGGCCGCCGACCGCGGCGTGCGCGTCTACACCGTCGGCATCGGCACCAAGGAAGGCGAGACGATCGGCTTCGAGGGCTGGTCGATGCGCGTGCGGCTCGACGAAGACACCTTGAAGAACATCGCGAACCTGACCCGCGCCGACTATTTCTACGCCGGCACCGCGGCCGACCTGAAGCAGGTGTACCAAGGCCTGTCGACCCGACTGATCGTCGAGAAGAAGGAAACCGAGATCAGCGCGCTGTTCGCGGCCGCCGGCGCCTTGCTGGTGGTGCTGGCGGCAGGCTTGTCGGTATGGTGGTTCGGCAGGGTCGCCTGATTCAGCCGAACCGGCCTTGCAGGAACCACGCGAGGCGCGAGCCCGGCACCGGCACGCGCTCCCGGAAGATCCACAACAGCGCGCCATCGGGCAGCTGCGCGATGTAGTAATCGCGCTGGACGAGATCGGCGTCCCACCAGCCGGATTCGATGCGCTCCGGGCCGCTGAGCAATTGCAGCGGCTGGCCATCGAGCAGCGGGCCGCGCTCGCCGAGAAGCTCGCACTCGGCCAGCGCCTCGGGGCGCTGCAGCAGCCAGACCGGGCGCACCAGGTTGCTGCACACGGCGGATGAAACGCGGCGGCCGGCGCTGCCTTGCGCGCGCGCCGGGCGCATCTGCGCGTCGGCCAGGCACCACGCGGTCGCGCGCTCGGGGCGATGGTCTTCACGCGCCTCCAGCCGCAGCACCTGCTCGCGCCCGAGGCGCGCCTGGAGCCGCTCGATCAGGCGGATCAGGCCCTCCTGCTCGCAGGCCGGCGTCGGAAACAGCTCGGTGTTGGGCGGCGCGCGGCGCGCGATGTCTTCGGCGTGCAGGCGCAGTTCCAGCGTCGGTGCGGGCAGCTGCAGTTGCGCCAGCCGTTCGCGCAGCAGCAGCCGCAGGTGGACGCTGTCGCGCGAGGGCTCGGCAAGCGCGATCGTCAGAGCGGTGGTCTCGGCGCCGGGCGCATCGCGGCGCGAGCGCCGCTCGTGCGCCATCACGAGGGTGAAGCGGCGCACGAAAGCGTGCTGCGCCGACAGCCACGCCACCAGTCGCGTCAGCAGCACCGTGGCGCCATGCAGCAGCTGCTCGGTGGTGTCGGCACGGGCGAAGAGTTCGAGCCGGCTCTCGAACGCGGACGGCAGTGCGAGCGGCTCGCGCGGATCGGGGCGGGCGCCGGTCGCGCGATCGAGCTCGCTCAGCACGACCGGGCCGAAGCGGCGCGCGAGGCCGTCGCGCGGCACGCGCTTCAGATCGGTCAGCGTGCGCAGGCCCATGCCCTGCAAAGCCTCCCAATGCACGCGGCCGGGGCCGAGCAGCCAGACCGGGGCACGCTCGAGCGCGCGGCAAGTGGCGGCGAGGTCGGCGCAGTTCAGCCTGGCGTGCACGCGTGCGAGCAGCGCGGCGCCGAGCGCGGTGCTCGCGCTGACGATGTTCAGCCGGTGCCCGAGCGGCACGAGCGCAGCCTGCAGCCGCTGCAGCAAGGCGGGCAGGCCGCCGAAGTAGCGCAGGCTGGCCTGCACTTCGAGCAGCACGGTGTGGGGCGCGGCATCGGGCGCGCCGGTGGCTGCAGCATCGCTGGGCGGCTGGATCACGACCATCGGCGTGAACGCCAGCGCCGCGTGCGCGACCGCGGTCAGCGCCTGCGCATCACGACCCGGATCGGCCAGCCCCAGCGTCAGCTGCGGCGCCAGCGCCAGCGCGGTGGCGCACTTGAAGCCGGGCCTGACACCGAGCGCGCGGGCCGGGGCGTTGACATCAAGGATCGAATGCGTGTCCAGCAGCGCCAGCGGCTGATCGGCGGATTCGTGCGGCAGCGTCGCCGCGAACGATTCGAGCGACAGCTGCGGCAGGTGCAGAGCGATCCAGAGCACGGTGAAGAAGGTTCTGACGATGCGCCATGGATCGCATGCTGCGCTTCAAGCGGCCCGCGAATTGCAATCAGCCGGCGGCGAGGTTGACGAAGGTCGCGGGGTGCAGGCCGATCGGCTGCGTCGACACGGCCGTGGCTGCGCCTGCCGGCTCGAGGCCCGCCTGCGCACGCTGCTGCGCCACCTCGGACAGCACCGGCGGCAGCGCGAGCCGCACCGGCGCATCGAGCGGCGGGCCGCGGCGTTTCAGCACGCGCACCGCGAGCGCATCGGCGCCGCTGGCGCGCAAGGCCAGGCGCAGCGGCGCGGCCGTGGGACGCTGCGCCGCGCTCATCTCGCAGAACACGAAGGCCGGGCCGTCGTGGGCATGGGCGGCCAGCTGCAGCCGGCGCAGGCGCTCGGCCCGCAAGCGCGGCGGCAGCCACGCCAGCACGGCGCCGACATGGCCGCTCTTGAGCGCCTGCTCCAGCGCCCACAGGCTGTCGGTGCCGGGGATCACGCGGGTGCGGGTGTTGACGATCAGCAGTTCCTCGACCTCGAAACCGAGCTGCGCAAGTGCCGTGGCCGACAGCGTGGCGGGCGGATCGAACAGTATCACCAGCCGACCGGCGTTCTGCGTCGCGACCAGGCTGGGCGCGAGCAGACGGATCTCGCCGACGCCCGGATGCGGCAACAGCAATTCGGTCAAGGCCCGGCGCGGCCAGCCGGCGCCGGGCAACTGCGCATCGAGCGCCGCGAAGCCGCTCGTGACCGCCGCATCGCCATGCCGGGCCAGCTGGTGACCGAACCAGAGCGTGGGATGCAGGCTCTCGGGGCGGATCGGCGCCGGGCGGGCGACAGTCGCGGCCTCGGGCAACCCCGAGGTGGGCGCCAGCGCTGGATCGACCACGTGCCTGTACAGTGCTCGCGCGGCGTGCACCGCCGGAAGCGGTGTCGGCGGTGCGAAAGCAGGCAGCGAGTCCATTGAAAGACTGTACGTTTATACAGTTCATTGCGCAAGCTCAGGGATTTCCCAATTGATTGCTTTTGGCAATCATCTGCGGAAGAATCGACCACCATGCTCGACACCCGCATCGAAACCGTCCGCCGCTTCAACCGCTTCTACACGCGCCGCATCGGCGCGTTGCACGAAGGTCTGCTGGACTCGACGTTCACGCTCACCGAATCGCGTCTGCTCTGGGAACTTGCGCACCACGATGCCCTGACCGCGACCGAGCTCGCGCGCGCGCTCGACCTCGATGCCGGCTACCTCAGCCGCCTGCTGACCGGCTTCAAGGAACGCGGACTGATCCAGGGCACGCGCTCGAAAGACGACGCGCGCCAGCAGCACCTGCGCCTGACCCCCGTGGGGAAACGCGCGTTCGCGCCGCTCGACACGCGCTCGCGCGACGACATCGGCGCCTTGCTCGCGACCCTGACCGAAACGCAGCAGCAGCAATTGCTGCAGTCGATGACGGGCATCGAGCAGCTGCTTGGCGAATCGCCGGCACGCGGCGCACCCGCCACGCTGCGCCCGCATCGCCCCGGCGACATCGGCTGGGTGATCTCGCGCCATGGCGCGCTCTATGCCCAGGAGTACGCGTGGGACATCGGCTTCGAGGCGCTCGTGGCGCGCATCGCCGCCGACTTCATCGAGCACTTCGACCCCCAGCGCGAAGCGTGCTGGATCGCCGAGCGCGACGGCGCGCGCCTGGGCAGCATCTTCCTGGTCCAGGCGCGCGACGACAGCACGCGCGCGCCGATCGACGGCACGGCCCAGCTGCGCCTGCTGCTGGTCGAACCCGCGGCACGCGGCCTCGGCCTCGGCCGGCAACTGGTCGACACCTGCACGCGTTTCGCGCGCGAAGCGGGCTATCGGAAGATCATGCTCTGGACCAACGCCAACCTGTTCGCCGCGCGCGCCATCTACCGCCAGGCGGGCTATGTGCCAACGCACAGCGAGTCGCATCACAGCTTCGGCCACGACCTCGTCGGCGAGACCTGGGAGCTCGCGCTGGCATGACGCCGCTGCCCTGCCCCTGCCGGACTCTTGCGACACTCGGCGACGCCCTGCCCTATGAAGCCTGCTGCGGCCGCTACCACGCCGGCCCGCTGCACCTGCTGGCGCCGAGCGCCGAGGCGCTGATGCGCTCGCGCTACAGCGCCTTCGTGCTCGACCGTCTCGACTACCTGATCGCGACCTGGCATGCAAGCACGCGCCCGGCGTCGCTGGCGCCCAATCCGCCGGGGCTGAAGTGGTTGGGTCTGGAATTGCGGCGTCACACGCCGATCGACGCCGACCACGCGACGGTGGAGTTCATCGCCCGCAGCAAGCTCGGCGGCCGCGCCGAGCGCCTGCACGAACTCAGCCGCTTCGTGCGCGAAGAGGGCCGCTGGTACTACGTGGACGGCGACGCGCCCTGAGCGCAGTCTCGGCCCGGCGCTTCCTCAGGCGAATTCCTGCCGCACCGTCGCCGACATCAGCCGGCGGATGATCCAGCCCAGCAACGCGCAGCCGACCAGCGTCATCAGCACGGCCATCACGCGCGCCGCGGTCACGAAGCCGCCGAACACGCCCATCGCCTGCTGCGGGATCGCGACGCTGTTCAGCGTGTTGCTGACCACCGACTGCACGACCTCCTGCTGCAGCCACAGGCCGAGCAGGTTCGCGAAGATCGCCACCACCAGCAGCACGATGAAGCTGCGGCGCGCCCAGTCGAGGCGCATCAGCAGGCCGATCGCCGAAGCGAGCGTGGCCAGCGACATCACCAGGCCGATGCCCACGACCCACGGCAGGTAGCCGATCAGCAGCCCGGTCAGCAACGGCAGGCGCGCGGTCGCCACCTGCAGTCCCGGCATCAACGACGCCACCGCCGCGTTCTGCACCAGTGCCGAGATGCTGGTCAGTGCCGCCAGCACGATGAACACCCAGGCGGTGGCGGTGACGAACAGCGAGCGGGCTCCAACGTTGTAGGTTTGCGGCATGGCAGATCCTTGGCCGGAACAGTGTGGCGCCTGTCCGGTGCAGCGGAGCTCGCGACGACGGGCTCAACGCATGCCGCAATTTTCGGCCGCTCTATGTGACAACACATCCCTCGCATGGGGGTCGCCCCCACGTTCGTCGTTCGGATGTGCGGTGTTCGCCACACTCGCGTGAGCGGATGTGAGTCGCGCGCGCCGCGCTCGCGATCGTCAGTCGAAGCGGACGGCGTAGATCGGCGGCAGATGCGCCTGCACCATCGCCCATCGATCGCCGCCGTCGTCGCTCGCCCACAGGTTGCCGGTCGTGCTCGCCATCAGCAGCCGGCGACCGCTTGCGTCGACAGCCAGGCCGTGGCGATAGACCAGGTCGTAGCAGTGCTCGGCAGGCAACCCGCGGCCCAGCGTCTCGAAGCTGCGCCCGCCATCGCGCGTGCGGTTCACGACCAGCGCGCCGCCGACCGGCACGCGCTGCTGATCGGCCACGCCAGGCACGAACCACGCGGTGTCGGCATCGTCGGGATGCACGGCGGTCGCGAAGCCGAAGCTCGACAGCGGCGCGCCGCGCACCTCCTGCCACGAGCGCGCGTTGTCGCCCGAGCGCCAGACGCCGTTGTGGTGCTGGCACCAGAGCACGTCGGGCTGCGCGACGCAGCGCACAATGCGATGCGGGTCCTGCGTGTTCGGGCTCTCGGCCTGGTCGGGCGGCATGTAGGCCGCGTGCATGCCGTCGGCCTGCAGCCGCCAGCTCGCGCCGTCGTCGGTACTGACCCAGGCGCCGCCACAGCTGATGCCGACCAGCAATTCGCCCGGCCGCGCCGGATGCGGGCAGATCGAGTGGATGCCGGGCACGTCGTAGCCGCCGCCGAACCACTCGGCGCGGCCGGGCTGGTTCCAGAGCGACTCAACCAACCGCCACGACTCGCCGTTGTCGTCCGAACGGAACAGGCCGCCCGGCAGCGTGCCGGCCCACAGCGTGCCGCTTGCCGCACCGGCCTCGAGCGACCAGATCTGCACCAGCTTCCAGGCCACGCCGGCGACCGGCTCGCCGTCGGGCTGCGGCGGGTAGGCGGGCGTCGGCAGCTCGTGCCACGTCGCGCCTGCGTCGTCCGAGGCGTGCAGCTTGACGCCGAAGTGGCCGAGGTTCAGCGCCGCGAGCATCCGCCCGGAGGCCTGCGGCGGCAGCAGCATCGACACCGGCTCGCCGAGAAAGATGACCCGCTCGATCGCCCACGCGCCGCCGCGCTGGCGCATCTCGAACAAGCCCTTGCGGGTCGCGACCCAGGCGCGTTGTCGGTCGATCACGGTCGCCTCCTCGTTGGTTCAGCCGCCCGACAGCGCCTGCATCACATGCACCCGGCTGTCGGGCCGCAGCGGGTCGTCGAGCCTGATGCGCTCGGCGCAGCGTCGGCCGTCGACGAAGGCGACGACGTTGCCGCGCAGGTGCCCCTGGTCGTCGAGCACGTAGCCGCGCAGTCGCGGGTTCAGCGCGAAGGCGGCGTCGAGCGCGGCGCGCAAGGTCTCGACCGGCGCATCGACCTCGGGCGTCTCGGTGAAGCGCCGCAACTGTTGAGTGAAAACGATGCGTGCCATCGGCGCCATGATGCCGCGCGGCTGCGCCACAATCAATCGTGAACGCCCTGCTCAAGACTACGGAGACAACGACATGAACGGTTTGATGATGCAGCAGCCGCTGCTGATCTCGTCGCTGCTGGTGCATGCCGAGCGCCACCACGGCGACCAGGAAGTGGTCTCGCGCCGCACCGAAGGCGACATCCACCGCTGCACCTACCGCGAGCTGGCCGCGCGCTCGCGCCGCATGGCGAATGCGCTCGGCAAGCTCGGCGTCAAGCCCGGCGATCGCGTCGCGACGCTGGCCTGGAACGGCTATCGCCACATGGAGCTGTACTACGCGGTCTCGGGCTCGGGCGCCGTGCTGCACACGCTGAACCCGCGCCTGCACCCGGACCATGTCGTCTACATCGCCGACCACGCCGAAGACCAGGTGCTGTTCTTCGACATGACCTTCCTGCCGCTGATCGAGGCGATCGCCGGGCGCGTCAAGACCGTCAAGGCCTTCGTCGCGATGACCGACCGCGCGCACATGCCCGATCCTTCCAAAGGCGACAGCAAGATCCCGAACCTGCTGTGCTTCGAAGACCTGATCGATGCGAGTGACGACCGCTTCGCATGGCCGGACTTCGACGAGAACCTCGCCTCGTCGCTGTGCTACACCAGCGGCACGACCGGCAACCCGAAGGGCGTGCTGTACAGCCATCGTTCGACCGTGCTGCACACCTTCGCGATCGCGCTGCCCGATGCGCTGAACGTCTCGGCGCGCGACGCGATCCTGCCGGTCGTGCCGATGTTCCACGTCAATGCCTGGGGCCTGCCGTACGCGGCCTGCATGATGGGCGCGAAGCTGGTCTTCCCCGGCGCCGGGCTCGACGGCAAGTCGCTCTACGAGTTGTTCGAGACCGAACGCGTGACGATCTCGGCCGGCGTGCCGACCGTCTGGCAGGGCCTGCTCGCTTACGTCGAGGCCAACGGGCTGAAGTTCTCGACGATGCGCCGCACCGTGATCGGCGGTTCGGCCTGCCCGCCGGCGATGATGAAGGCGTTCGAAGAGAGCTACGGCGTCAACGTGCTGCACGCCTGGGGCATGACCGAGATGAGCCCGGTCGGTACCGCGGCGGTGATCAAGGGCAAGCATGTCGATCAGAGCTCGGAACAGCGCATGGCGGTGCAGAGCACGCAGGGCCGCGTGGTGTACGGCGTCGACATGAAGATCATCGGCCCGGAAGGCGAGAGCCTGCCGTGGGACGGCAAGACCTCCGGCGAGCTGCTGGTGCGCGGGCCGTGGATCATCTCGAAATACTTCAAGGACGAAGGCGGCAACCCGCTGATGGTCGACGAACAAGGGCGCGGCTGGTTCCCGACCGGCGACGTCGCGACGATCGACCCCGATGGCTACATGCACATCACCGATCGCAGCAAGGACGTGATCAAGTCCGGCGGCGAGTGGATCGGCTCGATCGACCTCGAGAACATCGCGATGGCGAACCCGAAGGTCGCGATGGCCGCCTGCATCGCCGCGAAGCACGCCAAGTGGGACGAGCGGCCGCTGCTGATCGTCGTGAAGAAGCCCGGCGTCGAGCTGACGCGTGACGAGCTGCTCGGGTTCTTCGAAGGCCGCATCGCGAAGTGGTGGACACCCGACGATGTCGTCTTCGTCGACGCGATCCCGCTCGGCGCGACCGGCAAGATGCTGAAGAACCGGCTGCGCGAGCAGTACGGCGACAGCCTGCTCAAGAAGGACTGAGCGCGCTTGCATTCCGGCATCGTCTATGCCGCCCTCGCCTTCACCTGGTGGGGGCTGTTCCCGCTGTACTTCCGCATCGTCGCGACGGTGGCGCCGGGCGAAGTGCTGGCGCACCGCATCGTCTGGTGCCTGGTGCTGCTGCTCGGTCTGCTCGGTGCGCGCCGCCAGTGGGGTTGGCTCGGTGCGGTGCTGCGCCGCCCGAAGGTGCTGGGGGCGTTCGCCGCCAGCGCGCTGCTGCTCTCGGCCAACTGGCTGACCTACATCTGGTCGGTCAACAACGGCCACGTGGTGGACGCGAGCCTGGGCTACTTCATCACGCCGCTCGTCAACGTGCTGCTCGGCTACAGCCTGCTGCACGAGCGACCGCGCCGCGCGCAATGGGCCGCGCTGGCGATCGCGGGGGTCGGGGTGTTGTGGCTCACGTTGCAGGCCGGCAAGCTGCCGTGGATCGCGCTGGTGCTGGCCGCGACCTTCGGCTGCTATGGGCTGCTGCGCAAGGTCGCGGTGCTCGGCGCGCTCGAAGGACTGACGCTCGAGACGCTGCTGCTCGCGCCGTTGGCGCTCACGGCGCTCGCGGTCTGGTCCGCGAACGGGCAGTCGAGCTTCCCGGCGCCGGACCTGCTGACCAACCTGTGGCTGGTCGCGCTCGGCCCGATCACCGCGGTGCCGTTGCTGCTGTTCGCCGCGGGCGCGCGGCGCTTGTCGATGACGACGCTCGGCCTGGTGCAGTACATCGGCCCGTCGATCCAGTTCGTGCTCGGCATCTGGATCTTCCGCGAGCCGTTCACGCCGGCACGGCTGATCGGCTTCGGGCTGATCTGGCTCGCGCTCGCGATCTACAGCCTGGACGGTTGGCGCGTCGGGCGGCTCGCCTCGGCGGCGGCCTGAGCGCACGCCTCACCCGACGCGGCGACGCGAATCCGTCCGACAGACGATCGCGAGACGATGGTCCATGTTCGGAAGGCCTGTCGACCATTCATCGGACCCAGGAGTAGCGCACGATGATTCGCAAACTCGCATCCGGCCAGTACCGCCTCTACTCGCGCAACCCCGACGCAAGAACCGGCAAGCGCCGAAATCTCGGCACCTTCGACTCGCTCGAACAGGCGAAACAGCACGAGCGCGAAGTGCAGTACTTCAAGCGCCACGGATAGGTGACTACGCCGCCACCGGCTCCGGCGCCGACGTGCGGATCAGGTGATCGAACGCGCCGAGCGCGGCCTTTGCGCCGTCCCCGGTCGCGATGATGATCTGCTTGAACGGCACGGTCGTCACGTCGCCGGCCGCGAACACGCCCGGCAGCGAGGTCTGGCCGCGCGCATCCACGACGATCTCGCCATGGCGCGACAGCTCCAGCGTGCCCTTCAGCCACTCGGAGTTCGGCACCAGCCCGATCTGCACGAACACGCCCTCGAGCTCGACCTGCCGGGTCTCGCCGCTCGCGCGATCGACGTAGGCCAGGCCGTTGACCTTGCCATCGGCGCCGGTGATCTCGGTCGTCTGCGCCTGCGTGTGAACGACAACGTTCGGCAGGCTCCTCAGCTTGCTGACGAGCACCGCGTCGGCGCGCAGCTGATCGCCGAATTCGAGCAGCGTCACGTGGCCGACGATGCCGGCCAGATCGATCGCCGCCTCGACGCCCGAGTTGCCGCCGCCGATCACGGCGACGCGCTTGCCCTTGAACAGCGGGCCGTCGCAATGCGGGCAGTAGGCGACGCCCTTGTTGCGGTATTCCTTCTCGCCGGGCACGTTGACCTCGCGCCAGCGCGCACCGGTCGACAGGATCACGGTCTTGCTCTGCAGCGTCGCACCGTTCGCCAGCTGCACACCGATCAGGCCGCCGGGGTCCGCGGCCGGGATCAGCTTCTCGGCGCGCTGCAGGTTCAGGATGTCGACGTCGTAGCGCTTCGCGTGCTGCTCCAGCGCCGCAGCGAACTTCGGCCCGTCGGTCTCGAGCACCGAGATGAAGTTCTCGATGCTCATGGTGTCCATCGTCTGGCCGCCGAAACGCTCGGCGAGGATGCCGGTGCGGATGCCCTTGCGCGCCGCGTAGACCGACGCCGCTGCGCCCGCCGGGCCGCCGCCGACGATCAGCACGTCGTAGGCCGCCTTCGCGTCGAGTTTGGCGGCATCGCGTGCCGCGGCACCGGTGTCGAGCTTGGCGACGATCTCTTCGACGTCCATGCGGCCCTGACCGAAGTGTTCGCCATTCAGGAACACCATCGGCACGGCCATGACTTGACGGTCGGCCACTTCTTGCTGATAGAGCCCACCGTCGATCACGACACTCTGCACGCGCGGGTTCAGCACCGCCATCAGGTTCAGCGCCTGCACCACGTCCGGGCAGTTGTGGCAGGTCAGCGACATGTAGGTCTCGAAGCGAAACTCGCCGTCGAGATTCCTGATCTGCTCGACGAGCTCGGCCTCGATCTTCGGCGGGTGCCCGCCGACCTGCAGCAGCGCAAGCACCAGCGAGGTGAACTCGTGCCCCATCGGGATCGCGGCGAAGCGGATGCGCGGCGCCTCGCCGACGCGGTTCAACGTGAACGACGGCTTGCGGGCATCGGTGCCGTCCGCCTTCAGCGTGATCTTGTCGCTCAGCGAGACGATGTCCTGCAGCAGGCCATGCATCTCCCGGGCCGCGGCGCTGTCGTCCAGCGACGCGGTGATCTCGAAAGGCAGCTTCACGCGTTCGAGGTAGGCGCCCAGTTGCGCTTTCAGGTTTGCGTCCAACATCGTGAAGCTCCTTGCTTCATTGAAGAGGCTCGGGCCAGCGCCGGGCCGCCCCAAGCGGCCCGGGCACCCGCCTGGCGGGTGGTGGCGTACTCGCCACCGGGTGCTCAGATCTTGCCGACGAGGTCGAGCGACGGGGTCAGCGTGGCCGCGCCTTCGGTCCACTTCGCCGGGCAGACTTCACCCGGGTGCGCCGCGACGTACTGCGCGGCCTTGACCTTGCGCAGCAGCTCCGACGCATCGCGGCCGATGCCGTTGTCGTGCACTTCCATGACCTTGATGACGCCTTCGGGGTTGATCACGAAGGTGCCGCGCAGCGCCATGCCTTCTTCCTCGATCAGCACCTCGAAGTTGCGCGAGAGCGCTTGCGTCGGGTCGCCGATCAGCGCGTAGTTGACCTTCTTGATCGCGTCCGAGGTGTCGTGCCAGGCCTTGTGCGCGAAGTGGCTGTCGGTCGAGACGCCGTAGAGCTCGACCCCGAGCTTCTTGAACTCGGCGTGGTGATCGGCCAGGTCTTCGAGCTCGGTCGGGCAGACGAAGGTGAAGTCGGCCGGATAGAACATGAAGACAGCCCACTTGCCCTTCAGCGTGTCTTCCGTGACGGGAATGAACTTGCCGCTCTGGTAGGCAGTTGCGGAGAAAGGCTTGACTTGGGTGTTGATCAGGGACATGGGTACTTCCTTCAAGTGGAGGGGTTGGGAATTGCGCTCACCGGCCAATGTTAAGCTATTGATATTAAGCTTTTCATTGAAATAGACTATTCACAAGATAGGCCAACAACGATCTCGGTCGCACGGCGTGTTTCAATCACGGCCTTTTGCCTGCCACCCGTGATGTCCCTGCGACCTTTCCGCTTCACTTCGCTCGCGACTGCCTTGATGCTGTCGCTGCTGCCGTCAGCGCACGCGCAAGACGTGCACGCCGAGTCGCTGCCGACCGCTGGCATGCTGGGCTTCGAGCGGGTAAGCCTGCCTGAGGGCGAGCGCATGGGACTGATCGGGGGCTCGCTGCTGTTCGACATCGACAGCGACTGGGGCATCGGCCCGGGCATCTACAGCGCCGTCACCGGACGTCGCGGCGGCCTGTTCGTCGGCGGCATCGAATTGCAGCGGCGCTGGGGTCTGGGCAAGGGCTTGTCGCTCGCCACCGGCCTCTACGCCGGCGGGGGTGGCGGCGCGTCAGCGCCCGTCGGAAGCGGGCTGATGCTGCGCCCGGCGCTGACACTGTTGAAGGATATCGGGCCGACGTTCCAGCTGGGCCTGTCTTGGTCGTCGGTCAGATTCCCGAGCGGCCAGATCCGCAGCAACCAGGTCGGCCTCATGCTCGGCTGGCGCCAGGAGTTCATGCACCTGAGCGGCTCGGGCACGATTCCGAACTCGTCATTGGCAATGTCCGGCGGCCTGGGCTTCGACCGAATGGGAGTTACGGTTTCGACCTACGGGCTTCGTGACGGCAGCGGGCGGCGCGTGAGCCTCGTCGGTGCGCGAGCCGAGCGCCGCTCGAACATCAATGGCTTCACCTGGGGCATGGAGACGGCGGCAGCGGCCAAGGGCGATGCGGCCGGCTACATGGAGATCCTCGGTAGCGCCACCTTCAGTATCGCGCCCTTCGCATCGGCCCTGCCCTCGTGGCGCGTCGGCGCCCGGCTGAGCGCCGGTGCAGGCGGAGGCGGCGCTGTGCCCACCGGCGGCGGCTTGATCGGCAAGGTGGTCGGCACCATGGAATGGAGCCCCGCGCCCGGCTGGACGCTCGGCGCCGACTACGGCCTCGTGCGCTCGCGCAGCAACAGCTTGCACGCGCGCCAGGCACAAATCTGGTTGGGGATGGATCTGGAGCCCGGGCTGGACGGCCGCGGCATCTCTACCGCCCATGTCGTGCGCACCGAATGGGCCGGCGCATGGCAGCATCACACGCGCATGGTGCGCAGCGACGGCACGCGCCAGCCGCTCGACACGATCGGCCTGAAGCTGAACCGCTACTTCGGTGAGCACGTTTACATCACCGGCCAGGCGCACAGTGCATTCGCGGGCGGTGCGGGCGCGTATTCGGTCGGATTGATCGGGGCAGGCCTGAACGCGAGTCCGGCAGCGTCGATACGGATCGGCGCCGAGGCGCTGGTCGGTGCGGCCGGCGGCGGCGGCGTGGCAAGCGCCGGTGGCGCTGTCACTCAGGGGCTGCTCTGGGCCGCCTGGCAACCCAGCAGCGTGGGCGAACTTCGTCTCGGTTTCGGTGCCACGCGCCCCCTGCACAGCGGCCATGCCGGACCCGTCGCCGAGCTGTCATGGAGCCGCGCTTTCGGCATGGCCGGGGGCTGACCCGCAGGAGCACGTCACCGCAGATCGCCGGCGAGGCTCGCCAGCGTCTCGGGTGGGATCACGACATGCGCCGGGTAGTTCGTGTGGTCGCAGCCGAGCTTCACGCTCGCGCCGGCGCGCACCGCCTCGCGTGCGCCCGGTGCGAACTCGAAGCGCACGAAGTGCACCGCCGAGGTCTTCTCGTCGTTCTCGCGGTCCAGGTCTTCATCGGCGATCGCGTAGGCGCGCGCATGGCCCTCGACCTCGACGAACAGCCGGTCTTCGACGCCGATCAGCCGCGCAAGTTCGCGCTTGCGCTCGTGCACATCGGGGTATTCGATCAGCATCGTCGCCTTCCAGTTCGCGCCGTCGGGCACGAGCGCGGCATAGGCGTCGATCTCGCTCTGGATGCCCTCTTCGTCGAAGATCTTCTCGATGTGCAGCATCTCCTGGATCTGGCGGCGGATCGTCTGCTCGTCCTCGAACTGCAGGCTGATGTGCTCGCCCAGGCGCACGCTGCGCAGCTTGCGGTGCGCGATCAGCGCCGGTTTGCTGCTCTGGCGGACCTTCGCGTAGGCCTCGAGCGACATCAGGCTCTCCGGGGTGATGGCTTTGGTGATCGTCATGCGCCTTACTCCAATCCGTAGGCCATGCGCACCAGGCTCAGCGGGTGCGCGAGCTTCGCAGGCGGCAGCGCGTTGACCGCCATGCCTTGCGCGATGTGATGCCCGGCGAGCGCGCAATCGGAGGCGATGTAGTCGGGCTCGTCCTTGGCCATGGCCTTGAACACCGGCTTGCCGATCTTCATCGCGTTCGGGTGCGTCGCGGTCTTCACGCCGTAGGTTCCGGCATGCCCCGAGCAGCGCTCGACCGTGTTGAGCTGCACCGGCACGCTCTGGCCGATCAGCTTGAAGACCTCTTCGGTCTTGCGGCCGATCTTCTGCACCCGGCCGTGACACGGGATGTGGTAGCTGACCTTGCCGAGCGCGGCCTTGAAGTCGAGCTTCAGCAGGCCGTCTTTGTGGCGCGCCATCAGGTACTCGAACGGGTCGAACATCGCCTCCTGCACCGCGGCCACATCGACATCGCCCGGGAACAGCAGCGGCAGCTCCTGCTTGAACATCAGCGTGCACGACGGGATCGCCGCGACGATCGCCCAGCCCTCGCGCGCATAGCGGGCGAGCAGCGGGATGTTCGCCTCCTTGTGCCTTGCGACGCCGTCGAGATCGCCGAGCTCGAGCTTGGGCATTCCGCAGCAGCTCTCCTTCTCGACGATCGTGTAGTGGATCTCGTTGTGCTTCAGCAGCTTGATCAGATCGAAACCGATGCCGGGCTCGTTGTAGTTGACGAAGCAGGTCGAGAAGATCGCGACCTTGCCCGGCGTGCGTTCGCCGTTCACGACCGGCACGGCCGCGTCGCCGGGGTCCGCGCTCCAGCGAAAGCGCTGCGTCGCGAGCTCGGGCAGCCAGGCATCGGGATGCACGTGCAGGGCCTTGTCGAGCAGCCGGCGCACCGGCTTCGTCCGGTTCAGGGCGTTGACGACCTGCACGACGACCGGGATGCCGGCGAACTGGCCGTGCGTGTCGGTCGACGCGAGCAGCTTCTCGCCGGCGCCGACCTCGCCGTTGCGAAACTTGATCGCCTTCGCGCGCAGCATCGTGTGCGGGAAGTCGAGGTTCCACGGGTGCGGCGGCACGTACGGGCACTTGGTCATGTAGCACAGGTCGCACAGATAGCACTGGTCGACGACGCTCCAGAAATCCGCCTTGGCAACCTCGTGCACCTCGCCGCCGGCCGTGGCGTCGACCAGGTCGAAAAGGGTCGGGAACGACTGGCACAGGCTCACACAGCGCCGGCAGCCGTGGCAGATGTCGAACACGCGCGCCATCTCGGTCTCGCACGCCGCCTGGTCGTAGAACGCCGGGTTCCGCCAGTCGACCGGGTGGCGCGTCGGCGCCTCGAGATTGCCTTCGCGGATCGTCATCGGAGTCTCTTTCTGCAATGAACAAGGGGCACGAGGCCCCCTGTTCGGCGAGCGTCGAACGCTGGATTCAGTCGACCAGCGCGTCGAGCGCCTTCGTGTAGCGGTTCGCGTGCGAGCGCTCGGCCTTCGCGAGCGTCTCGAACCAGTCGGCGATCTCGTCGAAGCCTTCCTCACGGGCGCTCTTCGCCATGCCGGGGTACATGTCGGTGTACTCATGCGTTTCGCCGGCCACCGCAGCCGCGAGGTTCTGGCGGCTCGAGCCGATCGGCAGGCCGGTCGCCGGGTCGCCGACCGCCTCGAGGAACTCGAGGTGGCCGTGCGCGTGCCCGGTCTCGCCCTCGGCGGTGGAGCGGAACAGCGCGGCCACGTCGTTCTGGCCTTCGATGTCGGCCTTGTTTGCGAAGTACAGGTAACGTCGATTCGCCTGCGATTCGCCGGCGAACGCGTCCTTCAGGTTCTGCTCGGTCTTCGATCCCTTCAAGCCCATGTCGGTCTCCGGTTGGTTGAACTGCGACGGCCGTCGAAGCGCTGCGCTTCCAGCGGGCGGCACGGCGCACGCTACCGCGTCGCGCCCGGATCGGCAAATACAAAGCGCCAATGCAATGCATTGAGCCCGGCTATGAAATCGGCCCCGGCGATGCGCACGCGAACACGTGACCGCCGGGGCCGGGGACGCCTCAGCCGCGCCCGCTCAGCCGCGTTGCCTGCGCTTGCGACCGAGAAAGCCGATCACGGCGAGCCCTGCCAGCGTCAGCGCGACGGTCGGCGGCTCCGGGACCGGCGTCACGACATTGGCAGCGCTGGCGACGAAGAAGGTCTCGAATCCGCCGGTCGCATTCGCCGCGCTGGCCGTCAGGCCGACGTGCAAGTCGCTGCTGAAGATCGCTTGCAGCTCGGCTGCCGATGGCGCCGTCAGCGAGAACACGAAGCCCGAGTTGCCGGCACCGGTGAGGGTGTCGGCAAACGCATACGACTGCGGGATCGAGGCACTGAAGACCTGCGCGCCGGCCGCGTCGTAGACACCCAGGGTCAACCCGACGAGGTCGATGCTGTTCAGCAGGTTGCCGGGTTCCAGCGCATTGAAGACGATCCGCAGGTCGGCCGCCGACGCGATGCCGAGTTCGCCGAGGGTGCGCGTCTGCGTCTGCGAACTGCCGTGCTTGGCGTCGCCGCTCGAGGCATCCATCGCGCCGTTCCACCAGACACTGCCGGCCTCGGTGCTCGAACTGCCCGGGCTCTGGATCGTCAGCACCGTGTTCACCGCACCCAGCCCGGTTCCCTGGAAATCGGCCGGCGCGTCCAACATCAGTTGCGCATTGGTCGCGGTGCCGCACATCGTCAGCACCCCCGCCACAACGTGCGAAGCCTTCGGTCGCATGATGTCTCCTCGGATAAGAACGGGAGCCCCATCTTTGAGGAAAGTCTGCAAGGACCGAGTAGGGAAGTTTCGACACCTGCCGTAGGACGGCTGGCGGCGCGGTATCGAGCGCTTACAGCGCGGTCGCTGCGCTCACCTTGACCCGCTGGAAATCAAGAAGCGACTCGGGCGCTTGAAGCACTGGAGCTCGCCTTCGGCTCCTTGGCGCATTCAGCCCTGAACCTGTCGCCGGCGGCGATGATCAATCCGCCGCCGCGCTTTTGCGCATGCCGCGCCCTCATCCGGTCGATGACCAGTCCGCGCATCGTGCGCGCCGCATAGGCGAGGAATTGACCGGGACCCTCGAACGCCAGCGACGGCCGCCGGCTCATGTCGAGCCAGGCCTCGTGGACCACCGTGCTGGTGCCCACCACGCACGCTTCGCGACGCCGATGGCAGGCATGGCACGGACACCCTTCGCCGCTCGCTCAGGCGATCCAGCGGTGTCGGCCTTTTGGCTCGGATTCCGATTTGACAGGCAAGGGAAGCTTTCTCCTCGGGTCGCTCCCGGCATCACACGATCAAGGAACCATCATGCAATACACGATACGGACCCGCACTGCGCGATTCGACGCGGCAGACACGTCGCTCGCCCGCGTGGCCGCGCGCGGCATCACTGCGTTTCGCGCCGCGTGGCGCGGCATCACCGATGCCTTCGCGCACGGGCGGCGCGCACAGAGGCAACGGCGCGAGGTCGAGTGGCTCGACGAACGCACGCTGCGCGATCTCGGACTGGACCGCTCGGAGTGCACGTCATACCTCGCCGAGAGTTCAGGCATGGCGGCGCCGACCCGCCGACGAGTTGCCGCTGTGCGTCAGACACGGCAAGCGTGAGCCCCACCACTTCGGATACGTCGATGCACTTCCTATCAAGCGTCCGCCGCCCCGCGCTGCTGCCTGCCATCGTCCTCGCCGCATGCGGCGGAGGTGGGTACGACAACAGCCCGCCGCCGCAATCCACCCGCGTGCAAGCCGGCTACGTGGCCACGGCTCTGGTCGCCGGGCCGGATGCCTCGGCTCCCGGCCAGCCGAGCCTGCCAAGCGACTCTCGGCTCGTCGACGCTTGGGGCATTGCGATCTCGCCGCGCGCCTTCGCGTGGGTGGCGAACCAGGGAAGCTCGAGCTCCACGCAGTACGACGGCGATGGCGGCTTCGTGCCGCTGATCGTCGAACTCGACGACGGGCGAGCAGGGAAGGCACGACCGACAGGCGTCGTGTTCAACGGCTCGCAGAACTTCGCCATCGCGCGCGACGGCCGCTCCGGCACCTGCAGCTTCATCGTCGTCGGCGCGGCCGGTACGGTGAACTGCTGGGCCCCGGGGGTGAACGCGCTGGACCGTGCGATCCAGGTCTTCGACGGTGCCACGCTCGGCGCCGTGTACACCGGCGCGGCGATCGACACGCGCGGTGTCGCAGTTGCCTTCCTGCTCGCTGCCGATTTCCACAACGCGCGTGTCGACATCTTCGGCGGCGACTTCACGCGCATGGACGCGGCACCCGCGTTCGTCGATCCGGAACTGCCCGCCGACCATGCCCCGTTCGGCATCCAGACGATCGGCGACCGGACCTACGTCGCCTATGCCAAGCGCGATGCGCAAGACCTCGCCGTCAGCGGCGCCGGCCTCGGGCGCGTTGCCGTCTTCGACACCAACGGCCGCCTGCTGAAACGCCTCATCGGTCCGGGCGGTCGCCTGAACGCCCCCTGGGGCATGGCGCAGGCGCCAGCGGACTTCGGCGAATTCAGCAACGCCTTGCTGGTCGCCAATGTCGGCGACGGTCGCATCAACGCCTTCGACATCGAGACGGGCGCCTTTCTCGGCGTGCTGGCGCTGCCGAGCGGCTCGCCGATCGTCATCGACGGGTTGCGGGGCATCGCCTTCGGACAGGGCTTGTTCGACCAGCCGGGCGATGCGGCCTCGCTGTTCTACACCGCAGGCCCGGCGGCAGGACGCCGAGGCGCCTATGGGCGCATCGACAGCCGTTAGCCGCCCGTCGGCGACAACGTCCTGATCCAGCGAATTCGACGCAGGCTGGTCACGGCCGCCGGGGTGCCTTACGGGATCGGATAGGGCGCCTCGTCCGGAGTGTTCAGTGCAATGTCGCGATAGTGCGCGCGCCAGGCATCGGGTGGATAGCTCACCGGGTCGCGCGGGGCCAGGTAGTCGACGATGTCGAAGTGGTTGAGCCTCTGCTGGAGCGCCTCGTTGTCGAGCCGTGCGGTGCCGCGGATGTGCGACATCATTGAACGAAACATCAGCGAGTAGGACCACGGCGCCGACCCGATGCCGTCCAGCCCGACACCAGGAAAATACAGATTGGCGGCATCGAGGCTGCGGAAGATGCAACCGCACCGCGCGGCCAGTGCATCGAGCGTGCGGATCACGTTGATCTTTGGCGACTCGAAGTACGACAGATCGACGCCGTAGCCGGTGCCCCAGAGCAGCAAGTCAGCCTCGACGAGGTGTCCGTCCGACAGTGTCACCGTGCTGCCCGCGATGGCGGCCACGCTGGCGCAATGGCGCTCGATGGCAGCATAGTGTTCGAGCATGCCCTGGCGGCCGGGGATGAGCTGGTCGTGCTGCACGTCGAAGTCACGCGTGGGCATGATCTCGGTGATGCCGAACTTCTCGTAGCGCGATTTCAGGTCGGCGCCGATTGCAGCGCTCTGCTGCTCGACCGTCATCCCAGTAGCCTGCAACCTGGCAAACCCACGGACACTGCCCGCAACGTGCTTGGGCTTGCGCGTCGGCATGAACCAACGCATTCCGCGGTATGCCCAGACCACACGCCGGGCGCCATGTTGAAAACACAGCTCCAGCAGATCGAAGGCCGACGCACCGCCGCCGACCACCAACACGTCGCGACCTGTCAATACAGTCGGGTCCCGAAGGGCACTCGAGTGAAACTCACGCACGGTGCTGGCCGAACGCGAGACGTCTGGGGTCAACGGCGTGTTGTGGGCGCCTGTCGCCGCGACGAGGTGCGCCGCATGCACCGCGCCGCCAGGCGTCGACAGCTCCCAGCCCGATTCACCTTCGCGGGCCAGGTGCACGGGCGCATTCAGCCGGATTCCATCGGCCAGGCCGAACCGCTCGACCCAGGCTTCGATGTTGGCCAGGATATGTGGCTGAGTCGCGCCGTGCAGCGGCAAATCGCCAAGGGTCCAGTCGACTGCACTGATCTGGATGTCCTGCCACGCCGGAAGGTCACGCCACAAGCCGCCGACACGGCCCTGCCTCTCGAGCACGATGGCCTCGAGCCCGGCTCGACGCGCATAGGCCAGCGCCACGACACCGGCCAAGCCGCCGCCGATGATCGCCACGTCAAATCGCTTGCCGGCACGCTTCATGTGACATGCTCACTCCGGGCTTGCAGCCCCATCGATGGGGGCTGCGCGCGTGCGTCGATCACGGCGTCTCCTCTGTCGTGGACGAACCCGGCGGCGCAGTCAGTGTCAGCTGGGCCAGGGCCGCGCGCACCTCGCGCAGCTTGGGCGGCTTGCTCAGCACCCGGTCCACGTGCGCCGGGGCCTCGCCGTCGGCCACCAGCCGCTGCCCCCAGCCGGTGAGCAGGATGACCGGCGTCGCCTTGGCCTTTGCCTTCACCGCGGCGGCCACCGTGCGGCCGTCGACGTGGGGCATGCCCAGGTCAGTGACGACCACGTCGAAGGCCTCGCCAGGCCGGTGGGCGGCGAGGAACGCGTCGATGCCGGCCTGGCCGCCGTTGGCGGTGACGACGACGTGGCCGTCGAGCTCGAGCGTGTCGCACAGCGACTTGAGCATCATCGGGTCGTCGTCGATGGTCAGGATGCGCAGCCGCGACGCAGGAGCTTGCGGCGGCGCGGCCACCGCTGCGGCCGGCTCGATCGCCGGGATCGGGAAACTCAGGCGCACCGTCGTGCCACTGCCGACGACGCTGTCGATGTCGACCTCCGCAGCGTGGCGCTGCGCGACGCCGTACACCATCGCCAGCCCCAGGCCGGTGCCGCGCTCGCCCTTGGTGGTGAAGAAGGGCTCCAGGCATCGGCGCCGCGTGTCTTCGCTCATGCCGACGCCGGTGTCGCTCACTTCGACCACCGCGCAGGAGGCGGCCGATTCCGGGCCGCCCGCGACGGGGCCGCTGCAGCGCGTGCGCAGGGTGAGCGTGCCGCCGTCGGGCATGGCGTCCACGGCGTTGAAGATCAGGTTGATCAGCGCCTCGCGCACTTCGCTCTCGACGCCGAGGATGGCGGGCAGGTCCGGCGCGAGCTCGGTCTCGAGGTCGATCACGATGCCGCGCTGTTGAGGCATGTCGCTCCAGCGGGCGTGCGTGAAGTCCAGCACCTGTTGAACCAGCGAATTCAGGCGCACCCGCGTGGGCTGCAGCTGGGGTTCGCGCTGGCGGTAGAACTCGCGCATGCGGGCGACCGTCGCGGCGACGTCGTCGATGGCGCGCGCGATCGTCACCAGGTAGCCGCGCCCGCGTTCGCTCAGGCTGGGCTCGCGCTCGAGCAGGCTCTCGGTGTACAGCGCCACGGGCGACAGGGCGTTGTTGATGTCGTGGGCGATACCGCTGGCCATCTGGCCGAGCGCGCGCAGCCGCTCCTGCTGCATCACGGCCTGCTGGGTCTGGCGCAGATCGTCGTAGGCCTCCTGCAAGGCGCCGTGCAGTTCGGCCTGCTGGGCCGCGAGCGCGACATGGGTGCTGAGCTGGCGCAGGAATTCGCAGTCGCCGCTGCTGAAGGACTGGGGCAGTTCGCGGGCGACCACCAGGATGCCGAACACGCGGCTCTCGGACTGCAGGGGGGCCGCGACCAGCGCGCGCAGGCCGCCGCGCGCGAGCCGCTGTGGGAACGCGAACGACATCGCCTGCAGGTCGGGCTCATACACCAGCTCGCCGCGCACGGCACGCGACAGGCCGTTCTGATCGATCGCCACGCGTGATTGCTCGCCCAGCCCGAGTTCCGCGGCCAGGGGCTGGCTGTGCGCGCCCACGTGGATGACGGTCAGCACGTCGCCCCCGGCGTCATAGCGGCACACGCATGCGAAGTCCACCCGCAGGCGCTCTTCGAGGCTGCGGATCGCCACCTGGTAAATGCTTTGCAGATCCTGCCGCTCGCCGATCGCGCGGCTGATCTGATCCAGCAGCGTCAGGCGTTCGAGTTGCGCCTGCAGCTTGGTCTCGGTGCGTTCGCGCTCGACGATCTGGTTCTGCAGGTTCTCGGTCGTTCGCTGCAGGTCGGCGTTGGCGATCCGAAGTGAACCCGCGAGCCGCGCTTCCTGCATCCGCCCGTTGATGATCGACGTGAACAGCGTCAGCCCGAGCACGGTCACGGCCGCCGCGCCCACCAGCAGGCTCAGACTCCCGCCCGACAGCACCGCGGCGCTCAGGCAAACCGAGCCTTCGGGGAAGCCGGCCGCTGCCATGCCGGTGTAGTGCATGCCGCTGATGGCGAGGCCCATCACCGCGGCAGCCGCCACCTGGTACGCAAGTTCGCGGCGCTGGCTCACGCGCCGCAGCCAGAAGAAAATCATCAGCGCTGCCGCCGAGGCGATCACCGCAACCGCGGCCGATGCCGCCACCAACATAGCGTCCCAGTCTATGGGCGGCGACATGTCGAGCGCGGCCATGCCGAGGTAGTGCATCGCGCAAATGCCCGCGCCCATTGCCAGCGAGCCGCCGGCCAGGCGCGCCAGCGTCAGCGAACCGCGACTGGCCAGTCCCAATGCAACAACCGACACCGCGACCGCGGCGGCCCATGAGACGAAGGTCAGCAGGTGGGTGTAGCCCAGAGCGATCGGCAGCGAGAATGCGATCATGCCGACGAAGTGCATGGACCAGATTCCGGTGCCCATCGCGATCGACCCGCCGACCCACCAGGTCAGTGCCACGCTGCGGTCCGCCGCGCGCACGCGCTTGGCCAGATCCAGCGCCACATAGGACGCGAGGCTGGCGATCAGCACGGACGCCAGCACCAGCGCAGGATCGTAGCGAGGGGTCAGATACACCATGTCGTTTGCACTTGATGGCCGTGCGCGATGATGCATGAATACCGGCGGCTGCGTTGCGGCCATCGATGGCCACGCTGTGTGATCGGACACGCGCGTTGCCCTGCCCTGTAACAGCCTTTGGTGACGGTCCGGAACCGGAATCTCAAGGATTCGCTCGCTGCGCCGATATCAGGCGCTGCACGGGACGCAGATTCAGGCTCGTCCAAACGTGCAAGAGTTCGATCCGACCCGTGGTTCGCGAGCGTTGAGCACTGCGTATTCGGCTACCGTATCGTCAACAGTCACAGCACGGAAACACAGCTCAGATGGCCGACCTCTATTCCCTGGTGTATGTCTCCACCGCGACTCGGTTCCTCGCCATGGATGATATTGGCCGCCTGCTGGAGAAAGCCCGGCAACGCAACCTCGACCAGGACGTGACCGGCGTCCTTCTGTACTCGGACGGGAACTTCATGCAGTGCCTCGAAGGCCCCGCCGCAAGGCTCGCGCGGGTTTACGAAACCATCAAGGCTGACTCGCTGCACTTCGGAGTCATCGATCTCGTGCGTGAGCCCATCCGGTCGCGAGAGTTCTCGGAGTGGTCGATGGCCTTTCGGGTCGCGGGCGCACTCGGCGCCTCTTCTCCGACGTCCCAGGATGAACTTCTGTCAGAAAGACTGTCGTTGTCCGCCGAGCCGATGTCGCTGTCGCGAGGCTTGCTCGCAAAATTCTGGAGCCGGGGGCGAACTTCGGTGGTTCCCAGCCTGATTGAACTGTCCAAGAATCAGACGCGGCGGACACATCCGGACAGCGTCTCGCCGCGGTCGACGAGCTGAGCGTGTTCAATGCGATTTGCTTGTCGATTCCTTCGGACTCAAGTTGTAAGGCCAAGCTCCTCGAGAGCAGACGCAACCTCCGGTCGCATCTTCCACACCCATGCCTCCCTCGGCCCAGAGCGGTCTTCCGCTTCGGCCAGGGCGCCGATCCAGTCCAAGGTACCGCTCTTGCGCTTGCGCTGCTGCTGAAGGAATGCAGGCAACCGTTCGTACAGGGCCTGCCCGATAGAACCGTACTGAAGATTTGGGGCGTCGAGGCTCGTGTCCTCGGCAGCATCCGCGGCGAGCTCATCCGAATCCTCGCCGATTGTTTCGGAGAGCGCGCTCTCACCCCCGAATTCGTCGACCGCCTCGGCGAGTCCGCGTTCGTCCTCGACATCGTGGGCCGCTACGGCGCGCTCGCTTTCGACGGCCACTTCCGTCAGCTCCGATGCCGTGAGGCTCCGATTGGGCGCCATGTAGTGCGCTCGAAGCATGGCGAGATGGGATTCATTCAGACTCGGCAAGATGCTCCGAAACGCCTCGACGTACTCGGAGACCGAAGGCGCCGCGGGTCGCGAGGTGCTGATTTCCGCGTGGCGACCTTGCCCACGCGAGTGGGACGTGACCATGATGTCGCTGATAGTACGCCTTCGACCGATGTCACCCGCACGATACCCGCGCCGCGCGTTGCAACGGCCGCTCAGCCGCCCGACCCGTTTCCCGTGCCGCATGCGCGGCTGTCCAGCAACTTCTGCAGCGTCGGCGCCAGCGACTTCAGCAACTGGGCCGGCAGCGCGCTGGTGAAACGGTACTTCACCGCGTCGGGCTCGTGCACATAGACCATCACGGTGCCGAAGTAGCGCTGGCCGATCAGGAAGACGAAGGTGGCGGAGCGATCGACGACCCGCGACGAGATCAACTGGCCGGCGCGGCCGAACACATCGAAGCGATGGTCGCCGGTGCCGGTCTTGCCGCCGATCTCGACCAGCGTGCCGTCGCGCCGCGCAAGCGCCCGGTTCAGGCGTTGCGCCGTGCCTGCTTCGACCACGCCGAGCAGCGCACGGCGGACGCTGTCGGCGACCTCGGCAGGCAGCACGCGCTCGCCCGGCGGCGCCCGGTACGCGAGCCGGGTCTCGTACGGCGTGTCGCGCGCGAACTCCAGCGAGGCGATCCGCGCCACCGGCAGCCGCAGTCCCCGGTTGACGATGATCCCCATCAACTCGGCCAGCGCCGCGGGGCGGTCGCCTGACGCGCCGATCGCCGTCGCGTAGGACGGTGTCAGCGCTTCGAACGGATAGCCGAGCCGTTGCCATGCACGATGGACCTCGAGGAAGGCCTCGAGCTCGAGCAGGCTGCGGATGCGCACGTCCTGGGCGCTCTTGTGGCGCGTCTTGAACAGCCAGCCGTAGACCTGCTGTCGTTCGGCACCGCTGGCGGCCTGCACCTCGGTCAGCGTCGCGCCAGGATGGTGGCGCAGAAATCCGACCAGCCAGAGCTCGAGCGGATGCACCCCGGCGATGAAGCCGCGATCGACCAGCGACAAGCGGTCGGGTCCGTACTTGTCGTACAGCGCACGCAGCTCCGACTCCGACACGCCGCCCGTGCCCAGCCGTGGCGCCAGGAACCGCGCCAGCCGATCCGGCCCGGCCCCCGGGTCGAGACTGCGGAACACGCTGGCCAGCCGCGCCGGCGTCGCACGCACGCCTTGCAGCAGCAGCGCCTCGGCGTCCTGCGGCGACTTGCCACGGTACTTGCGGTAGAAGCGGGCGCTGAACGCGCGCCCTTCCTTGTCGGCAAAGCGGGCCAGGTAGTCGCGCCGCTGGGCATCGTTCGAGTTCTCCAGCAGGCCGGAGTCGGCATCGGGCGCATTCGAGATGAGGTGGTAGACCACATCGCGCATCAGCCGGATGAACACCAGGTTGACCGAGTGCCTGAAGGCCTCGCGCACGCTCATCACGCGATGGTTGTCCTTGGGCTCGAAATTCTCGAAGTGGTGCAGCCCGCCACCGGTGAAGAAGCCCTCGGCAGGGTTCGCCGAGTACGAACGCTCCAGTGCCGCTTCGAGCATCGCCGCAAGGCCACGGTCCGCGGCCCGGGACAGGTAGTCGCGCGCCCAGCGGCCGAGCGCGTCGCGCCGGTCCAGCACGAGCGCCGCGAGCTCCTCGGCACTCGAATCGCTCCAGCGCGCGTGCAGCTGCGCAACCAGTTCGAGGTAGGTGATCAGCGTGCGCAGCTTCGCGGTCGAGCCCAGATCGAGCTTGGCGCCTTCGTTGATGTCGAAGGGCTGGTCGTGGCTGTCGGTCTGAACGCGCAGCAGGTTGGCCTGTTCGCCGCGTTCGAACAGCGTGAAGCTGAAGATGAGCTTGCTCGGGTCGTCGCCGTCGTTCAGCAGATGAAAGCCGTACAGGCCCGCCGCTCTGGCAGCGGCCGGATTCTTGAGGCTGCGCAGCAGCCGGGTGGCGGTGCGCTGGGCCTCGCCGTCCAGGTTGCTGTCGGCGCGCAGATCGAGCCGGTCGAGGTCGTAGGCGCGCGGCACGTCGAGCAGGCCGGACAACTTCGCCCGCGCTGCCGTCACGGCCTTGCGCTCGACGAACGAGACCGGCGACGGCTGGCTCTGCGCCTGCAGTTCCAGGCGCAGCGGCAGCGCCGCGTCGCGCAAGCCCGCACTGACCACACCGGCATCGGTCATGACGCGCAGGTAGCTGTTGGTCAGATCGAACAGGCTCGATGCGCCCGTGCCCAGGTAGTGCGAGGGGCGGCGTTGCGCGATCATCAGCGACAGCGCCTGCTTGAAGGCCTGCGCCTGCTTGACGATCAGCACGTGCCTGAAGGCCAGCGCGCGACGCTGCATGAGCTCCGCGGACACGGGCACCGCAGCCGCGCTGTCGACCGTCGTCAGCAGCCGGTTCACCTCGGCGAAGTCGCGCCCGTACCAGGCCCACAGGCCGTCGCCGAGCCCGTTGACTTCGCCGAAGCCCGACTGCGCCCCCAGCGGCACCGTGTTGAGGTAGTCGACGACGATCCGCCGGCGTGCCGGCAGGGTGTTCTCGCCGTCGAGGTAGGCGCGCACCGAGGCTGATGCCATCTGGCGCAGCTTCTCCCGGACAGACTCGGTGCGACCCTCGGGCGAGTGGCGGTACTTCTCCATCTGCGTCGCCAGCGTGCTGCCGCCGGGGCTGGGGTGCGCTTCGTCCACCAGATGCCGCGCCCGGTCGGCGGCCGCCCGGCCCAGGCGGTTCCACTCGATGGCCGGGTTGCGATGCGGGTACTGCGAGGTCAGCAGTTCGCGGTTCTCGATGAACAGCAGCGCGTCGACCAGAACCGAGGGCACCGATTCGAAGCGCTCATAGACCCGCTGCGGAAAGCGGGCCGCGAACAAGGGTTCGTCGCGGCAGTCGCGCAACTCGAGCCCCGCCTGATTCTTCTCGCGATAGGGGCTGAACAAGCCCTGGTCGGTCAACTCGACGAGGCGCGGCGACATGCGCGCCTGGGCCGCGACAACGTAGCCTTGGGTCCCGAGCCGTTCGACGAACTCGGGCATCGACCGGTAGCCGAGCCGTTCGTCATACGGGCCTGCGCCGGGAAAGCGGATCGCGTCGCTGCGTCCCGGCTCGACCTTGAAGTGGAGTTCGCTCGCCAGCTTGCCGAGCAGCTCCGCCTGCAGTCGCGAGGTCTGGAATTCTTCGGCCACGCCGCGGATCGCGCCGACGACGAGCACGACGACCAGGCCGACGAGCAGCCACCTGACGAGCCTCTTCCAGCGGGACGCCGACGCGAGTATGGGCATGGGCAGACTCACAGTGCACGCGCTACCTTCACGACACCTCGATGGGAGGGTCGCGGCGGAAACCCCAGGGGTTCCGACCCGCCCATTGCAGCGCAACTCGTGCGTTCGCGCGACACCAATGTCGGGGGGCGAGGATTGCCGGAGTCTTGGTAAGACATGATCGGATGCTGCCAGCGATGCCTGTCTGGATGCGTCGGGTCTTCCGGTGCGACAGGCGCCACCATGCTTCACGTAGTTGGACTATCCGCCCCGACGCTTCGTTCGCCTGCCGAGCGGCGACGTCGGCGTCGTCGTCAGGCGAAGCGACAAGGCGCACTGGCGTGAGACCAACGTCCGCTACACGAGGCCATGCATGACGGCATCGTCATAGCTGCGCACCCGCCGGTAGCCCAGCGCGGTCGCTTCTTCGCAGGCGATGCTTGATGCTTTCGAGAGCTTGCGCAGCGCCGGTTCTGCGTGCAGCAGCGAAACCGTCACGGCGACCATCCAGGTTTGCGTGCCGTTCTTCAGTCTGTAGAGGCTGGCACCCGGAACCAAGACGCAACCTCCGATGCCCATGGCGGTTTGCTTGATTGGTGACATGACCACCTCGCCCAACGACGTTCGGGGCCCCGACACACCGCGGGAAGCTGTCCCCCCGCAGCGAGGGTCCTGCCCTCATCTCCTTAACGTGACGGGCTCGTAGCGCGATGACGGTCACCACCCCGCCGTGCCGGGCAGCTGTGGATCATGCCCAGGTAGACGACGACGAAGACGGCGGCGATGCCTTCGGTCACGCCGTTCGGGATCGGTCCGAATTCAACGTGAAGTAGAACGTCGCACCCCGCCCTACCGCCGCTTCGGCCCAAATGCGCCCGTGGTGGCGATCGACAATGCGCTGCACGATCGACAGGCCCACGCCGGTGCCTTCGAACTCGTCGCTGCGATGCAGTCGCTGAAACACCCCAAAAAGGCGCTGCGCGCGCGCCATGTCGAAACCGGCGCCGTTGTCGCGCACGAAGAAGGTCGGCGTGCCGTCGGCTTCCGTCCGCGCACCGACCTCGACGACAGGGTGCTCCTGATGGCGCGTGAACTTGTAGGCGTTGGACAAGAGGTTCGCCAACGCCTGTCGCAGCAAGGCCGGATCGCCTTCGGTCCGCGGGAGCTCGCCGATGCGGACCTCCACCTCACGTGACTGCTGCTCGTGGCGCAGCTCGTTGAGCACGCTGTGGACAATCGTGGTCATGTCCACACGCTTCAAGTGCAACGCCTGACTGCCGAGATTCGAAAAGCGCAGCAGGTCGTCGACGAGCTGTTGCATGCGCTTGACGCTCAGGTTCATGGTCGCCAGGAAGCGCTGCGCCTCGGCGGGCAGATGCGCCGAAAAACTGCTCATCAGCAGTTCGGACAGGCCGTCGACCGCGCGCAGGGGCGCCCGCAGATCGTGCGAGACCGAGTGGTTAAAGGCAGTCAGCTCCTCGTTGGCAGCGGCCAACGCCTTGTTCGCGGTTTCGAGTTCGTGGTTGGATGCTTCGAGCTCCGCGGCGTGCGCGCGCACGCGCCGCTCGAGCTGCAGGTTCTCGACGCGCAAATGCCGTACTTCCAGCGCACGCGAGACCACCGGCAGGATCGCGCTCAGCTTGAACGGCTTCATGATGAAGTCGAGCGCGCCGGCCTGCATCGCCTCCACCGCCCGGGTCACGGTGCCCTCGCCGGTCATCACGATGCCGACGATCGCCGGGTCGATCTGTTGGGCGGCGCGCAGCATGTCGATGCCCACCATCTCCGGCATGTTCAGATCGACGAGCAGGAGATCGCAGTGACCCTCCGAGAGCGCCTCCAGCGCCGCGTGCGCCGACGTGAAACCAACCGTCGCGTAGCCTTCCAAGCGCAGGGTGTCGCACAGCGCCTGTGTCAGGACGGCTTCGTCGTCGACGATGAAGAGTCGCGGGGCGGGATCCGGGGGCGGTGTCCGCATGGCTGGGTCAGGCGGTGGTGGTTCGCGCCGAGAGGGACCGGCCGTGGCGGGCCAGGGCCCGCCGCAGCTCACTGAGCTTGGGTGGCTTGCTGAGCACCTCGTCGACGGACTCCGGAGTATCTCCATCCGCGACGAGGCGCTGCCCCCAGCCGGTGAGCAGGACAACCGGCGTGCCGGGCGAGATCCGTTTCACCGCGCTGGCGACCTTGCGGCCGTCGACATAGGGCATGCCCAGGTCCGTCAGCACCAGCGAGAAGGTCTCACCCGCTGCCTGCATGGCGTTGAACGCATCGATCCCGGCTTGTCCTCCATTCATCGCGACCACTGCGTGGCCATCGGCCTCCAGCATGTCCTGCAGGGTCCTAAGGAGCAGCGGGTCGTCGTCCACGAGCAGCACGCGCAGTCGCTGCGCCGGTGCGTCTACCGTGGACGGCACAACCGACCCGTCGGATACGACCCCGGCAGGCGTCGGGAACCGTAGCGTGATGGTGGTGCCGTGACCCGGCACGCTGTGGATGTCGATATCGGCCCGGTGTCGCTGCGCGGCGCCGTACACCATCGCCAGCCCCAACCCCGTACCGCGCTCGCCTTTGGTCGTGAAGAAGGGCTCCAGGCAGTGCCGGCGGGTGTCTTCGTCCATGCCGAAACCCGTGTCGAGCACCTCGAGCTGTGCGTGCATCGAGTCGTCGCTCGGGTCCGACGTCGCCACGGCCCGCGTGCGCAGCGTCAGCTCGCCGCCGTCGGGCATCGCGTCCACCGCGTTGAAGACCAGGTTGATCAGCGCCTCGCGGATTTCGCTCTCGACGCCCATCACCTGCGGCAGGTTGGCGTCAAGATCGGTGCGCAGGTGGATCACGATGCCGCGCTGCTGCGGCATGTCGCTCCAGCGCGCGCGGGTGAGCTCCGCGACCTGTTGCACCAGCGGGTTGAGCGACAAGGGTGCATGTGACAGCTGCGGGTCGCGCTGGCGATAGAACTCGCGCATGCGCGCCACCGTGGCGGCCACATCATCGATCGCGCGGGCGATGGTCTGCAGGCTGCTGCGGGCCGTAGCGCTCAGGCCGGGCTCGCGCTCCAGCAGGCTCTCGGTGTACAGCGAGATCGGCGAAATGGCATTGTTGATGTCGTGTGCGATGCCGCTGGCCATCTGCCCGAGCGCGCGCAGCCGCTCCTGCTGCATCACAGCCTGCTGCGTTTGGCGCAGTTCGTCGTACGCGCGCTGCAGCGAGCCGTGCAGTTCGGCCTGCTGCGCGGCCAGCGCGACATGCGCGCTCAGTTGGCGAATGAACTCGCACTCGCCGCTGCTGAACGCGTCCGCCTGCAGGCGCGCGGCGACGAGGACGCCGAACACGCGGCTCTCCGATTGCAGCGGCGCCATGACGAGCGAGCGCAGCCCGCCACGGGCCAGGCGTTTCGGGAAGGGGAAAGCCAGCTCGGCGATGTCCGCCTCATACACCAGGTGACCTTGCACGCAACGCGACAGGCCGTTCTCGTCGATGGGCACGGCCGAGCGCTCGCTCATCGCCAGCTCCATGGCCAGGGCCTCGCTGTGCACGCCCACGCGGATGACCGTCAGCACCTTGTCGAGCGCGTCGTAGCGGCACACGCAGCTGAAGTCGACCGGCAATCGTTCTTCGAGACTGCGCACGGCCACTTGGTAAATGCTCTGCAGGTCCTGTCGCTCGCCGATCGCGCTGGTGATCTGGTCCAGCAGGTTCAGCCGCTCGAGCTGGGCCTGCAGCCGCACTTCGGCTTGCTTGCGATCGGTGATGTCGGTCGAGATGCCGAAAACGCCGTGCACGCTGCCGCGCTCATCACGCAATGGGGCCCTGACCGAGAGATAGGTGTGCGGCCCGTCGTCGAGTGGCATGACCTCCTCTTCGATGACCGGTGCCTGCGCCTCGAGCACGCGCCGGTCCATGGCGCCGACGGCGTCGGCCGTCTCCGCAGGGAAGAGTTCGCGATCGGACTTGCCGATGATGGCCTCATCGCGCAGGTGGAACAGCTCGGTATAGCGCCGGTTCACCAGCAGGTAGCGGCCTTGCGCGTCCTTGACGTAGATCACCGCCGGCGTGTTGTCGATGATCGCCTGCAGCAGTTGCTGGCTCTCGCGGATGGCGACTTCGGCACGGCGTCGCTCGACGACCTCGACCTGCAAGTTTTCAGTAGTGCGGGTGAGCTCCGCTGTCCGTTCCAGCACGCGCTGCTCCAGCTCGTTCGACTGCTGCTGGATCCGCTCAGCCATCGCGTTGAAGCTGTCGCCGAGCTGCCCCAGCTCATCGCTGCGGCTGTCGCCGACGCGGGCGCCCAGGTCGCCAGCACCGATCGAAGCCGCGGCAGCAGTGAGCGCGCGAACCGGCCGCACGATGCCGGCCGCGACGACGAGGCCCACGCCCAGAGCCAGCACGATGATGCCGCCGGCCAACGCTGTCTTCTGCAGGGTCATCCGCTGGATCTGCGCCTCGATGTTGGCCGCGGGTGCCGTGTAGAAGACGGTCCAGGGCACCGTCTGGAAGCGGCGCGCGACGCCATAGTTCCAGGTTTGGTTGACCGGGGCAAAGCCCCTGAAGACCGACAGGTCGGGCGAGCTCGCACGCGAGCGGTCGAACTGGTCGGGGAACGGGCGCACGTCGTCGAGCAGCGTGCGCGTGCGCGTCCCGAAGCGCTTCTCGGCCACCAACTTGTCGATCGTCGCTGCGTCCAGCGCGCCTCCGGGATGAAACACGATCTCGTCGCTGTAGGTATGCGCAATGCGGATGCCCAACGGGTCGAACAGCACCGCGAAGCTGTCGGGACCGGCCAGCCCGTTGGAGGTCTTCACGATGTCCCAGAAGACCTTGGCCCGCACCAGCAGCAGCGCCACGCAGGCGACCTGCTGGTCGGCGCCGCGCACCGGCATCAGGTAGGTGATCGACGGCTGTTCGCCGGCCTCCGCCACCGTGAGGTAGATGTCGGAGACGACCGCGTTGCCCTGCAGGGCGGCGCGCACATGCGGCCGGAACGTCAGGTCAGCGCCCATGACCGCCGGGTTGGTCGCGATCAGCACTTTGCCGGTACGGTCCAGCAAGGCAGCGCCGCCGATGGCCGGGTCGCTCGTGGGAAAGGTGGCCAGCAGGCCGGACATGGCGCCGCGCATCGCGGCCTGCTGGTTCGCATCGCCAGCGCAGAACGCTGTGGTGTCGGGAAAGCGTGCGAGCCGATCCACCGTGCGCTGGTGAGCGCGATGGAAGCTGTCCAGCTCGCGCACCAGTTGGTCGGCACGCGCCTGCAGCAGTTGCTTCATGCCGTCGAGCAGTTGGGTCTGTGTCTGTCGAATGTCGACGAAGGCGCTGATGACCAGCGGCACCAGCGAGGCAAGCACCAGGAGCGTTGCCAGCCTGGTACGCAGGGACCAGCCCGGCAGGCGGAACGGAAACCTCTCGAGTCCCGGTTGTCGCGGCACCTGGTCTCTTCCTTCAATGTGATGATGCGGCCCGGAGTCACGCCAAGCCGCATCGACTACGCGAGCCTTCCCTCGGCGCGATCACCTCTCGCGCCGCCAGGCCCTGCCGGATCCCGTTGCCGTCTCCGGCTCCAACCCCTCGGCCACGCCACCCACGCCCCGGCCTGCCCGCTGCAGCCGTCCATCACGGTCTGTGCGGCACGCAACCCGATGGCTCGGCCATCGCTCAATGCGGCATGGGCAAGCATTGAGCGCGACTATGCGCCGGTGGCGGCCGTACCGCTAGTGTCAACGTTTACAGGTAGGCCCCAATTGCCCGCGGTTTCGATCGTGCGGAATTCGTGCTTGAAGTAGCGGCGTTTCTCGCCGCTATCTCAACGTTCACCTCCCCGGGCTGACGCGTAGCATCTGACCCGAAGGAAGCCCAAGTGACGACGAGAGCGAGCCCGATTGATGGAAGCCCCGAGGGCGGCCAATCGGTCAGGTGTGCCATGCGGCCAGTCGCTGTCGTCCCTTGTTGTTCGAGGTCACGAACTTCGAAGTCGCCGAACCTCGTGCCGTGAAGATCCTCGACGCCTTGCAATTGCAGCGGCCGCGCACTCGGCGCCTCGGCATCCGCTCGCGCTTGTGGCTGCTGGTGCTGGCCCTCGGGCTCCCTTTCCTGGCGTACCTGGCGCTGAACGCCGCCCACGAGTCAGCCATCGAGCGCGAGCGGGCCGGCCAGCAATTGCGCGCTGCCGCTCAACTGACCGCAGCGCGGCTGGACGACCACGTCAGCGACGTGCGACAGTTGCTCGGGACGTTGAGCCACGTGCTCTCTGCGGATGCCGAATCCACCGAGCGCAACGACGCGATACTGCGCAGCATCAGGCCTCAGCTGCCGAAACACATCAACAACGTCACGGTGTGGACGCGCGCGGGCGAGAACATCGGCTCGCTCGACCCTCGGATGAGAGCGGCGCCGTTCAACATCGCGGATCGCGCGTATTTTCAGGCGGCACTTCAAGCGCGGGACCTCGTGGCCGAGGGCCCGATCACGTCGCGCAGCAACGGCGAGTCGATCGCCGTGCTGGCGTTCCCGCTCTTCGACCACGATCAGGTCGCCGGCGTGGTCGCCGCTTCGACGCGGCTCAATCAGGTGCAAGCGCTCCTCGATCCCAGGGGCGAGCTACCGAAGGACACGGTCATCACCGTCATCAACAGCGACGGCATCATTCTGGCGCGCTCGATCGATCCCGCGCGCTGGATCGGCAAGGCCGTGCCGGTTCCGGGCGGGTTCGAGAGCCGGCTCCAACAGGGATCCGGTGTCGCCGAGATCACCAGCATCGACCGCACGGACCGCATCTTCGGCTTCGCCGGCACCAAGGCCCTGTCGTGGCTTGTCTACGTGGGCATGCCGACCGAGGCGGCGCTGGCACCGCTGCGCGCGCGCCTGGTTCAAGGCCTCTCGATCGGCGCCGCGCTGCTCTTGATCGGCCTCGGGCTCGCCGCCTGGGTCGCCGAACAGATCTCCCGCCCGCTGCGTCGGCTCGGCGCTGACGCCGCGACGCTGGCTGCCGGCGACCTGACCCACCGTACGCGCGTCAGGGCGTCGGGCGAAACCGGCCAGCTGGCGGCCACGCTCAACCGCATGGCCGAAGAGCTGGAAGAGCGGACCGCGTCATTGCAGCGCAGCGAACAGCGGCTGCGGCAGGTGACCGACAACCTGCCGCTGCTGATCTCGTACCTCGATCCCGAGCAGCGCTTCCGCTTCGCCAACCAGGCGTATCGCGACTGGCTGGGGGTGGACCCGGCGGCACTGATCGGAACGTCACTGCGCGACCTGTACGGCGAGGAAGTCTACGCATCGGGCGTACGTGAACACGTCGAGGCGGCGCTGCGCGGCACCAAGGTCGTCTACGAACGCACGATGCCCACGCTCCGGGGCGAACGCTATGTGCAAGTCACGGCGGTGCCTCAACACGATGACGACGGCGCGGTGCAGGGCCTGTACGTGATGATCCACGACATCTCGGAGCGCCGCGACGCGGAACTGCGCCAGGCGCGCAGCGAGGAGCGCCTGAGTCTGGCGCTCGAAGGCTCGGGGCAGGCGCTGTTCGACTGGGACATCCGCGCCAACCGCATCTACCACAGCGCCCAGGCCTCGGTCCTCCGCGGCGGGCCCGCCATCGAGACGACCTGCGCCCCGGCCGAGCTGCAGGCCTTCGTGCATCCCGACGACATCGAAACCTTGCTGGCGCGGCTGAAGGATGCCGTGAAGGGAACGACGCCGCTGTACCACGCCGAGTACCGCGTGCGCACGGCATCGGGGGGCTGGTTTTGGTTGCGCAGTCGCGGGCACGTGGTCGAGCGCGATGCCCGAGGCCGGGCGCTGCGGCTGGCGGGCACCGATGCCGACATCAGCCAGCGCAAGGCCACCGAACAGCGCTTGCGCGATTTGGCCGAGTTGGACAGCCTGACCGGGCTGCCCAATCGAGGGCTGTTCCTGGACCGGCTGCAGCAAGGCCTGCTGCGCGCGGCACGCCGCGGTCAACCGATGGCGTTGCTGTTTCTCGACATCGACCACTTCAAGCGCATCAACGACACGCTGGGCCACGAGGCCGGCGATCAACTGCTGAAGGTTTTCGCGCAGCGGCTGGTGGCGGCGGTCCGCAAGTCCGACACGGTGGCGCGCCTGGCCGGCGACGAGTTCACGGTCATCCTCGAAGAATTGCACGATGTGGCGGACGCGCAGGCGCTGGCCGACAAGCTGGTGGCGGCGGTGCGCGAGCCCGTCGTCCTCGCCGGACGGGCCGTGCAGGTGACGACCTCCATCGGGGTGGCCATGAGTCATCCCGAAGAAACCGATGGCGCGGCCTTGCTGCGTCGCGCGGATTCAGCTTTGTACGAGGCGAAGCGGCGAGGTCGGGACGGATGGTGGCGGGATCAGGAAGAGCCGGCTCGCGGGGTCGCAGCGAACTGCGGCCGGCCGTCGCAGGCGATCGGGTGACCGAGCGCGATCGCGCCGCCGATGAAGGCGGTAGTGGTCATGGCAGGTTCGCCTCGGGGAGATCAGCCAGACTCACCCGGCGGCGCAGCCAGGGGCTGACCCGGTAGCGTTCACCTCGATAGTGGGCATCCATCGCATCGAGCACGCGAACCACCTCGTCGGTGCTCCAGGTCGCCAGCCACTCGAAGGGCCCTCGCGGATAGTTGACGCCGAGCTTCATCGCAGCGTCCGCGCCTTCGGCGCTGCAAACGCCTTGCAATACCGCGTCCGCTGCCTCGTTGATGAGCATGGCCAGGGTCCGCGTGACCACGAGACCAGGCGCATCGGACAGTCGCACCGGCACGAACCCCAAGGTCGAGAGCCACGCCGGAGCCTGGCTCAGCCAATCCTGATCCGCACCTTCTGCCACCGCGTAGGCCAATGGTCGAACGGCCTTGGCGTCCGAGGGCGAGGACGGGTCGAATCGATCGAATACCGCGACATTGGGCGTGCGCCGGATCGCGGCCCACGCGCCCGCCGTTCTGCCGTCGGTCAGCACCAGACGCGCAGCGTCGACGGCCAGTCCCGTCCAGGTGGCCGCCATCTCTCGTGCCGGCTTCACCTTCAGCGCTCGCTCCACTCCCGCGGCCAGCCATTCGGCGATCGCACCGCTGCCATGAACGACCGGGCTCGTCGGCGTCGTCGGCGTCGTGGTGGCGTGCAATGGGAGCGGCGGCGCGCCTTCCGGATAGCTGTAGAAGCCCCTTCCACGCTTGCGCCCGAACAGTCCGCCATCGACCAACTCGCGTTGCACAAGTGACGGCACGAAGCGCTTGTCGAAGAAGTTGGCCTCGTAGACCGAATTCGTGACCGCGAAGTTGGTGTCGTGTCCGATCAAATCCATCAGCTCGCACGGACCCATTCGAAAGCCGACTGCCTTCAGGCAGGCATCCAGCGCATTCGGCGCAGCGGCCTGCTCCTGCAGCAACGCGAGGGTCTCGGCGTAGTACGGCCGAGCGATGCGGTTGACGATGAAGCCGGGCGTGCTCCTGGCATGCACGGGCACCTTGCCCCACGCCTTGCCGAGCTCGAAGATGGCATCCGCCACGGCCGGCGAAGTCTGGAGGCCGCTCACCACCTCCACCAGCTTCATCAGCGGGACGGGATTGAAGAAGTGCATGCCGACGAGCCGCTCGGGGTTTCGCAACCCGTTGGCAATGGCCGTCACGCTGATCGACGATGTGTTGGTGCTCATCACCGCATCCGCAGCGAGCACCTCTTCAAGTTGCCTGAACAGTGCGCGCTTGGCCTCGAGCTTCTCGACGATCGCTTCCACGACAAGGGACGCGGACGCCGCAGATTGAACGGAGTCCACCACCTCGATGCGTGCCAGGGTGGCCTGCGCTTCGTCCGCTCGCAGCCTGCCCTTGGTGACCAAGCCGTCGAACGTCGTCTGCAGCCTGAGCTTGGCATCCGCTGCGGCACCTTCGCGCAGGTCGAACAGGAACACCGTGTGTCCGGCCTGCGCGGCCACCTGCGCGATGCCCGCACCCATGATGCCGGCACCTGCGACCAGGACAGGCTTGCCTTGAAGATCCGGCGTCATCGCTTCGGAGTCCAGCGCGCCGGGCGCTTGTCCAGGAATGCGGCGAACCCCTCCCGCGCTTCGTCGGTGCCGCGCACGCGGGCAATCGTCGCGGCCGTCAACTCGCGGACCTCCGGCGTGATCGGACCGACTTCAAGCTGGGAAAAGAGCCGTTTGATTTCGACCTGCGCGTTCGGGCCCCCGGCCAGCAACTGCTGCACGATGGCGTCGACAGACGGGTCGAGTTCGACCGCGGAGACCACCTGTTGGACGAGCCCGATGGCCAGCGCCTCGGCGGCCCCGATGCGCTCGGTCGTCAACGCGAGACGGCGCGCCTGGCGCTTGCCCACGGCGTTCGCGACGTAGGGTCCGATCACCGCCGGCAGGATTCCGAAACGCGCTTCGCTGACGGCAAAGCTTGCGTTGTCCGACGCGATCGCCAGGTCGCAGGCACAAGCCAATCCGACGCCGCCACCCAACGCCGCACCTTGCACCCGCGCCACGGTGGGTTTGGGGCAGGCGTCGATGCGCGCCAGCATGCCGGCGAAGCGACGGGCATCCTGGAGATTCCAGTCCAGCGTGGCCTGGCTGGCGCGCTGCATCCACTGCAGATCGGCGCCGGCGGAGAAGTGCTTGCCTGCGCCGGCCAGGATGATCACTCTGGCGTCGGCCTCCTCCGCCAGCGTCGCGAACGCGGAATCGAGGTCCGCGATCATGGCCTCGTCGAACGCGTTGAAGACGGCAGGGCGCGACATGGTCACCTGCACGACGCCGAAGTCGCGGCGCTCGATGGTCAGCGTTTGCATGTCAATAGGTCTCGAGGTGCAGGCGGCCGTTGCGCTTCAATGCGGCGCTGACGCCTTCCCAGTTCAGCCCCGCGCCTTGCACGATGTCACGCAGCGCCAGCACCACACCTTCCTCCATGCTCTTCAGGCCGCAGACGTAGAAGTGGCTGTCGGGGTCCGCCAGCAGCTTCGCGAGGTCTGCGGCGCGTTCGCGCATCAGATCCTGGACGTACGTCTTCGACTGACCGGATGTCCGGCTGAATGCGAAGTGCGTGTCCATGAAATCTTTGGGCAAACTTTGCAGCGGCCCGAAATAGGGCAGCTCTTCCTTCGTGCGTGCGCCAAAGAACAGCATCAGCTTGCCTCCCTCGAACTTGCCGCTGGCACGCAGGCGCCGGCGCCACTCGGTCATCGCGCGCATCGGCGCGCTGCCGGTCCCGGTGCAGATCATCACGATGTGGCTCCTGGGGTGGTTTGGCATCAGGAAGCTGGCGCCGAAGGGCCCGATGACTTCCACCTTGTCGCCGACCTGCAAGTCGCACATGTAGTTGCTCGCTACGCCGCGCACCGGGTTGCCCTGATGGTCTTCGAGCACTCGCTTGATGGTCAGCGACAGGTTGTTGTAGCCCGGCCGTTCCCCGTTGCGTGGGCTGGCGACCGAATACTGGCGCGGATGGTGGGCGCGGCCGCCGGCGTCGAGACCGGGCGGCAGGATGCCGATGGACTGGCCTTCGAGCACCGGGAACGGCGTACCGCCGAAGTCCAGCACGATGTGGTGCGTGTCGTATTCCTTGCCCACCTGGGTGACGCGCACGTTGCCCGTGACCGTCGCGGTGACGGTCTTCTCGGCGGCCTTGGGTCCGTAGAGGTTGGTATACGCGTGCGCGGCCGACCAGGGCGGGATCTGCGCGCCGAACTGCGCGCTGTTGAACGGCGCGTCGCCGCTCGCGGCCACGACCGACACGGCCGCTTCGGCAACTTCGACCGCCGCGGCGTCCGGGCTCACGCCCGCCTCGGCCAGTTCCGCCGCGCCGAGTTCGGCCGGCAGCTCGTCCCAGCCGAGCTGTTCGTCGATGCTGTAGGCACGCGCCTTGGGCATCAAGCGCCAGTTGTCGATCGAACCCGTGGGACACGGCGAGATGCATGCCATGCAATGGTTGCAGACCTCGGCATCGACCACGTAGTTGTTCGAGTCGTGCGAGATCGCATGGACCGGGCAGGTCACCTCGCACGTGTTGCAGCGGATGCAGATTTCCGGATCGATCAGATGCTGCTTGATGACCTTGAGCTCGGAAACGTCCATGGTTTCGGATCAGTTGAAGCGAACGTACTCGAAGTTCGCCGGCTGGCGGTTGATGCCCATCACCGGGGGCGCGATCCAGTTCGCGAACTGACCCGGCTCGACGACGCGTCCCATCAGGCCGCCGACATACGCGCGATCCGCCTCTGTCGGGAGCCAATCGCCGACCTTGGCCTTCCACTCCGACTCGCCCACCACGCGGCCCTCCGGCGAGACCTTCACGCCGGCCAGCGCGCCGATGTTGCGATGGAAGGCCTTGTGCGGCGCCGTCAGCTTGAACGGGATGCCGGCCTTCTCGATCACCTTGTTCCAGCGGCCCACGCCGGCCACGCTGTCCTTGATGTAGTCATCGCGCAGCACTTCGTTCAGCGCGTTGAGCATCGGCACTTCCTTCTCGACGAGCTGGCCGTTCTGAACCTGCAGCACGCGGTAGGTCTGCCCGCGCAGCTGGTGGTCATCGGCGCGCTTGCCCTCCTCGTACCGCCCCTTCAGCCCGGTGCTGTAGAACGTGGCGGCATTGCTGCTCTCGTCGGCGCCGAAGAGGTCGATCGTGACGCTGAAGTGGAAGTTCAGGTAGCGCTGGATGGTCGGCAGGTCGATCACGCCGGCCGCCCGGAGCTTGGCCGGGTCGTCCGTCTTCAGCTCGTTCATCGCCGCACAAGTGCGCGAGATGACGCGGCTGATGCCCGACTCGCCGACGAACATGTGGTGCGCTTCTTCGGTCAGCATGAACTTGGTCGTGCGCGCCAGCGGGTCGAACGCGCTTTCGGCCAGCGCACAGAGCTGGAACTTGCCGTCACGGTCGGTGAAGTACGTGAACATGAAGAAGCTCAGCCAGTCCGGCGTGGGTTCATTGAAGGCCTGCAGGATGCGCGGGTTGTCTTCCTGACCGCTGCGGCGCTCGAGCAGCGCTTCGCCTTCCTCGCGCCCGTCGCGGCCGAAGTACTTGTGCAGCAGGTAGACCATCGCCCACAGGTGGCGGCCCTCCTCGACATTCACCTGGAACAGGTTGCGCAGGTCGTACTGGCTCGGGCAGGTCATGCCGAGGTGGCGTTGCTGCTCGACGGATGCCGGCTCGGTGTCGCCCTGCGTGACGATGATGCGGCGCAGGTTCGCGCGGTACTCGCCGGGCACGTCTTGCCACGCGGCTTCGCCGAGGTGATCGCCGAAGTGGATCTTGCGGTCCTTCTCACCCGGGTTCAGGAAGATGCCCCAGCGGTAGTCGGGCATCTTCACGTGACCGAACTGGGCCCAGCCCTCGGGGTCGACGCTCACCGCGGTGCGCAGGTAGACATCGAAGTTCTGCGAGCCGTCGGGGCCCATGTCGTCCCACCAGGAGAGGAAGCTGGGCTGCCACTGCTCGAGCGCGCGCTGCAGCGTGCGGTCCTCGTTGAGGTTGACGTTGTTGGGAATCTTCTGACCGTAGTCGATGGTGGACATGAGAGTCTGCTCCGGTGATTTGCTGTTAGACGCGGTTCCAGTCGAAGGCGGCCTTGTCGCCCTTGCCGTAGACCTTCAGCGCGCCCTTTTCGCCGACGGCGTTCGGGCGTTGGAAGATCCAGTTCTGCCATGCGGTCAGGCGGCCGAAGACCCGCGTGAACATGTTCTCGGGGCCGTTGAAGCGCAGGTTCGCCTCGAGGCCGGTGAGTGCATCGGGGCTCATCGCCACGCGCTCCTCGATCGCGATGCGGGTCTCGTCTGCCCAGTCGATGTCGTCGGGGTTGCTCGTGACCAGGCCGAGCGCGAAGGCCGCGTCGGCGTCGAGCGCCTGGCCGACCTTGGCACGCACCGCATCCATCGCCGGTGCTTCGTCGTAGAAGCGGCGCTGCAGGCGGCTTTGGCCGGTGATCATCGGATACAGGCCGAAGTTCGCTTCGCCCACCGCGACCTTCGGGGCACGGGCCGTGTCGTCGGGCAGCGCGAGGTGGTAGATGCGGTCGCAGGCCAAGGCAAGCTCCAGGAAGCTGCCTGCAAAGCAGGAGCCCGGCTCGATCAGCGCGAACAGGCTGCGTGACGAGACATCGAAACGGCCGAACGTGCGGCGCAGCAGGCCGATGGTCTCGCGCACGAGCCAGTGGTCCTTGTGGGCCAGCAGCGTCGCATCCATCGCGAATACCGCACTGGCATCGCCTTCGGTCTTGACGAGCCACGTGCCGATGTCGAGCTCGTTGGTGCGCATGTTGAGGATCGCATCCTCGAGCTGTCGCGCCAATTGCAGCGGGTACCAGGCGCTGCCGGCCACTTCGATCGCGGCGATGTCGGCGGGCTGGGCGCCGGTTGGCGCCTTCACGGTGAACACGGCCGTGCGCTTGGCACGGTCGATCTCGACGATCACGTGCGGGTAGCGCAGCGCGTCGGCTTCGACGCGGCAATCCAGCGGGGTCAGATCCACGCCTTTGGCATCGGCGGGACGGTCGCTGCCCGCAGCGAGTTGCAGCGCACGCTCCTGGACCTTCGCGGCGAACTGCGCCGGCTTGGCGATGTCGTCGACCAGGCGCCAGGCCTTGGCCTTCTGGCCGCGAACGCCTTCGACGCTGGTGCAGAACAGGTCGGCCAGATCGTGGCGGACCTTCTTCTTGTCGGTGACGCGGGTCAATCCACCGGTGCCCGGCAGCACGCCGAGCAGCGGCACCTCGGGCAGGCTCACGGCGCTGCTGCGATCGTCGACCAGGATGATCTCGTCGCAGGCCAACGCCAGCTCGTAGCCGCCGCCCGCGCAGGCGCCGTTGACGGCGGCGAGGAACTTGAGGCCGCTGTGGGCGGAACTGTCTTCCAGACCGTTGCGCGTCTCGTTCGTGAACTTGCAGAAGTTCACCTTCCAGGCGTGCGAGGACACGCCGAGCATGAAGATGTTGGCGCCCGAGCAGAACACCTTCTCCTTGGCGCTCGTGACCACCACCGTGCGCACTTCGGGGTGCTCGAAGCGGATGCGATTGATCGCGTCGTTGAGCTCGATGTCGACACCGAGGTCATAGCTGTTGAGTTTGAGCTTGTAGCCCGGCCGCAGGCCTGCGTTCTCGTCGAAGTCCGCGGCCAGCGTCGCAACCGGGCCTTCGAACTTGAGCTTCCAGTGGCGGTATTGCGCGGGGTTGGTCTGGTAGTCGACGCGAGGGGCGGCTTGACTCATGATCTCTCCAGTGGTGCATAAAAGTGCATGCATCGTCGATGCGTTGACAAGCACTTTAGTGCATGTAATCCGTCTGCGTCAAGCAGTTTTTTGCCGTCTTTCTACAAAGCCAGTGCGCTTCGGACCAGCCGACGCAGCGCTTCGAAAGTCTGCGGCAGCGGTGCGGCACTCGTGTCCAGCCGGAACTCGGCCTTCGAGTAGAACGCAGCCCGCCCGGCGAGGATCCCTTTGAGATCTTCCATGGCTTCTGCATTCCCCGCCATCGGGCGCAGGTCGCCCTGGGCCGCGACGCGGCTCATGTGATCCTCCGCCTCGGCCTGCAGCCAGACCGTCGTGCAGTGGGAGAGCAGGAGGTTGAAGGTGGCCGGATCCGACACCAGCCCGCCCGGCGTGGCAATGACGGCCTCGGGGTAGATCTGGATCGCCTCCTCCATCGCACGGCGCTCGTAGCGCCGGTAGGCGTTCTGCCCGTACAGCGCCTGGATCTCGTTGATCGAACAACCGGCGAACTTCTCGATCTCGCGGCTCAGTTCGACGAACGGGAAGCCGAGGTCTTCGGCCAGCATCCGCCCCAGTGTGGACTTGCCAGCCCCACGCAATCCAATCAGTGCCACGCGGGAACTGCGCAGAGTCCGGCCGCCGGCGTGCGCCCCGCCCGTGCCCAGCAACACGCCGATCGACTCCCTGACGCGGCGCAGCGTGGCGTCGTCGCAGTTTTCCAGAAGCTCGCGGATCATCAGCCACTCGGGGGAGCGCGTCGTCGGGTCACCGAGCAACTCCGCCAGCGTGCACTTCAACGCGTGGGAGACCTGCAACAGCACGAGCACCGACGCGTTGCCGAGCCCATATTCCAGGTTCGCCAGATGACGCTCCGAGACCCCGGCGCTGGCGGAGAGCGCCTTGCGCGTCATGCCGCGCCGGGCCCGCAGGGCGCGCACCTGCTCCCCCAGCGTGACGAGGAAGGGGTGCTTCGATCCCTCCTCGGCGGCGAATCCATCGAAGGGCGCCGCTTCGCGCGCGCGCTCCTTGGCTGAAGCAGCGGCCGGCGAGTCCTCGCTAGGGGTTAACGCGAGTGCTTGCACTATATTGCTTGACATGGCATTGCAGTGCTCATAAAGTTCCTGCAGGCACAATACTGCACCTTTGGCTGGTTGGCAAGTCTGAACCGGGTCGGTGCGCTCTCGAACAGCGGAGATCAACCATGCCGACGATACCCACACCGACGCCGGAACGCTTCAAGTCTCAGTTGGCGGCCCTGGCCTCGCAGATTGCGGGCAAGCCGCTCGATGCGGAACTGGACACCTGGCTGAACCATGAACACGGCCCCGAGAGCGAAACCTACGCCGCGTTGAAGGCGTCGTGCGAGGCGGGTGTCGCGGCGGGTTGGCTGTGCGATCGCGAAGGCGCAGGCATTCGCTACGGACGCATCTTCAAACCGTGCGACGAGTTGCAGGGCTTCTCTGTCGACGTGGTCGACATGAACGAGATCGTCGGCCCCCACCATCGACACCCGAACGGGGAGATCGACCTTGTCATGCCATTGACGGGCGAGGCGCGTTTCGACGGTCGGCCGGCCGGCTGGGTCGTCATGGCGCCGGGAAGTGCTCATCGCCCGACCGTCAGCGGCGGCCGAGCCCTGGTTCTGTACCTGCTGCCGCACGGCGCGATCGAGTTCAGCGCGAGCGCAAAGCCATGACCGAAAAGCTGGAGAACCTCCTCGGCGGTCGTTGGCGTCCGGGAACCGGGCGCGGGACCTCGCTCGTCGATCCGGTGCTCGGCACCGAACTCGTGTGCGTCGATGCGTCCGGCCTCGACCTGCGCGCCGGCTTCGAGTTCGCCCGCGTTCAGGGCGGTGCTGCGCTGCGGGCGCTCACGTATCGGCAGCGCGCCGCGATGCTGGGCGCCGCCGTCAAGCTGCTGCAGGCGAAACGGGACGACTACTACGCCATCGCGACGGCCAACAGCGGCACGGTCAAGAACGATTCGGCGGTCGATATCGACGGCGGCATCTACACGCTGTCGACCTACGCGAAGCTGGGCGACGGGCTCGGCGACCGGCGCCATCTGCTCGACGGCGAGGCGACCCGTCTCGCGAAGGAGCCGGTCTTCCAAAGCCAGCACATTCTCGTGCCGAACCGCGGCCTGGCGCTGTTCATCAACGCGTTCAATTTTCCGAGCTGGGGCCTGTGGGAGAAGGCGGCACCCGCGCTGCTGTCGGGTGTCCCGGTGGTCGTGAAGCCCGCCACCGCGACCGCATGGCTCACGCAGCGCATGGTCAAGGACGTGGTGGACGCCGGGATCTTCCCCGCAGGGGCACTGTCGGTCGTTTGCGGAAGCTCCGCAGGCCTGCTCGACGCGCTGGAGCCGTTCGACGTCGTGTCGTTCACCGGCTCGGCCGAGACGGCCGGCATCGTGCGGGATCACCCCGCCGTGACCCGCCGCTCGGTGCGCGCGAACATCGAGGCGGACAGCGTCAACAGTGCACTGCTGCTGCCCGGCTCGGACAGCGAAGCGCTCGACTTGCTGGCCAAGGAGGTGACGCGCGAGATGACTCAGAAGTCCGGACAGAAGTGCACGGCGATCCGTCGCGTGCTGGTTCCGGAAGGCCTGTACGCGCAAGCGGCGCAGGCCATCGAAGCGCGCCTGCTGAAGATTTCCGTGGGCAACCCGCGCAACGAATCGGTGCGCATGGGGGCGCTGGTGAATCGTGCGCAACTCGTCTCGGTGCGCGAAGGTCTTGCCCGGCTGCGCACGCAGACCGAAATGCTGCACGACGGCGCCACGCATGGCCTCGTGGACGCCGACCCGCAGGTCGCTTGCTGCGTCGGTCCGACCCTGCTCGGGACGCGCGACGCCGCCGGCAGCGATGCCGGCGCGCTCGTCCACGACATCGAGGTGTTCGGGCCGGTGGCGACCCTCGTCGCCTATCGAGACCTGCCGCATGCCCACGCACTGGTTCAGCGTGGGCAGGGCTCGCTCGTCGCATCGCTGTACGGAAGCGACGCGCACGCGTTGGCCGACGCGAGCCTGGCGCTCGCCCCGTATCACGGCCGCGTCCACGTCATCAGCCCCGACGTTGCTGCCCACCATACCGGCCACGGCAACGTGATGCCTCAGTCGCTGCACGGCGGCCCTGGCCGTGCGGGCGGCGGGGAGGAGCTTGGCGGACTGCGCGCGCTGGCGTTCTATCACCGCCGCGCGGCGGTGCAGGCGAGCACGGCGGTGCTGGCCGGACTGAATCGGACAGACGGAGACAACTGATGGCCCACGCTGTTCTCGATGCCGTCGCCCCGCTGGGCGAACACTTCAACTTTGCCCAGTACCTGCTGGAGCTCAATGCCGGACGCGCCGACAAGGCGGCGTTCGTCGACGATCTTGGCACGCTGAGCTACGGCCACCTGGCGGAGCGCGTCGGACGCATGGCCGCCGGTCTGCGAGCGCTGGGTCTCAAGCGCGAAGAGCGGGTGCTGCTGCTGATGCACGACTGCAACGATTGGCCCGTCGCCTTCCTGGGAGCGATGTACGCCGGCCTGGTGCCGGTGGCCGTGAACACGTTGCTGACGGCCGACGACTACGCCTACATGCTCGAGCACAGTCGCGCGCAAGCGGCGCTGGTGTCCGGTGCGTTGCTGCCTGCACTGACGAGCGCCCTGGTCAAGTCGGACCATGAAGTGGTCAAGGTGATCGTGTCGCGCCCGATGGCTCCGCTGCACCCCGCCGAGATCGAGTTCGATTCGTTTCTCGGCACTCACCTACCCCTGTCCAAAGCCGCGCCGACGAACGCCGACGACCCCGGCTTCTGGCTGTACTCGTCCGGTTCGACCGGTCGCCCCAAGGGGACGGTTCATTCGCACGGGAATCCGTACTGGACGACCGAGCTCTACGGAAAGCGCGTGCTGGGCCTGACCGATCGCGACGTGTGCTTCTCCGCCGCCAAGCTGTTCTTCGCCTACGGCCTGGGCAATGCGTTGAGCTTCCCGATGAGCGTGGGCGCCACGGTGATCCTGATGGCCGAGCGGCCCACGCCCGAGGCCACGTTCAAGCGCTGGCTCGGCGGCACTGGCGGCATCCGGCCCACCGTGTTCTTTGGGGCGCCCACCGGCTTCGCCGGCATGCTGGCCTGCCGCGACCTGCCCAAGCGCGGGGAGGTCGCGATCAGGCTCGTCTCCTCGGCCGGCGAGGCGCTGCCTGCGGAGATCGGCGAGCGCTTCAAGGCGCACTTCGGCATCGACATCGTCGACGGCATCGGCTCGACCGAGATGCTGCACATCTTCATCTCGAACCGGCCCGATCGGGTGCGCTACGGCACGACAGGCTGGCCGGTGCCGGGTTACGAGGTCGAACTGCGCGGCGACGATGGCGGTCCGGTCCCCGACGGGGATCCGGGTGACCTCTACATCCAGGGTCCGTCGGCCGCGATGATGTACTGGGGCAACCGCGCCAAGACGCGCGAGACCTTCCAGGGCGGCTGGACCAAGAGCGGTGACAAGTACGTGCGCAACGGCGACGGCAGCTACACCTACAGCGGCAGAAGCGACGACATGCTGAAGGTCAGCGGCATCTACGTGAGCCCGTTCGAGGTGGAGGCCACGCTGGTTCAGCACCCGGCCGTGCTGGAAGCGGCGGTCATCGGAAAGAACGACGCCGAAGGTCTCGTCAAGACGAAGGCCTTTGTCGTCTTGAAACCCGGTGCGGCGGCCGACGAGGCCGAGCTGAAGGCCTTCGTGAAGGAGCGCCTCGCACCCTACAAGTACCCGCGGTTCATCGAATTCGTGCCCGACCTGCCGAAGACGGCCACCGGCAAGATTCAGCGCTTCAAGCTGCGCGCGATCGAGGCCGATCGCAGCTGAACCGATCGGTGCGCTCGGAACAGTCCTTCATTCAAAGATTCCACAGGAGACAACCCATGCAGTTCACGCGCCTCGCCATCGCCACCGGCCTCGCCCTGAGCGCTTCGTTCGCTCACGCGCAAGCCGGCGGCAAGCTCAAGGTCGGCTTCATGCTCCCGGCCACTGGAACCTTCGCGTCCCTGGGCAGCGCCATCGAGAACGGGTTTCGGCTCTACGTGACCGAGCAAGGCGGCAAGCTGTCGGGCCGCGAGATCGATTTCGTCAGGGTCGACGATGAGTCCGACCCGTCGAAGGCCACCGACAACGTCAACAAGCTGATCAAGCGCGACAACGTCGACGTGCTCGTCGGAACCGTGCACAGCGGGGTCGCGATGGCGATGGCCAAGGTCGCGAAGGAGACCGGAACGATCCTGATCGTTCCGAACGCCGGCGCCGATGCGGTGACCGGGCCGATGTGCGGCGCGAACATCTTCCGGTCGAGCTTCAGCAACTGGCAGCCGGGCTATGCCATGGGCGAGGTGATGGCCAAGAAGGGTCACAAGAACGTCGTCACCATCACGTGGAAGTACGCGGCCGGCGACGAGAGCGTTCGAGGCTTCAAGGAAGCCTTCGAGAAGTCCGGCGGAAAGGTCGTGAAGGAGCTGAGTCTGCCGTTCCCCAACGTCGAGTTCCAGGCACTGTTGACCGACATCGCATCGACCCGGCCCGATGCCGTGTACACGTTCTTCGCCGGAGGCGGTGCCGTCAAGTTCGTCAAGGACTACGCCGCCGCCGGCCTGAAGAAGAGCATCCCGCTGTATGGCGCGGGCTTCCTGACCGACGGCACGCTCGAGGCCCAGGGCGCGGATGCCGACGGGGTGCTCACCACGCTGCACTACAGCGACAGCCTGGGAACACCGCGCGACAACGCGTTCCGGCTGTCGTATGCGAAGGCCTACAAGCTGCAGCCCGACGTGTATGCGGTACAGGGCTATGACGCGGCGCAGATGCTCGCCGCCGGCCTGACCGCCGTGAAGGGCGACATCGCGAAGAAGGCGGAATTCGCCGCCGCCGTCGAGAAGGCTCGCATCGACAGCCCCCGCGGCGCATTCACGCTCAGCAAGAGCCACAACCCGGTGCAGGACATCTACCTGCGCCAGGTGTCCGGCAAGGAGAACAAGCTCGTCAGCGTCGCGAGCAAGGCGTTGGCGGATCCCGGCCGCGGTTGCCGTCTCTGATGGACCTCGCCACCTTCCTCATCCAGTGCCTGAACGCGTTGCAGTACGGTCTGCTGCTGTTCCTGGTGGCGAGCGGATTGACGCTGATCTTCGGGATCATGGGCGTCATCAACCTCGCGCATGGCAGCTTCTACATGATCGGTGCGTACATGGCGTTCGCCTTGTCGCCGGTCGTGGCGTCTGCTTTCGGCGGCGGATTCTTTGCCACGCTGCTGGTCGGCGCGGTGCTCGCCGTCGTGCTCGGCTACGTGCTGGAATGGGCCTTCTACAGCTACCTGTACGAACGTGAACACCTGCAACAGGTGCTGATGACGTACGGGCTCATCCTGATCTTCGAAGAGCTGCGCAGTCTGGTGGTGGGAGACGAGGTCCACGGCGTGAATGCGCCCGACATCTTGTCCGGCACGCTTCCGCTCGGCTCGATGATGACTTACCCCGTCTACCGCCTGTTCATCTCCGGCGTCTGCATGGCGCTGGCGCTCGGCATGTACCTGGTGTTCACGCGCACGCGTCTGGGAATGATGATCCGCGCCGGCAGTACCAACCGGGAGATGGTTCAGAGCCTCGGTATCGACGTCAAGTTTCTGTACCGAGTGGTGTTCGCGGCGGGCGTCGCGATCGCGGCGCTGGCCGGCATGGTGGCCGCGCCGGTCAGCAGCGTGTACCCGGGCATGGGCAGTTCGGTCCTGATCATCTGCTTCGTGGTCGTCGTCATCGGCGGCATCGGATCGATTCGTGGCGCGCTGCTCGCTTCGCTGCTGATCGGCTTCGTGGACACCTTCGGCAAGGTGTTCGTCCCGCAAGCAGCCGGTGTGCTTGTCTATGTGCTGATGGCCATGATCCTGCTGATCAAGCCGGCCGGCCTGTTCAAGGCGGGCTGACCCATGCCAACCTCCAATCGTTCCAAGGCGCTGTTCGTTGCACTCGCGTTTGCAGCGCTCGCGTTGTTCCCGTTGGGTGCCGGCAATTACGGCCTTGACCTGGTCACCAAGATCATGGTCTTCGCGGTCTTCGCGCTGAGCCTGGAATTGCTCGTCGGCGGCACCGGCCTGGTCTGCTTCGGTCAGGCGGCGTTCTTCGGCATCGGCGCGTACGCGGCGGTGCTGCTGTCGGGCCAGGGCGCCGCGCCGTCGCTGTGGTGGTTGCTGCCGGCCTGCGTGCTCGCTGCGGCGATGTACGCGCTGGCCGTCGGGGCGCTCTCGCTGCGCACGAAGGGTGTGTACTTCATCATGGTCACGCTCGCGTTTTCGCAGATGGCCTATTACGTGGTGCACGACACGCCGCTGGGCGGCGGCACGGACGGCATCTACCTGTACGCGAAGCCGGTGCTCTGGGCGGGCCTCGATCTGAATGGATCGCGTGTCATGTACGCCTTCACGCTCGCCTGCCTGGCGGCGACCTTTGCGTTCCTCGCGGTGCTGCTGCGGTCGCGCTTCGGCCGGGCCCTGGCCGGCATACGCGTCAACGAACAGCGCATGCGCGCCACGGGGTTCTCGACCTATCCGTACAAGCTGGCGGCATTCACGATCTCGGGCGGCATTGCCGGATTGGCGGGCTTCCTCTTCGCGGTCAAGGACGGCGCGGTGAACCCCGAACTGCTGGCGTGGCACCTGTCGGGCGAGGTGCTGATCATGGTCATCCTGGGGGGCATCGGCCACTTGCGTGGCGCGCTGATCGGTGCCTTTGCGTTCGCGCTCCTGCAGGAATTCTTTCGCTCCGAAGCGATCTTCGGCGCCTTTGCAAAGCACTGGCAGCTGGGTCTGGGCCTGACCATCATCGCCAGCGTCGCCCTCCTGCCGCGCGGGCTGGTCGGACTCCCGGGCCAATGGCGCGAACGGCTGGTCGGGCGCATGACAGGCGTTCGCGCCGCATCCGGTCACACGGGAGTGCGTCATGAAGCCGCCTGAGGTCTTGCTGCGTGCCAGCGCGCTCACGCGACGCTGGGGCGGGCTGGTGGCGGTGAACGCAGTCTCGCTCGAACTCGAGCGCGGCACCGTGCATGCAGTGATCGGCACCAACGGCGCGGGCAAGTCGACGCTGATCAACATCCTGTCTGGCGAGATCGCGCCGTCGAGCGGCAGCGTCGAACTGTTGGGCCAGGACGTGACCGCGTGGACGCAGCCGCGACGCGCCCGCTGCGGCCTCGGCCGCAGCTACCAGCGCAACACCATCTACCCGAGCTTCAGCGTGCTCGAGAACTGCCGCCTGGCGGCGCAGGCCCGCGCACAGAAGCCCTGGGCCTGGTGGCAGGACGCCGGACGCTGCGACACCAGTGGCGCTGCCGCACGCGACGCCGCCTCGCGCGCGGGGCTCGACCCATTGCTCGAACGCTCGGCCGGCCTGCTGTCACACGGCCAGAAGCGACAGCTCGAAATCGCGATGTGCCTGGCCACGCGACCGCAGGTGCTGTTGCTCGACGAGCCGTTGGCCGGCATGGGCGCCGAAGAGACCGAACGCATGCTCGCGCTGCTCGCGGCACTCAAGGCCGAACACGCCATCCTGCTGGTCGAGCACGACATGGACGCGGTATTCCGCATCGCCGATCGCATCACCGTGATGGTCGACGGCGCCGTGATCGCCTCCGGCACACCCGACGCGGTGCGCAGGAGCCCCGAGGTACGGGCCGCTTACCTGGGGGAACACGCATGAACGGCTTGGAAGGCGAGGCGATCGTCGACGCCAAGGGCGTGCACGCCTGGTACGGCTCGAGCCATGTTCTGCACGGCGTGGACTTGCAGATCCGACGTGGCGAGACGGTCGGCCTGCTCGGCCGCAATGGCATGGGCAAGAGTACGTTGATCCGGACTCTGCTGGGACATGTGACGCAGCGCGCGGGCGAGATCCAGATTCTGGGTCAGGACGCCAAGAAGGCGCGTCCGCACGAGGTCGCGCGCCTCGGTGTGGCCTACGTGCCCGAGGGCCGCGGCGTCTTTCCGAACCTCAGCGTGCGCGAGAACCTGGTGATGGCCGCGCGGCGCGGCCGCGACGGGCGGAATGACTGGTCGCTCGAGCGCGTGCTGGAGACCTTTCCGCGCCTGAAGGAGCGGCTCACGAACCTCGGTGCGCAATTGTCGGGTGGCGAGCAACAGATGCTGTCGATCGGCCGCGCCTTGATGACGCACCCCGAACTCGTGATCCTCGACGAGGCGACCGAAGGGCTGGCGCCACTGATCGTCGCCGAGATCTGGCGGGTGATCGGACAAATCCGCGCCAGCGGCATCGCCACGTTGATCGTCGACCGCGACTACAGAAAGGTGCTGGCCCACAGCGATCGCGCATTGGTGTTGCAGAAGGGCCAGGCGATTTTGCAGGGTCGTGCCAGCGAGATTGCGATCGATCCGGGACTCTCAAACTGTCTCGGTGTCTAGCTGTCCGATGCCGAGCGAGGCACCCATGGAGAAGCCGGAACGCGAAGCCATCTGCAACGCGTCCAGGGTGGCCACCAACGAAGCTGGCGAACCGGTGCTGCGGCTTCCGGCACGCTGGGGCGGGTTGCCGCTGGATCTGTTCCCGATCCCCGGTCGCGAAGAACGAGGCGCCGCCGGCACGGCCGCGCCGGTTCTGCTGCTCGCAACGCATGGCGCCGGACGCCGCTGGTATCGCTACAGCAGCGGCCGCAGCATCGATCTCGGCACGGCGCCCGGAATGATCGAGCTGTATTCACGCGACTACGAATACGAAGGCGCGCGCTGGGACGGGCAAGCTGGTCAATGCATCGGCGTGACGCTGTCCCCGCAGGTCGTCAACCGCCTCGTGCGGGATGCACCGAGCCTGAACCTCAGGACTGCCCATGAGGTGTTCGACGCGAAGCTCCAATGGCTGGTGCAGGAGCTGTTTGACGAGGCTCTGCGTGGCGCGCCTGGCGGGGCCCTTTATGCAGAAGGGCTGTCGTGTGCCCTTCTGGGTCGTCTTGCAGAACACTACGCCGGACCAGAAACGAGAGCGCATCCCATCGGGCACATGTCACCGGGTGCCCGGCGTCGGGTGATCGAGTACATCGAAGCCAATCTGGGCAACGACCTCGGCCTGGCCGAACTGGCCCAGGTCGCCGGCATGAGCACGTCTCACTTCGCACATTGCTTCAAAGCGAGCCTGGGCACCTCGCCTTATCGCTATGTACGGCAGAGGCGCATCGACGCCGCGACGCGCATGTTGGGATCGTCCCTCCTGCCGATCGCCGAAATTGCGCTGAGCCTGGGCTTCTCGAGTCAATCTCACTTTACCCAGGCGTTTCGCGAGCACACCGGCATGACGCCTGCGGTGGCGCGTGGATCCTGAGGCTTCGCGTTTCGGGACAGGCCAGCGCTACTGACAGGCGTAGCTGCCGGCAGACTTCACCGAGCCCGTTCCGCTGTAGGTGATCTTCTGCGGGAACACGCACATCGGCAGCGAGACGCTCGAATCCGACGAGCTGACGTCGATGCGACCCGGCACGGTGCCAGCCTCGACCCAACTTTGCAGGGCCACGAACATTTCATCGCGTCCGAGGGCGGACTGCGGGACCGGGACGTTGGTGCCGGCCTCGAGTCGCCCGGTGTGGGCCAGACCAGGGATGTGGAAGAACCTGAAGAACTTCTGTGTTTCAGTGGTTCCGCCCATCGCGGCAGTCGCTCGAGCGTAGTAGTTGTCTGACCCTTGCGGAGCGATCAGGTTGTCGGCCATGCCGTGGTACATGATCAGCTTGCCCTTGCGGTTGTTGAACGCGCCGAGGTCAGGATTGTCCGTATTGATGTTGGCGAACTGCGGCTGCAGAACCAGACCCTGGTAGGCCGCGACCGTCAGTCCCGCATAGTCCAACGTCGTCCATTTGCTGGTGCCGTTGCTCACTGCGTTGGTGAAGAGCGGCGTGCCGAACGACGGGTCCTGGAGTTCAAGCGCCACCTGGTCGGCCGCGATCGGAAACGCCCCGCCGAACGCTCCGAAGGCACCGGCGGCATCACCGGCCAGCAAGCCCAGGAAGGTTCCGCGAGCGAGCCCGAACCACATCTGGTTGTTGCCGACCAGATGCGGCCCGGCGGCGTTGTCGGTCGCCGGGTCGGGGACGCTTCCGTCAGCCGTCTGGCCATACCAGATCTTGTTGATGACGGTCGCCTCGGCCAGGTTCACGCAACTGGCGGTGTCGGTGTTGGTGCCCGTGACGCCGCCGTTTCCCGCCACACCGGCGCACAGCGCGGCAGCATCCTTGGTCGGATCGTAGTGGCAGGCGTAAGGGTCCACCAGGAAGCCCAGTGCACCCCCTCCACACGCGACGATCGACGCCCCGGTCACGGCGTTCAACTTGGCGCCTGACATCGCTGCGCCCAGATCCTGCAGCATGGCCACTTGCGGATAGAGCTCGTTGGTGATGAATCGCGTCCAGTTGATTGCTGGCGCCCCATCCAGAATGCCGTCGAAATCGTCGGGATACACCTGGGCAAGCTTCAGACCCTGGCGGCCGCCGGTCGAGAAGCCATCCCAATAGGCGTACTTGTGAGACTTGCCGTAATAGGTCTTGGCAAGCGCCTTGGTCTTGTCGGCCTGCTCGTGAAGGCTGCGCTCCGAAAAATCCTTCCAGAGCACGGTGTTGAGGGTGCCGTCGGGGTTCATCGCGAAGGATGCACTGAGCGCACCCGGCTGGCCGGCGACGGCCATGTGACCATGGTCGGACGTGGAGACGACGAATCCTTTGCCTGCAGCCGCCACGTGCATGTCGCTGTCACTGCCGCCGATGACGGTGGGATCCGCCTCGGACGTGCCCGCCCATCCGCCGCTGCCGTAGGCGCGGATGCGCTCGTTCCAGTGGGCGGCCGTCGGCAACCAGACCTCGATGCCGATGCCTGCCGATGTCGATGGCGCGCCCGTCGGGCCGGGGTTCCCCGGGCCGACCAACAGCTTGACCAGGCAGAGGTCGACGGGAGCCTTGCCGGGCGCCGGTGACGCGGGGGTGGCCGCGAGTGCGATGGAGTCGCCCTGCTTGAATGACTTGACGAGGAGGACCGTCGTGTTCGCGTCCGGCTTGAAGGCGGTCTTCAATCCGTCGTCGCAGGCAAGCGCGGTGGGCGTCGGGGCGGCGCTGTCGCTCCCGCCGCAACTCGCCTGCAGGATGGTGGCCGTCGCCACGGCCACCAGCGTGGCGACCCGAAGCCATGATGCATTTGAAGGCATGTCAGAAATTCCTTTGAAGTCGTCGCTGAGTCCGGATTCCGCCGAGTGACGCGGCGTTCATCCGGCAGCTGATCAGGATAGGCACGAGCCGCGCGTCCGTCTGTCGGAATGGGACCGGGCGTTAGCAGAATCCTGCGATGCGGGCTTGGGGCTTTCCTTGGTTTCTCGCCATTCGCTGCCAGCGAGCCCGCGGGTTCCTGCCGCAGCCGATCAGGCCTCGTCACGCCTCGTTGCACCGGCCGTCGCCAAAGCCGGCGGGGCATCGTCAGCGGCGCGCGGTCTCCCGTTCGGCAACGCGATATGGCACTGTGGAAAGATCCGTGCCGTGCAGTGGCGGCAGATCTCTGAATCGAGCTGGGGATACAGCACGGCGATCGCATCGGCGCCGTGCGGAAGGACATTCTCCTGGCCGATCACCTTGAGATAGCCGCCACGCTCGAGCACGTCGAGTACCGCGTCCTTCATGAACCAGAAGTACAGGCCGCCGCCCATCTTTTGACGACGCGCCGCCTCACGACTCAAGAGCTCGGCGCCCGAGATGTCGACCACATTGATACCGCTCGCGGCGATGAGCAGCCGCCGCTGCTCCGGTCGTGCTCGATCGACCCGATGAAACGCATCCTCGATGTGTTCGACCGCTCCGAAAAAGATCGAACCATTGATGCGCAGCATCTTCAGCTGCGGGCAGTCGGGCAGACCCGTGTCGGCATCGAAGTGATAGTGACCACCCCGAAACTCAGGCTTGACGTCGCGTATCCCGGGCTGTGCCGCCTGCTTCAGGAACAAGAGCAGCGACAGCAACACACCGGCATAGATGGCAGTCTGCAGACCGAGGAACAGCGCCGCCAGCAGCGTGACGATCATGACCGACGCTTCGCTGCGGCTGGTCGCGAAGATGGACTTCATGCGCCGCACGTCGATCAAGCCGTAGGCGATGAGGAAGAGGATTCCGGCGACCGTCGCCAACGGCAGATAGGCGGCAAGCGGCGCCACCAGCAGCACGATGCCCACGAGCATCATCGATGAAAAGACCGATGCCAACGGCGTCTTCGCGCCTGCCTCATAGTTCGCGGCGCTGCGATTGAAGGACCCTGCCGACGCGTACGACGAGAAGAAGCTGCCCACCAGGTTCGACAGCCCCTGCCCGATGAACTCCTGGTTGGCGTCGATGCGATGGCCGGAGCGGATGCCGAGGGTGCGGCCGACGCTGATCCCGAGCGTCAGGCTCAAGATCGTCGTGGCCAGCGCCGTGGGAGCGACCTTGGTGAGCGTGCTGATCGACAGGTCGGGGATCGTCAGCGGCGGCAGCTGTGCCGGCAGCGCGCCGACGGTGCGGATGGCCGTCACGTCGTGCCCGAACACGGCATCGAGCGCGAGCGCCGCCAGGCTGCCTGCGACCGTCGCGGTGATCATGAACGGAACCTTCGTCAGATACCTCTTCGCCAGCAGCCCCGACGCGATCGTGAACACGCCTACCGCCGTCACCCAGGGGTTGACATGCCCGAGCTGGAGCACGGTCTGGCGCAAGGTCTGCACGAACGACGCGTCCGCAGGCATCGGGATGCCGAGGAACGACTTCAGCTGCTGCGTCGCGATCAGGATCGCGGCACCTGCGCTGAAGCCCACGATGACCGTGTGCGAGATGAAGTTGACCAGGGTGCCGAGGCGCGCCAGCCCCATCACGAACTGGAACAGGCCGGTCAGGAAGGTGACAACGAGCACCAGGCTGATGTAGTCGCTGCTGCCCGGCGTCGCCAGGTGCCCGAGGCTCGCGAAGAGCAGGATCGCGACCGCGTTGGTCGGTCCGGCGACCATGTGCCAGCTCGACCCGAACAGCGACGCCAGCGCCGGCGGCAGCATCGCCGCGTAGAGGCCGTACTGCGGCGGAAGGCCGGCCAGTATCGCGAAGGCGACGCCCTGCGGCAGCCCGAGGATGCACCCGGTGAGTCCGGCGAGCAGATCGGCCTTGAGGGTCGACCGATTCACCATCGGCCACCAACGAAGGAAGGGCAGTACGCGCTCGATCACTTGAATTCGTCCGCCACCAAACCGAGCTTCCTGACCTTGTCAGAAAGGGTTTGCCTTGCAATGCCAAGTGCGGCGGCGGTTGCGGATTGATCGCCTCGATTGCGTCTCAGTTCTTCAACGATCATCGCGCGCTCGAATTTCTCGACCTGCAGCGGAAGGCCGTGCGGCAGTCCGGGCGCTCGTTCGCCTGCGCTTCGTGCCATCGTCAGCCTGTCACCCAGCAAGCCCAGGACGAAACGGTCGGCCACGTTTCGCAATTCGCGAACGTTGCCAGGCCACGCGTAAGCCATCAGGTCGGCGAGCTGCGAATTGTTGAGCACCGGCGCCGCGCGCTCGTAGCGACTGGCGGCAAGAAGGACGAAGTGCTCGAACAGCAAGGGAATGTCCTCGCGGCGTTCGCGCAGCGGGGGCAGCTCTATGAAGGCGACGCCAATGCGGTAGTACAGGTCTGCCCTGAACTTGTGCTGATCGCTCAGCAGCTTGAGATCATCCTTGCTCGCCGCCACCAGACGGCAGTCGAACGGAATCGGCTTGTTCGATCCGATTCGCTCGACCGTGCGCTCCTGCAGTGCTCGCAGGAGCTTGATCTGCACGGCGGTCGGCATGCTTTCCACCTCGTCGAGAAACAGTGTGCCGCCATGCGCATACTCGAACTTGCCGACCCGGGCTCGGTTCGCACCCGTGAACGCCCCGGCTTCGTGTCCGAAGAGTTCGCTTTCCGCCAACGATTCGGGCAAGCCGCCGCAATTCACGGGCACAAAGTGTTGCCGCCGACGCTCGCTGTGATCGTGAAGGCAACGCGCCACGAGTTCCTTGCCGGTACCGGTCTCGCCGTAGATCAGCACGTCGGCCGATGTCTGGGCGAGGGTCATCACGGTACGTCTGACTTCCTGCATCTGAGCCGAGCGGCCGATCAGGGCAGCCTGAATGCCATGCCAGTTCTCCAGCGCATCGTGCAGCGTCCGAACCTGCAATGCCAGCTGGCGTCGCTCCACGGCGTGGCGAACGATGGCGATCAGCCGCTCGGAGGTGAACGGCTTCTCGATGAAGTCATACGCACCGTCGCGCATCGCCCGCACCGCCATCGCAATGTCACCATGGCCCGTCACGAGCACCACCGGAAGTTCGGCGTCGATCGCGCGAATCTCCGGCAACCATTCGGTGCCGCTCATGCCCGGCAGACGAACGTCGCAGACGACGATGACCGGAGCGTCGAAAGCGACATGTGCACGGGCTCGCTCCGCACTCGCATAGGACTCGACGACGAAGCCCGCCAAGGTCAGTGCCTGTGCGGTGCTGACCAGCACATCTTCGTCGTCTTCGATCAGAAGGACTCTGATTGAAATGGCTTCGCTCACTGTGGTGCTACTCCTGTGTCCTTGCGATCGGCAAATTGACGGTGAAGCATGCACCGCCCTTCTCGCGATTGATGGCGGCGAGTGTGCCGCCGTTGGCGCGCACGAGTTGTGCCGAAATGACGAGCCCCAGGCCCAGTCCGGCGCCAGCAGGCTTGCTGGTCACGAAAGGCTCGAACAGCCTGGCGAGGATGTCGGCGCGAATGCCGGGCCCGTTGTCTGACACGGTGACGATGGCCCGATCGGTCTGCGCTCGCGCCCGGATCGTCAACAGGGGGTTCGGCGTGTCGTGCATGGCCTCGATCGCGTTCCGCACCAGATTGATGATGACGCTGCTGATCGCCGACTCTTCGGCCAAGACGCTGAGCGCCGCGGGCTCGACATCGACTTCGAGGGCCATGTCGCGATCTTTCAAATCCGCGACGACCATGGCTTGCGCATCGCCGATGATCCTCGCAAGCAGCACCGGCGCGAGCGGGGCCTCGCTCTTGTGCGCGAAGGTCTTCAATCGCGAGGTCAAGCGCCCAAGGCGATCGACGATGCCCGCGATGCGGCGCAGGTTGGCTCGAACGTCGTCGCGGCGGTCCTGGTCCAGCAGAATGCCGGCGCTGTCGGACAGCGTGCGCAACGCGGTGAGCGGTTGATTCAATTCATGCACCATGCCCGCCGACATCTGCCCCAGCGCAGCCAGTTTGCCGGCATGGATCAATTCGCTCTGAGCCGCGCGGAGTTGCGCGGTGCGTGCCACGACGGTCGACTCCAGATTGTCATGAGCCTCTTGCAGCGCGGCCTGGTTGGCCAGCTTCTGACGCACGGCGCGCCGGCGCTGCCGCAGGGTCACGGCCGCCAACAGCAAGACTGCCATCGCCAGGCCCGCCGTGACCGCCGCGTAGCGCGCCAGCACCTGCGTGGGCTCGAGATCGTCCAGCGTGATCAGGCGCCACGGCGCATGCTGCAACGCGCGATTCGAAGCGAGATACGTCACGCGATCCAGCGCAACCAACTGCGCGTCCGGCGAGAGCGCGTTCTCGACGGTCCAGTGCAACGGTTGCAATGCGCCTTCACCATAGGGGCGGTATCGCTGCACTTCTGCCCGCTGGCTGGCGTCCAGCGGTGCCAGGGGTCGGTACTTGAGGTCGTCGCGCGTCGACAGGATGACGACGCCTCGCTCATCGACCAGCAGCACTTCGCCCGGCAGCTTGCGCCACGCTTGTTCGGCCTGTTCGATGTTGACCTTGACGGCCACCAGCCCGCGTGAGCGCTCGCGTTGGCGCAGTGCGTACGACAGGTAGTAGCCCGGTTTGCGGCTGGTGATTCCGACGCCGTAGAAGCTGCCGCGCCCGCGCGCCATGGCTTCAGTCACGTACGGTCTGAATGACAGATCCTGGCCAACGGTCGTGCCCGGTTGGTCCCAGTCGGACGCCGCGAGCGAAACCCCGCTGGCATCCAGCACGTAGAGCATCTCGGCGCCGGCGGTGGAATTCACCCCGTTGAGGTAGCGATTGACCGCATCGCGAAGCTTGCCGTCCGACGGGGTGTCGAGCAATCCCGGCACAGCCGGCGTCATCTCGAGCAGCGCCGGCAGGTAGTCGAAACGTGCCAGATCGGCGTCGAGTCCGGTGGTCAGCATGTCCAACCGATGCGTGGCCGCATCCCGCAGGCGCGACAGACCCGTCTGCAGGGTCAGTTGCTGACCCGCGTACGCCGCCGCTGCGACCAGTGCCATGGCAGCGCCCCAGCGCGTCAGATCGGGCCAGGAACGCATACTTCTGTGGGCAGCGTCGGACGGACGGTCGAGTCTGTCGAGATCATGCTTCATGTATCGCACAACGCGCTGCGGGCCGCATCGGTGGGTGCCCGGTACCCAATGAGTTTGACTCGCCCTTCACGCGTACTTCAGCTCGCCGGTCTTGCCGCGGAAGACGCGGTACGACAGCACCGTGTAGCCGGCGATCGCCGGCACCGAGATGCACACGCCGATCAGGATCACCTTCAGTGCCGCGGGGCTGCTCGCGGCCTGCCAGATCGTCAGCTGGCCGATCACGACGAACGGGTAGATGCTGTAGGCCAGCCCGAGGAAGCCGAGCACGAACACGACGATCAGAAGCACGAACGGCAGCCAGCACACCGCACC